>NHGO01000051.1 GCA_002172295.1 Gammaproteobacteria bacterium TMED139 | reverse complement strand
TAATTTTTTAACGAGAGTCACTACCCTCTCGACATGCACTCAAGGTGTTGATACCGGCGTCGAATCCGAATCGCCCCCTTTAACATTTTAGATTCTAACACAGATAAGGCCAGCGGCATGAGGTATTTACTAATCATCTAGTTATGGATGCCGCGTAGAATATGATCTCTATTATTTTTAGAACGAGCTAGATAAAAAAGCATAGCCGTTTGTTACAGCTGCCGTTTTTCCCAGACCTCGATGTCTCTGTCTATAGCGACTCGTAGTGCGGCCAACAAAGGCTCTCTCAATCTGAGCTTACTTCCTTTATGGGCCTCTAAATCTAATTTAAGAAATTCCTCTGCCTTTGCAATGGCGGCACTGAGAACTTGGTCAGGTTCGGCTATCTCGTCGACAAATCCAGCTTCTAAGGCTTCTTCTATCTCAAAAAAATGAGCCAGACCTACCGCCTTGCTTCTATGTTTATTAATAATACGTTGTTTTATTACTTCGATTGCAAAATAGGGGACAGTCAAGCCGATTGCTACCTCGTTGGCCGCAAACTTTGAATTACCGGTGGCGCCTATTCGATAATCGCAACACAACAGTAAAAATGTTCCCATTGCCACAGCGTGTCCGCTGCACGCGGCAATTATTGGCTTGGGATAGCTTAACATGCGGTACGAAAGCTCAGCACCGAGGGTTAACATCTCCAATATTTGTGCATTGTCGCCGCTTTTAAACACCCCGAGATCAAAACCACCGGATAGTATATTTTCCCTTCCTGTCAGTATGACTACTCCGCCAGCATTTTCAGCCTCATCAAGGGCATTATTTAACCCTTTGAGCATTTCTACTGACATGGCGTTCGCTTTCCCGTCATCCATGGAGATGAAGGAAATTTGATTTTCGGTCTTAAAATTAACAGGGTTACTCATAGGGCTCTCTTAATAATTGATCGGTTTGATTATCTGTTCGCTTGTCTCACTATACGCTGCTTGTCGATATTCCATTCTCGGTCTTTTACTGTAGCGCGTTTATCGTGCGATTGCTTTCCTTTCGCGAGGGCAATTTGACACTTAATTAGATGATTCTTCCAGTACATTTTCGTGCAGACACATGTGTGCCCTTTCTGCTGAGTAGCGGAAAACAACTTTGCGAGCTCTTTTTTATGCAGCAATAATTTCTTTGTACGAGCTGGGTCGGCAATTGTATGAGTGTTGGTGGTATTGAGAGGCGAAACGTTACACCCTAGCAGGAAGGCCTCCCCGTCTTTTATGATCACGTAGCTATCTACTAGCTGGACTTTCTTTAATCGCAGGCTTTTTACCTCCCAACCTTGGAGTGCAATACCAGATTCAAATGTATCTTCGACGAAGTAGTCGTGACGCGCTTTTTTGTTAACGACAATCGTTGTATCCGGTGCCTTTGGTTTTCGCTTTACATTCTTTGATTTAGCCATGGTGAATGATTATAGCTCGTAAGTTACTTTGAATCGTCTTAGTTTGATAATTTCATCTCGTCTCCAATGAGATTCAATAAATTGACAGCGTTGTGCGTTAATGGGGCCGCTGATAGAATCAGCGGGGACCAAGCGAGGGTAGAGTGCTAATTAATTGAAAAAAATGGAGTTTCCGGTGACTGAGGCCAGAGGTCAGTTTAGTTCGAAGTTGGGTTTTATCCTAGCCGCAGCCGGCTCGGCGGTAGGGCTGGGCAATGTTGTTGCGTTCCCGGTGATGGCTTCAAAGAACGGTGGTGCAGCATTTCTAATTATCTACCTTTTTTTCATCGCTTTTATTTGTTATCCGGTAATGATGGCTGAAATTGCGATGGGTCGTCAGACAAATCGCAATCCCGTGGGAGCTTTCTCACAACTTTCGAATGGACATCGCGGATGGCGCCTCGCAGGTGCTCTCGCAATAGTTACCCCGTTTATGATTGCGGTTTTCTATACCGTGATTACTGTTTGGTTGGTGGTATACATTAAAGAGATCGCTATTGGTCGACTGGATGTATTGTCGAACCAAAGTACGTTTGGAGAGGTAGTCGCAAGACCAAGCCTGTTCGGCTACCTATTTGGGTTGCTCTGTTTAATCTTTTTGATTTTACTGGGTGGAGTCAAAGGAGGCATCGAACGCCTGGCGCGCATTCTCATGCCCACACTAGCCTTAATGTTGGTCTCACTAACCTTATTTGTTCTCACATTAGATAATGCGATTGCCGGGATACGTTATTATCTGGTTCCCGATTTTTCTCGAATGAACCTATCGGTAATTAATGGCGCGCTTAGCCAAGCTTTCTTCTCCTTATCCTTGGGGATGGGCATTTTGGTCACGTATGGCTCTTACTTTAACCGTCAAGATAACATTCCTCAATCGACGCGAATGGTGGCGGTGGCCGACACGAGCATCGCTTTTTTTGCCGGCTTACTCATTCTTCCGGCGATTTTTGCTTTCGATCCAAACACTAATACCGATGACTTATCGACGAGCAGTGTTGGATTAATTTTCAGTTTTTTGCCGCAGATATTTTTGTCGATGCAAACGGCAGTTGGTTATGCAGGAGCAAGCGTTGTAGCGGTACTATTTTTCTCGCTAGTTTTCTTTGCGGCGCTGACTTCGTTGGTCTCAATAATAGAGATACCGATTTCATGTTGGATTGATGAATTGAAACTGACGCGCAAAAAGGCCGTGCTTTTGCAGGCCGTCTTGCTAACTATATTTGCAATACCTGCCATTATGTCGCTTGGAATTTCAGACTTTTTTACAACCTTCACGAGTTATGGTGGGGTCACTAAATCGTTTTTTGATTTGGTGTCAGATGTATTTTATGAAACTATCCTACCCTTTGTTGGCTTTACCGTGTGTATTTTTTGTAGCTATCGTTGGAAGTTGAAGGGATTGAGTTCAGAGCTGTCGACGGGTGATCCAAAGTATCTAGGATCGTGGTTAGAAAAATACATCAATTTTTCGCTGGGAACCGTCATTCCATTTGTTCTGCTGTTAGTTTTTGTTAGCACTGTCTTCCAAATATACGTACCCTAGCCTTAGCCTATGACGTCTATCCATCGCAGTGCGCTGGTTGAATACTCAGCTGATCAAATGTTTGATCTAGTCAATGATATTGAGAAATACCCGGAGTTTATGCTCGGGTGCGTAGAGGCGGCCGTCCTTAGCGAAAGTGATGAACAAGTTGTCGGCAAGTTGCGCCTAAGCAAAGCGGGAGTCTCTCAGGAGTTCACAACCAAGAACTCACTGAAAAGGCCAAACTCAATCGAAATGGAATTGGTGGAAGGAAAATTTAAAACTTTTAACGCTCGGTGGTCGTTTGACAGTCTTGCTCAGCACGCTTGCAAAGTGTCCCTCTCCATGAAGTTTGAGTTTGATTCCTTTCTTGTTGACGTTGCNGCTGAAAAATTACTAACCTCGTCAGCAAACAATTTAGTTGACTCGATAGTAGTTCGGGCTAAAGAGACTTATGGTTAGACTGAGGCCTCTATAACTTTAACTCCGTAGAGAGTTACCTCATAATAGAGTTATAACTAGTTAAGGGAATCACTTGTGACAAAAAAAGAAAAAGAGTCGTTACTCAAGCGTATTGAAAAAGGGTTACATGAATATTATGTCGCACCGTATCGTCGTTCATTTGCGCGAGCTCAGCGAGATGAAGACGACCTGTTTATGTTACTCGTCTTTGCGGAAAGTATGGGTGTTCCGAACCCGGCTGCATACTATACCCTAGAGCTATTACCTCTGGTTTATGATCGATTCCACGAGTGGCACAAACGTATGGGTATGGAACGATCTCCACTGGATCACATCGGGTGCTGTTAGAACTGGCAAAGGCCAAAAAGATATTGTTTTTTGGCGGTAAGGGCGGGGTTGGGAAAACCACCGTGTCGGCCGTTACCGCGACTGCATGTGCTGAATTGGGTGAGAAGGTCTTGCTAATCTCTACTGACCCTGCTCACAACTTGGGGCATTTATTTGGAAGAAAGATCGGTAGCAAGCCCACTCGCATAACAGCGGGATTAGATGCACTTGAACTAGACCCGCACGAAATTGTTAACCTGCACTTAAAAGAAATATCTTCGGCGCTCCATCGACTTATGCCTTCAAACTTGTACTCTGAGGTTGATAAGCATGTCACCCTTGCGAAAGATGCTCCTGGCATGCACGAGGCAGCTATGCTGGAGCGAATGGCGGACGTCGTCGAAGACGGGTTAAAAGATTATGACAAGATCATATTTGACACTGCTCCATCGGGGCATACAGCTCGTCTGATGGTCTTGCCCGAAATTATGTCAGCTTGGACGGAAGGGTTAATAAAACGCCGAGAAAAGGCTGATCGATTCGCCGAATTCGTGCGCGAGCTGGGTGAGGACACTTCGATGCAGGACAAGACGATTGGGAACGCGGATGATTCAGAGCAAGAAAGGGAAAGCCAAATTCGGCAGATACTTCTGAGGCGGCGTCACAAGTTTAACCATCTGAGAGAGCGAATTGCCGATAGCGACATGACTTCGTTTGTTATCGTCCTTGCAGCGGAGAGATTGCCTGTACTTGAGACGATCGAGCTTCATGAGCAGCTGAAGCAGGCGAATATATCAGTAGACTGTCTTGTGGTTAATAAGCGCGCACCCGCCGATAGCGGAGAATTTCTCAAAGAGCGACAGGAGCAGGAAGAGATTCATCTGGCCACGTTAACAGGCGCACTCCCTGTGCTGCCCAAGCAGGATATTTTCCTTCGGGCCCACGACATTGTTGGGCTCCCCGCAGTTGAGGCCATGGCTAAGCAGTTGGGTTAAAATAACTTGACAGCGATGCTAAATTAACTTGACTGCAAACCGATAACTGAACGATACTTCGCGACTCTTCGAAAATGCTGAAGAAAAACAATTGATTATAATCGCTAAAATGCAGAGTTTCTTTCCATCAGTCAGACATATAGTGTCTGGGTTGCTCTGTGTCTTCCTTCTTTCCGTCCAGATCGCAGAGGCGACCCACACCCATGAAGGTGAGGACCTTAGCCAATTTGAATGTGAAGTTTGCTTAAAAGCCGCGAGTGCTGAAGATGAAATGGCGTCTGCCGCAGAGTTTTTATTACTTGCTAGAAATACAAGTGAAGCCTACCTTCTGGTAGACGAGGTTTTCCGAAATACTGGCGCAATCAAAGCCCAGTCTCGCNCGCCCCCTAACTCTTAGCTCGTCTAAGGGCCCCTTTTAGTTCCGATACCATTTGCGCCTTAGTAGGCGTGATTTTTAATTGCTGTGACAATTTTTGTCGAAAGACTTTTTATAGGTGAACATAATGAAATTACCTTTTAAACGATCGAAAATCTCACTCTGTGTGGGTTTAGTCTTAACTACTGGATATCAGGCTAACGCCGCTGAGGATGAGATCGAAGAAATTTTGGTCTCGTCAGCGCTACCCGAGACGGTGGCAGATACAGTTCACCCGGTTACTGTCCTCTCGGGAGATGAGTTGCGCCAGAAAGTTGGTAACACCTTGGGAGCCACTCTAGCTAATGAACCAGGGATTAACATCAATTCATACGGCACTGGGGTTGGTCAGCCAATCATTAGGGGCCAAACTGGTAACAGAGTCTCCGTGCTACAAAATAGCGTAGGGGTGAGCGATGTGTCTGCTCAGAGTCCAGACCACGCGAATGCCGTGGAGCCCATTCTGGCTGACCGAATCGAGGTCCTTCGCGGCCCGTCAACGCTTTTATACGGTAGCGGTGCGATCGGTGGGATTGTGAATGTCATTGACAATCGGATCCCGTCTGAATTGGTAGAGGAGACCAACTTTATAGTCCAGCAGAGTCATAATACCGTTAATAATGAGGATAAGACGGTGGTGAGGTTGGATACATCGGTTGGTGATTTTGGTCTTCATTTCGATGGTTTTAAGCGCAAAAACGATAACGTCGATATCGATGGCTGGGCCATTGATGAAATGGCACTTGAGCAACTGGAAGAGCATATGCATGAGGCTATTGAGGCTCTGCATGACGACGACCACGACGATCATGATGACCACGACGTCACGACGATCATGATGACCACGATGAGGAAGATCCAAATACTTATGGGTATATAGGGAATTCTGATGCTGAGTCCTCTGGGGCTACAGGCGGATTTTCTTACGTTACTGATCGAGGCTTCATAGGTTTCTCGGTTAGTCAGTTGGATAATGAGTATGGCCTTCCGCCAGGAACTCACTCTCATGCGGGCCATGAGGACGAGGATGACCATGACGAAGATCACGACGACGATCACGACGACGATCATGATGATGATCACGACGACGATCATGATGATGAGCATGAGGGGCATCACGAAGAAGTCGAATTTATTCGTTTAGATNTCGACTCGAGACGCTACGATGCTAAAGGCGGATACAACTTTGATGGTGGATTCTTTGAGACCTTCACGGCTGACATTGCTCAGACAGATTATGAGCATGGCGAAATCGAATATTTCGAGGACGGTGGTCAGCATGTTGGTACTCTTTATGAAAGTGAAGGTACTAACAGCCGGTTTGTTCTGAATCATCGACACATGGGTGGCTGGAGCGGTGCCTGGGGTGCTCAAATCAATGATTCTGAGTTTAGCGCGACAGGTGAAGAGGCGTTTATCGGTAAAACGGATACTAACTCTGTTGGTTTTTTTGCTGTTGAGCAATACGAAAGTGAAAACTATACCCTCGAGTTTGGAGCTCGGTTTGAAAACAATGACGTTGACAATGGTCGCGGTTGTGATTTTGACGATTCGGCAATGAGCTTCAGCGGCAGCGTTATTTATGACCTGGGCGCCTCGGCCAATTTCATAATCGGTGCCGCGCGGTCTGAACGCGCTCCTACTGTGGAAGAGCTATATTCCAACGTCGACAATGGCGCTTGCGGACTCAAGGATGACCACGATTATGTTTTCCATGCGGCCACTAACTTGTATGAACTTGGAAATGTGGATCTGGATAACGAAACTTCCAATAACATAGAGCTTGGGTACCGGATAGATCAAGGGGTAATGAGCGCCTCGTTCAGCGCTTATTACAATGAGATTGATGATTACATCGCTCTGACTCTGACGGGCGAGGAGCATATGGAGGCACCGGTAGCAGCATATATGCAGAAAGATGCTACGTTTAAGGGTCTCGAGGGCCGTGTCTCATTCGATATCATGGATGGTGGTGAATTGAGCTTCTTTGGCGACGTGGTAGATGCTGACTTTGACACGGGTGGTAACGTACCGCGTATACCGGCTAACAAAATTGGTGCCGAGTTTGGGATGTTCGGTGATAATTGGACGACTAATCTTCGGGTTACGCGGGTTGACAACCAGGATGACGTAAGTCGTTTTGAGTTAGAGACGGACGGTTATACTCTGCTCTCTCTTTACGCGGACTACGACATCCAAATTCGTGGTGACAGTGATCTGAAAGTCTTTTTAAGGGGTGAAAACCTCATGGACGAGGAAGTCAGGAATCACGCGTCAATGCTCAAAAACTTCGCGCCTGAGCCAGGCAGGTCCATTCAATTTGGAATTCGATATGAGTTCTAGTTGATAGGCTCTTCGGTATTTCCCTCGGCGGTTGCTTCTGCGACCGCCGAAGGGACGAAGTCTCCTTCAAAGCTGACTAGTTGGTCATCGACGAAGAAAACTGATATTCGCTCCTGACCACGCTGCCCACCACCAGGTTGGAAGCTGTAAATATAATCCCAGCGGTCCTGAAAAAACGGGTCGCGCACCAACGGTGTCCCCATGACAAAGATGACCTGGCGTTTGGACATGCCGGGCCGAAGTTGGTCCACCATGTCTTGAGTTATTATGTTCCCTTGGGGTATTGATATTTTATAAACGCCCGGGAAGTCCATCGAACCGATATTGTTGCAGGCAACAAGGCCGGTAAAAGATGCGGTTATGATGATCAGTCTTAAGCTATTTCGTTTCATACTTTGTCTTCTTTCTCACTATGCCCAGACTTTTTTTGTCTTTCCCTGGACCTTGACAGTGTGCATAATACCTCAAGTAAAAACTCAGTAAAACTGAGCCGTATTAGCGGCAGAAATCCAACATGTTCGCCATGTTCTGTCGAAAACCATAAATCTTTACGCAGTGCGAGAAAAAAATGACCTCTGAAAACCACGAACTTCGTAACGCTGGGCTTAAAGTAACCCTACCGAGGGTGAAAATTTTACAAATGCTTGAACAGTCAGACCAGCGTCATCAAAGTGCAGAGGACATCTATAAGGCCCTACTTGATGCTGGCGAAGATGTGGGGCTGGCCACAGTCTATCGCGTGTTGACTCAGTTTGAGCAAGCAGGGCTTGTTGAGCGTCACAACTTTGATGGAGGGCACTCGGTTTTCGAACTCGACAGTGGTGAACACCATGACCATTTGGTGTGCACGGAAACGGGTAAAGTGATTGAGTTCCACAACGAGTCAATCGAAGCTCTGCAGGAAGAGATAGCCGCAGAATATGGCTTCGATCTTGTCGATCACAAGCTTGTACTGTATGGCAGACCCAAGTCTTAAGGATAAAAAAGAGATCTTCATAAGTCGCGGCTATAAGATTCCTGGCTNAGGTTCANGNCTGTAGGAGACTGCAAGNAAAGTGGCATCTTAATAAGCCCANTTTGCAANAAGCTAGTTCGAGATGACCATCTGTTCAGCATGAGCTCGCGACTCCTCNGAAAAATTNTCGCCTCCCAACATCCTTGCAATTTCAGTGATAACTGCGTCTCTCGATAATTCTTCTATTTGCGTCAGGGTGCTGTTTTGACTACTTTCTTTTCTGACCAGGAAATGATGATGGCCCTGGCTCGCCACCTGTGCTTGATGAGTTACGCACAGAATTTGAGCTTTCTCCCCTAAGGTTCGGAGCAGACTTCCAATGAGTTTTGCGACTCCACCGCCGATGCCAACGTCGACTTCGTCGAACACAAGTGACGGAATTTGCGATGTTTGAGCGGCAATCACCTGAATCGCTAAACTAATTCTAGAAAGTTCCCCGCCGGACGCAATCTTTGCCAAAGATTCGGCTTTCGCTCCTGGATTTGTGCTGACTAAAAATTCGATTGATTCACGACCGCCCTCGGTCGGGTTTTCGTCATTTCGATTCTTAAAACAAATTTTGAGCTCGGCGTGTTGCATGCTGAGTTTGGACAATTGGTTGTTAATGCTTTTTGCGAGCTCCCTAGACCCTTCCCGTCGTTTCTCTGTCACTTGCGCTGAGATTAACATGTATTGCTCTCTTAAAAGCTTGTCATTAGCTGCTAACTTGTCTAATTCGTCACCAGAGTTCTTGAATCTATTGAGTTTGGATCTCAAGGTTTCAACTATTTCGAGTAGTTCATGCGGTTTAGCATTATGTTTGCGGGAAATACTATGCAGTTCGCCTAATCGAAGGTTGAGTTCGTTGAGTCGTTGCGGGTTAGCATCAAACTTCTCATGAAATGAGCGCAAATCCGAGACGGCTTCTTCCAGTTGGATTCGCGCTGTTTCAAGCGTGGAGATAACACTTTGGATTTCATTAGGTTTGGTCTTGATACCTTGCAGTGAACGCATTGCGGAGGATATCAGCGTGATAACACCCTGATCACTTTCTGATTCGCATACCGATAACGCTTGAGTAGACGCAAGGATTATCTCCTCTGCATCACTCAATTCCTTGAATTCGTTTTCCAGCTTTTCAAATTCATTTTCCTCAATTGCCAAATCCTCTAATTCGGACAATTGATAAGACAAGAGCTGGANTTCTGCCGAATCTTCCTCGGATCGAACTTTTAAGCTTTCCAGCTCCCTAAAATTTTGATGCCATTGCTTCCACGTGGAGGAAAGTTTGCCTCTCAAACTTTTATCTAGGCAGAAATCATCCAGTAAGCGCTGGTGAGTAGATTTCTGCAATAACGACTGGTGCTCATGTTGATTGTGGATATCGATTAACATTTCACCTAAATCCCTTAGATTTTTCATTGTCACCGCAGTGCCGTTTATATAGCCCTTTGAGCGACCATCGTTATTCACCACGCGACGAAGAATACAAGTACTGGTATTCTCAGAGAGCAGGTCCCTTTTCTCGAGCCATGTTTTCGCTANGGCAATAGTATTGGTATCAAATTCGGCACATATGTCGGCTTTCCCCTTTCCCATTCTAACTATGGTTTTATCCGCCCTGTCACCTAAGGTAAGTCCGAGCGCTCCTAGAATAATTGATTTACCAGCTCCGGTTTCGCCGGTGATACAGGACATGCCGGACTTGAAATCGATTTCGAGGCGATCAACCGTGGCGTAGTTTTGGATTGAGAGTTGTAGCAGCATTCTTCAAAGTATATTGGATAGTAAAGCTTCTGACAGCTTTAATTTCACAATTCAGCACGGGTTGTTTCTGATTCTAAAAATCAGCCATTTAATGCTTGAAATCAACAAGTAAATCCCCATATACGGCCTAAACGAAAACGTATCCGCTCGATGACTAAGTTGGCGCTTAGTAAGTGTCTTTGAGCCACAAATGTAAATATTTCAGAGGAATAAATGAGTAAACCTACTCAAGAGAACGAGGATAAGGCTGGTCCAGTTGAGCAAGGCGCGCGCACAGATGATCAACAAGACACTGGTGCCGGTCAAAGCAATGAAACAATTGGTTTAGAGGGAGAATCTTCGGACGAAGAGCTCAATGTAGAACAGCTTAAAGAGAGGCTTTCGGAAGCCACTCTCTCGGCAGAGAGGGCTCAGGACGATTTGCTTAGGGTCAAAGCAGAGATGCAAAACCTGCGAAGGCGGACAGAGCAAGATGTGGAGAAAGCCCATAAGTATGGAATCGAAAAGTTCAGTGCTGAGTTACTTGGAGTGATAGACAATTTAGAACGCGCCTTGCTAGCGGCACAAGAGCACGACGATGAGTCGTCAAAGGCTATTCACGATGGTGTTAGCTTGACCTTAAAGAGTTTCAACGACTGCTTTGCTAAATTTAGTATTGAGGTCGTTGACCCTATAGGGGAACCATTTGATCCCCAATTTCACCAGGCCATTGCGACTCAGGAAAGCCCTGATTCAGAGCCAAACTCAGTAATCGAAGTTGTCCAGAAAGGATACACATTGAATGGCAGAGTTATTCGCCCTGCGATGGTAATGGTTTCGAAAGGTTAGAGCNCAGACGAAAGAGANTATAAATTGGGTGCGGTATCCGAAATGAGGCCCTTGAAATCAGCTCAATAGGGCCAATATTACAGGCATAANGTNGGTTTAGTTAGCGCACGACACGTCAAATTAGTTAACAAATTGCGGGGAAATGAGGAATGGGTAAGATAATTGGTATCGATTTAGGGACAACGAATTCCTGCGTCGCAGTGATGGATGGCGGAGAAGCCAAGGTCGTTGAGAATGCAGAGGGTGATCGTACCACTCCGTCAATTATTGCCTATAGCAATGAGGGAGAAACGCTNGTGGGTCAGCCGGCAAAAAGGCAGGCGGTAACTAATCCGGATAACACACTATTTGCGATAAAACGACTCATTGGCAGGCAGTTTAAAGATGATGTTGTGCAAAAAGATATCAAGATGGTGCCCTACAAGATTGACCAAGCTGATAACGGTGACGCGTGGGTTGAAGTTAACGGAGACAAGATGTCTCCACCTCAAATTTCAGCACAAGTTTTACAGAAAATGAAAAAAACTGCCGAAGACTTTCTCGGCGAAGAGATCAAAGAAGCAGTAGTTACAGTTCCGGCCTACTTTAACGATTCTCAGCGCCAGGCGACTAAAGACGCCGGAAAGATAGCAGGGCTGGACGTGAAGCGAATCATTAACGAACCCACTGCGGCCGCCCTCGCGTACGGTATGGATAAAAAGGCAGGGGATTCAACTGTTGCTGTATATGATCTNGGNGGNGGCACCTTTGATATTTCTGTAATAGAAATAGCAGAAACAGATGGCGAGCATACCTTCGAAGTGCTCTCCACGAACGGGGATACTTTTCTGGGTGGTGAAGACTTTGACTTGCGCCTGATTGANTATTTAGCNGAGGAGTTTAAGAAAGAGTCTGGTATGGATCTCCACAACGANCCATTGGCATTGCANCGNTTAAAAGAAGCGGCTGAAAAGGCAAANATTGAATTATCGTCTGCACAGCAAACGGANGTNAATTTACCGTACATNACGGCTGATGCATCTGGCCCTAAGCATTTAGTCCAAAAGCTAACCAGAGCGAAGTTCGAATCTCTCGTCGAAGAATTAGTGGAGAGAACATTAGACCCGGTTAAGTTAGCCATACAAGACGCAGATCTCGACGTGTCTAAAATCGATGACGTGATACTTGTTGGTGGTCAGACGCGAATGCCTCTCGTTCAGCAGAAAGTTACGGATTTCTTTGGAAAAGAATCGCGTAAGGATGTAAACCCTGACGAAGCTGTGGCTGTAGGAGCGGCTATTCAAGCGGCTGTGTTGTCAGGGGATGTGAATGACGTTCTCTTATTGGATGTCACTCCACTATCTCTCGGTATCGAAACGCTTGGTGGCGTGGCTAGTCCGTTGATTGATAAAAATACTACGATACCCACGAAAAAGACTCAGGTGTTCTCAACAGCAGATGATAATCAGACTGCGGTAACGATCCACGTAGTTCAAGGTGAGAGAAAACAGGCAGCGCAAAATAAATCTTTGGGTAGGTTTGATTTGAGCGACATACCGGCAGCACCAAGAGGAATGCCACAAATTGAAGTTGCCTTCGATTTAGATGCTAACGGGATATTGAATGTTTCGGCCAAAGATAAGGCAACAGGGAAGGAACAGTCCATTGTGATAAAGGCTTCAAGCGGTTTATCCGATGAAGAAATTGATCAGATGGTAAAGGATGCTGAGGCGCATTCGGCTGATGACAAGAAATTCGAAGAGTTGATAACTGCGCGAAATACGGCAGATGGACTCGTGCATGCGACAAAGAANACGTTAGAGGAAGCTGGCGATAAAGCGAGCGATGAAGAAAAAGAATCAATTAACAATGCTGTGGCTGCTCTAGAAGAAGCCATCAAGGGCGATGATCTTGCAGAGATAGAGGCGAAGACAAAAGGTCTCACAGAGGCATCNACTGGACTTGCGCAAAAAATGTATGAAGAACAAGCTCAAGCTGGAGAGGCGGCGGCAGGTGCGGAAGCCGACAACTCGGAAAGTTCGGCAGACAGTGATGCTGTGGATGCAGAATTCGAAGAAGTAAAAGAAGATAAATAAATTTTATTTGAATATACGGGCCGGAGTCATATTGGGCCAATGCGGAGAAAACTAAGTCATTTTATGGCTTAGTTTTTTTATTGTTAAGTTCTTAATTTTAAAGTTATCTAAGAGAAGTCCGGGTGTCCAAAAGAGACTATTACGAAATTCTAGGTGTTTCAAAAGATTCTTCCGAAGCCGAGGTAAAAAAAGCATATCGGCGGGTCGCTATGAAGAATCATCCAGACCGTAATCCTGATAACAAAGAAGCGGAAGACAAATTTAAGGAAGCTAATGAGGCCTTTGAGGTTCTATCCGACTCAGAAAAAAGGGCGCGCTATGATCAATTTGGGCACGCGGGTGTAGAGGGTCAGACTAGCCAAGGACACGCTGACTTCGGGGATATATTCGGAGATATATTCGGAGATATTTTTGGAGGAGGGCGAGGTGGTGGCAGAAGCCGAGTGGCAAAAGGAGCAGACCTTCGATACAACCTGGAATTAACCCTAGAGGAAGCGGTGAGAGGAAAAGCCGCTAAGATCAAAATCCCAACTACGGTAACTTGCGGCACGTGTAATGGTAGCGGAGCTAAGTCGGGTACAAAACCGGTCGATTGCTCAACCTGCAACGGGCATGGTCAAGTTAGGATGCAGCAGGGCTTCTTTTCCGTTCAACAAACTTGCCCTAGCTGTCATGGCTCCGGTAAATTAATAAAAGATCCATGCCCAAATTGTCGCGGCCAGGGCAGCGTGGAAGAAACAAAGACTCTCTCGGTGAAGGTTCCCGCTGGCGTGGACACGGGTGATAGAATAAGGCTCACCGGAGAAGGACAGGCTGGAGCACGAGGTGGTCCTTCAGGGGACCTGTATGTTGAAATGCACGTGCAACCCCACCATATCTTTCAGCGAGACGGCAAAGATCTGCACTGCGAAATCCCGATTAGCTTCGGGGATGCGGCTATTGGCGGGGAACTTGAGGTGCCGACGTTGGATGGGCGAGTAAAACTGAAAATTCCATCTGAGACGCAGACAGGAAAGTTGTTCAGGCTTCGCAGTAAAGGAGTCACTTCTATCAGGGGAGGTAATCCTGGTGACCTTCTTTGTCGGGTGGTTGTAGAGACACCCGTGAATTTGACAGGGAGACAAAAAGAACTCCTTGAGGAGTTCCAGGACATTCATGAATCTCAAGGGAAAAAACAGTCACCTCGGAGGTTTTCCTGGTTTGATGGTGTAAAGAAGTTTGTGGATGGCTTACGCGCCTAGAGTTCGAGTTAATTTCCTAAGATTCTTTCCTTTACGGCATTATGGTCAGCGGGAGTAAGTCTCGGCCCAAACTGGGTCACTATTTGTGCTGACGCTAAACTCGAAAGATTGCCAGCTGTTCTAAAATCGAGCCCTTGAGTTAATCCGTACAGGAATGCGCCTGCAAACATATCGCCAGCTCCGTTTGTATTTATTGCGGCTACTTTATTAGGCGCTATGGAAATAAATTCTTTTCCATCAAAGAGCATGGCCCCGTTCGAGCCGCGAGTTATGACGAACTGTTTTGCGATTTCAGTCATTTTCGAGCATGCTTGCTCGAAGTTTTCCGAATCAGCCCAAATTTTTAGCTCCTCTTCGTTGCAAAATAACAGGTCTACCCCTTCCGCGACTACTTCATTTATCGCTTCTTTAAAATGTGTGACCACCGCGGGATCAGAAAAAGTTAAAGCAGTCTTCACGTTGAAATTTTTTGCAAGATCCCTCAGCTCCACGATTGCGGATTTTGCCGATTCTGATGACGCTAGAAAACCTTCAATGTAAATATACTGCGATTTCTTCGCCGCATCTAAATTTATTTCATTNACCGATAAGTCTGCAGACACCCCGAGATAAGTNTTCATTGTGCGCTCTGCGTCGGGGCTGACCATTATTAGGCACTGCCCAGAGATNCCGGTTCCTCGGGGGTTTCGATTGGTTTCAATATTATTGTCCCCGAGTTGACTTAGAAAGTAATCACCAACCGAGTCATCGGCCACTTTGCAGGAATAGAAAGCTCTTCCTCCGAACTGGGTGAGGGCGTACATCGTGTTACCTGCTGAACCACCGCCGGATTGTTTTTTTAACGAGCAGTTCTCGCGTAATGTTTCGTAAAGGGATTGGTGCTCTTTTCTGCTCAAGAGTGTCATGCACCCCTTTTCAATGCCCTGTTCTTTTAGGAAGCTATCGGTTACCTCAAACTCTGTATCAACCAGAGCGTTGCCGATACCATAAACGTCATAATCCTTCATAAATAAATACCATTGTTTAACTTTTATTGATTGCTTTAAAGGCGAGAGTCGCAGCGTTGAGTGTTTTTTCTATTTCGTCGCCGGTGTGTGCAGCAGATATAAACCCTGCTTCATACATTGATGGGGCCAAGTATACTCCATTATTAAGCATCTCGTGAAAATAAATCTGAAAATTTTCTTCATTAGAGGCCATTACTTCTTTAAGGCATGTTACTTTCTTAGCATCATTAAAAAAGCAACCAAACATACCTCCGACATGATTTGTGGTAAATGGAACATTTTCAGCAGAGGCGCGTTCTTTTAAGCCGTCCATAAGTAATTTCGTTTTCTTTTGAAGTTTCTCAAAAAATGTTGTCTCACTAACAACTTCGAGCATCGCCAGCCCAGCCGCAACTGCCAACGGGCTGCCGGAAAGGGTCCCCGCTTGGTAGACTGCTCCGCATGGTGCAATATTTTCCATGATTTCTTTTTTTCCGCCGAACGCCCCAATAGGCAGCCCCCCTCCTATTACCTTACCCAGGGTCGTTATATCTGGGACAACACCATAAATCGATTGAGCGCCCCCTAATGCGACTCTAAAACCGGTCATTACTTCGTCAAAAATCAAGACGGACTCATGCAGAGTGCATTGCTCCCTAAGGACCTCAAGAAATCCGGAGTCTGGTGGCACACAATTCATATTGCCTGCTATTGGCTCAACAATGACGCAAGCAGTTTCCTTCCCATGCTTATCAAAATATTCTTCGACAGCTTGNACGTCGTTATAAGGAAGGACATGAGTTAACTCTGTGTATGCTTGAGGAACTCCCAAAGAGTCCGGTTCTCCCATAGTGAGTGCGCCTGATCCGGCCTTGACTAAGAGGCCATCTGCGTGTCCGTGATAGCAACCTTCAAATTTCACAACTTTATCTCTTCGNGTGAAGCCTCTCGCGAGNCTTATTGCGCTCATGGTCGCTTCTGTTCCTGACGTCACAAGACGCACTTCCTCAATCGAATGGACGAGCTTACAGATTTTCTCTGCGATTTTTATCTCTCCTTCAGTTGATGCTCCGAAACTTATTCCCTTGTTCAGCTGTGCTTTAATGGCTGTAGCGACTCGCTCATGCTGATGACCTAATATCAGTGGTCCAAATGCTCCGACATAATCGATATAACGATTGTCATCCACGTCCACTAAATAAGCTCCCCGCCCTTCCTTGAAAAATAAGGGGTCGCCACCAACCGCCTGAAACGCGCGAACAGGGGAGTTTACCCCTCCAGGGATGTATTTTCGTGCCAAGTTGTAAAGGTTTTGAGAATTGGATGTCTTCATTAACATTAACTTCTTTCGGTTGATTGAAATAGTTTTGTGAGTGATTGGATGTTATCGCTGATGTTGTTTGAACCCAACGCGGCGTTGACGACCGCAAGCATATTGCCGCCAGCGGATAGCTCAGGGTCAAGTACGATGGGAGTGTTTGGATAGTTCTTTAAGATCGAATGTAGGGTTTCAATAGTTTTTACTGATCCCAAAACGCCTATTTTAAAACAGTCGATACACGTATCATTCNNAATCGTTCTAGCTTGAAGCTCGAGAAAGTTTGGCTCTGTAATTTGCAAATAGCACACATCCTTCGTGTCCTGTGCGGTGAGTAACGTAGGTATTGGGATAGAGTGGCAGCCTAAACTAAACAGAGTTTCTAGATCCGCTTGGAGACCTGCACTGCCACTTGGGTCTAGACCTGAAAAACACATAACTTTCGGTTTCATGGAATCTATGACTACTTAGTTAGATGCTCGGCTTGACTACAATAAGTATAACGATCGCCACTAAGTGAATCACAGGTAGCTCATTGAAAACTCGAAAAAACACGTGTCCTTTATAAGCGGGATTTTCCCTAAGTTTGATCATGTACCACCAACAATAGGCGTGCTGAATCATGAGGAGTCCAACAAATACGAGCTTTAAATGCATCCACCACCAAGCCATAAAGTAATCCCAGTTCGCAAAAAGAAGCCAGCTGCCAAGAGTTATTGTCCCNAAGCCGGACGGT
The DNA here is from genome assembly GCA_002172295.1 of Gammaproteobacteria bacterium TMED139. Classification (GTDB taxonomy): domain Bacteria; phylum Pseudomonadota; class Gammaproteobacteria; order Pseudomonadales; family Pseudohongiellaceae; genus UBA9145. The sequence goes on along the minus strand of NHGO01000051.1, from coordinate 5,153 downwards.
GTCATAATGGCCCAAAATAGTTTCCTTTCCATCATCACAAATCGAGTATGACTGATTTTGTCACTACTCATTGAGTGATAGACAAACAGGCGAGGCAGGTAAAATAAACCGGCGAACCAGCAGACGACAAAAATAATATGAAAAGCTTTTACCCAGAGCATGTAATTACCTACGAACGTTAGCTTGAACGTACCACAGCTCAAAAATGAAGTCTTGATTAATAAATTGCTCAATCTAAGCTATTGATTTTATAATAATTAATTATAAATCATATTGCATTATTATCGTAATCGTCTAAGATACTTGCCCGATTTTTGTCACAGGCGTTTAGGAGGCGGGATTGATCAAGGTAGGCATAGTGGGTGGAACTGGGTACACGGGAGTTGAACTGCTAAGACTCTTAAGTCAAAGAGATGATGTTGAGCTCTGCTGTGTTACGTCGCGTGAATTCGACGGTCAGGCTATTTGCTCACGTTTCCCTAATCTAAGAGGCCAGGTTGATCTCCAGTTTAGCAACCCAGATTCATCTCCCTTGAGAGATTGTGAGGTTGTTTTCTTTGCCACTCCACATGGAGTGGCTATGCACTCGGTGCCACAACTAATCGATGCAGGAACAAAGGTGATCGACTTATCAGCTGATTTTAGAATTAAAGATATAGCTCTGTGGGAAAATTGGTATAAGACCGAGCACGCATGCCCTGAGCTTGTTGAGACAGCCGTTTATGGGTTGCCAGAAACGAACAGAGAGGCCATTAGAGGGGCTCAGCTTATTGCCGTGCCCGGATGCTACCCGACGGCTATTCAGCTGGGATTTTTGCCGCTTCTCGAAAATAATATAATCGACTCCAGCAAATTGATTGCAGACGCTAAATCGGGCGTCAGCGGAGCGGGCCGCAAAGCAGCGGAAGATTATTTGCTTTGTGAGGCAACTGAGTCACTCAAAGCCTACGGTATTTCCGGGCACCGACATCATCCAGAAATCTGCCAGCAGCTCAGTCTTGCTGCTAGTTCTGATGTTAGGTTAACCTTTATTCCTCATCTAGCACCAATGAGTAGAGGAATATTTGCGACATTGTATGCGCCGGTTAGAGACGGAGAAAATGTTTCATGTGACTCGCTACAGACGTTTTTCGAGAGTCGTTACATTGATGAGCCGTTCATTGAGGTCTTGCCGAATGACGAAGCACCAGCAACCAGAAATGTTAGAGGTGCGAATAATTGCCAAATTTCGGTCACATATATAGCGAATACTAAGAATATTGTAGTCTTTTCCGTGATCGACAACCTGGTAAAAGGTGCATCCGGGCAGGCTGTCCAGAATATGAACTTGCTGCTAGGCATTGAGGAGACAGCAGGNTTGGAGGGGATCGCCCTAATTCCCTGAGTAAATTTTGATGAAGTATAGAGTATTATCGAATCCTTTGTGAGATGAGCGCGTGCCAAACGTAGTTAAAGGAAGCAAACAAAATAGAATGATGGTTGTCCCATATCGACCAGGGCAACGTCTGTTTTGGACGTTCGCCAGTATTGTTTTTGTTAGTCTTGGCACGTTGGGAGGATTTTCTTTCGGTTACTATCAGACCCTGAGAAACCAGGAGTCCGCCGAAATCGACAGTGAGGAGTTTGGANCACAAATAGAGAACTTGACGGGTGAAAATACCGAATTGCGAAGACAGATAACTATGTTAGATAGATCCAGTATGATGGATCAGAAAGTNAATGAAACGGATCAGCAAACCATAAGAAGATTACAGGACCAACTATCTCGTTTAGAGCAGGACTTAACTTATTATAAAAACGTGGTCTCGGAACAGACTGACGATACAGGCCTAACAATTTCCAAATGGAGTCTGGNCCCTACAAGTCAACCTAGCCGGTACCGATACCAATTAGCAGTGCGTCAGAAAGATGCCGATGGTGATACTTACTTGACCGGTCATGTTAATGTGGAGCTAGTTGGCACTCAAGATGGTAAAATTACTGTGTACTCATTGAATGAAATTTCAGAGCAACAGGAACAAATGGATATAAAATTAAGATTTAAGTTTTTTCAGAACGTAGAGGGGGATTTTACTTTACCTGAAAATTTTCTGCCTGATCATGTGAGAATTATTGGGATAGAGTCGGCCCCAATCAAAAAGATGATTGACCAAGATTTTGCTTGGTTAATTCAGGACTGAATTGCTTTGAAAGACAAAGGAGGAAAGTGGGATGTTTGGTAAGAGCGAAGAAACAAATGTAATCAAGGCCAATGTTATTAAGGAGAAAGATCCTTCTGCTAATACATTGGTATCTAGGACAACAGAAGTTATAGGAGACATACATTTTAGCGGTGAATTGATCGTTGAAGGTAGAGTTAAGGGAAGTATATATGCGGAAGACGATTCTTCTGCGGTGATTCGAGTTTCAGAGAAAGGTTCGGTCGAGGGTGAAATTTGTGTTCCCTCTGCAGTGATAAATGGGCTAGTGCAGGGGGATGTGCGGTCTAGTAATCATTTAGAGCTAGCAGCGAAAGCCGTAGTAGCAGGTAATGTTCATTATAACTTGATCGAGATGGTCATGGGGTCGGAGGTAAATGGTAACTTAATGCATATTTCGTCTGACCAAACTACTAAGAAACGATTAACATCGGACAGCAATAAACTTGAGTTTGATAGTCAAGCCTCTAAGAGCGATTGAGCAAAAAATTACTATTCAAATGAAGATATGCAGGTATTATAATAAAGAATGCNTGGAAATAGCGAGGATCGCTGTCCATGCATTTATTCTTTCTTAAAATTATAAGGTCTTTTTGAAGATACCGCGAGGAACCTTATGTCGGTTGTCCAAACAGCAGAACCAATTATCTTGTCTTTCACCGACAATGCGGCAGACAAGGTTCATAGTTTAATCTCTGAAGAGGGAAACGATAACTTAAATCTCAGGGTTTTTGTGACCGGTGGTGGTTGTTCAGGGTTTCAGTATGGTTTTAGTTTTGANGAGGATGTCCAAGAAGATGACACTGTCATCGAGAATAAGGGGGCCCGCCTGCTTGTGGATCCGTTAAGTTATCAATATCTTGTTGGTGCGAAGGTTGACTATTTAGAGGGACTAGAGGGCTCGCGTTTTGTGGTTGATAATCCCATGGCTTCAACTACTTGTGGGTGCGGAGCATCCTTCTCTATTTAACTTTAGTCGCTTAGATAAATTCCGCCTAAGATGGAGGGTTTGCTAGCTCCAGTAAAAGGGGACGTTTCTAGCTTCTCACCATTAATAGTTTGNTTTGCCATCCAGGCAAAGGCTGCTGATTCGACCCAATCTGGCCCTATTCCTAAATCTGATGTTGTTGCAACATTCCGCCCCAATTTACTACTCAGGTTTTCCATCAGGAGGCTGTTGTGAGCACCCCCACCGCAAATATAGACTTCCGCATCAGTAGAAAAATTGATAATGGCATCGGCGATATTTCGTGATGTGAATTCGCATAAGGTCGCTTGCACATTATTTGGTTGTANAGATTCGCTGCACTGCGAGATTTTTTNTTCAAGCCAAGGNCCGTTGAATAATTCNCTCCCGGTGCTTTTAGGTGGAGATTGTTCTAAATAAGGCTCAGTTCTCATTTTGTTGAGAAGTTCGTCACTGTATTGTCCAGATGCCGCCCAACTCCCGTTCTTGTCAAACCGCGTTCCTCTTTCCTTATAGTTCCAGTAGTCCAAGAGAACGTTTCCTGGACCAATATCATAAGCTGAACAAGCACCTCGCCGAGCTAGCATAGTTATGTTAGCGATACCGCCGATATTGACAATTGTNCTGTCGCATTTTGTATCATGGAAAAATTCTTGATGAAATAGCGGCGCCAGAGGTGCACCTTGGCCGCCGGATGCTATATCTTTTTGTCTAAACGCTGAGACAGTTGTAATACCTGTTTGCTGAGAGATTATATTAGGGTCGCCTATTTGCATTGTAAATGGATTATTTCCGGTCGGCTGGTGCCATATTGTTTGGCCATGACTGCCAATAGCTTTAACTGCTCTTGGGTCAATTTCTGTTTTTTGAATCGTCCGTTTTACAATCGATGCAAAGAGTTTCCCAATGGCAACATCTGTTTTACCTAATAATTCAAGGCTGATATTAGTGCCGTCGCATAGAGTAAAAATATCTTTCCTGAGTTTTGTCGGCCACTCCTCATAATGAGTTGCGATTACCTCTACCGCAGCACCATCGAGGGCTATAATCGAACAGTCAATACCATCAATGCTTGTGCCGGACATTAGGCCAATGAAAAATTCTGTGCTCATTTTTTGTTGTAACTTAGTATCACTTCGATTGAGAGTTGAATATTCGAGAATTGCTTAATTCCTCAAACTGACTTAAAAGCTTTCCTGTCTTCTTTTTAAATAAAGCCATTTCGTCGCGATTAATAGACTCAGCTTTAGGCAGTTTGTCAAGGATTGTTCTTGGGTTTTGATGGACACCNCTTACTAAGAATTCGTAGTGTAGATGGGGTCCGGTCGCTCCGCCTGTGGATCCAACATAACCAATGATGTCACCCTGNCTCACACGGCTGCCCCTGGAGATACCGCTTGCAAATCGGGAGAGATGAGCATATTTAGTTTCGAAACCCCCGGAGTGTTGAATAATTACAAGGTTTCCAAATGACCCATATCGAGAGGCTCTTGTTATGCGCCCTTCGCCTGTGGCGCGAATTGGCGTGCCTGCTGGCGCCGCATAGTCTGTCCCTTTATGTGCGCGAATTGTATTAAGTATTGGATGACGTCTACGAGGGTTGAAGTTAGAGCTTATTCTGAAAACGTCTAAAGGGTTTCGTAAGAATGCCTTCCGCATACTTTCGCCATCCGGAGAGTAATAACCTGCCTCACCTTCTTCATTCACATATCTAACCGCAGTAAATATTTCGTCCTGATTGACGAATTGTGTAACTAGTATATCGTCATGACCAATTAAGTCCCCGTCCAGGTACTCTTCGTTATAAAGGATACTGAAGCGATCTCCCTCACGCGGGTCTAAAATGAAATCAATTACTCCGCCAAAAATATTGGCCATTTCCATAAGGTGGGCGTCTGGTATTTTCTCTTCTTGACCGGCGAGAAAGAGGCTGTCTTTAATAATCCCCACCTTAAACGTGGGGAGAAGTTGTGCTTCTTTTGTAATTC
>NHGO01000050.1 GCA_002172295.1 Gammaproteobacteria bacterium TMED139 | reverse complement strand
CGCCGCCCCGTTTTATCCTTTAAAAAATTGAGTATCGCCTTCACTCTGGCATTCTCGCTGACCAAAATATCCCGCATATTCACGAGCTTCTCGGAGGCCACGAAACCTGACACCTCCTCGTTTTCTAGAAATGCCTTTCTAACGTCAACATACTCTGGGAGCGGGCGATCTAACATAGGCGCGCAATAATAGGCTTAGGGACCGCCTATGTCAAAGTATAATTAACATGATATTTATTATATAATATNTTGTTTTATATAATTTTATCTAGATACTTTTGAAAGTATTTGTCCAAAGGTGCACTAATTTCTAATTGTTGCTGTGATGTCGGGTCCAAGAACCTTAATCTAGCAGCATGAAGGCAAAGCTTTTTGGTAGGGTGTAGTTCCGAACTTTTATTCTTTGGACCATATTTTAGGTCGCCAGCTATCGGGCATCCCGCATACTGACAATGNACTCTTATCTGATGCGTTCTTCCAGTAATAGGNCTCGCCTCGATATAAGCGGCTTTTTGGTACTGCTTAATAACCTTAAATTCGGTTTTTGACGGCTTACCGCTCTTTTCAACCTTTACGACTCTTTCGCCAGATTTTAACTCACTCTTAAGCAATGCGGCATCCACCAACTTAAGACCGGCTGGCCAACATCCATGAACGATTGCGTGATATGTTTTCTTTATAGTTTTAAGTTTAAATTGTTCTTGTAAAGCTCTATGAAATATNAGATTTTTTGATAATAGNAGACAACCTGAAGTGTCGCGGTCTAGACGATGGACCAACTCCAAAACTTTCCATTCAGGTTTCGAGGCTCTTAACGCATCAATTAAGTTAAATTGAACATTTTCACCCCCCTGAACCGAGAAACCCGGAGGTTTATTTAAAACCAAAAAGTCATCTGTCTCATACAAAATACGGCTCAGTAATAGCTCTGTGAGNGCANGTGACGTTCTAGGCCCTTTCGTCTTGGAACTAATTCTCACAGGGGGGACACGTATTCTATCTCCAACTGAAAGCTTGTAGTCTGGTTTGCACCGCTTCTTATTTAGCCGAACCTCTCCACGNCTTATNAANCGATAAATTCGAGACCGCGGGACCCCCTTTAGCTCCCGAAATAGAAAATTGTCGAGACGCTGGCCCTCATAACGGATAGAAATCTGTATTGTTCTGACTAACGAGCCAACTGATTCTGATTTTGTCATAGGAAGTATTTTATTCGAATCAGCACTCACAAGCCCAGACCTACCCGTTTTAAATAATTATCCAGTTACAATCGTTTAAAACCATGCCTGTATAATCTAATGGTGTACAATTCAACCCCTTCAACCTTGGATAAACAGAGTACCCAGCAGTGCGCTCGATAAAACATTTGTTAAACCATCAGATAAGCGCCTGCATGCGAACTTGCACTGGAATATCTGACTCCGACGCTAACGTGATAACCGCATCAAGACCAGAATTTGGCGATTATCAAGCCAACGGAGTTATGCGACTTGCAAAACAATTAAAAATCAACCCTCGCGAACTAGCAAACCAAATAATCGAAGAACTCAATAGCCATAAAGATAANATCGTCGAGCGCTATGAATTAGCAGGACCGGGTTTTATCAATATTTTTCTGCGAAATGAAGAGATCTTAAAAAGGGCCAACCGTATAACAAATAAAGAAGTTCCATTGNTTCCTAAGTCAGAAAAGAGCCTAAAAATAACCGTTGACTACTCCTCTCCCAATTTAGCAAAAGAAATGCATGTCGGGCATCTCCGTGGAACAATTATTGGTGACGCAATAGTTAGAATTCTTGAAAAAAAAGGACACAAAGTAATCAGGCAAAACCATGTTGGTGATTGGGGCACCCAATTTGGAATGCTAATTTGTTATATGAAGGAACTGCAAAGCAGTGCAGAGGAAGATCTTCCTAAAGCCCTTTCTGACCTTGAAAAATTTTATCAGGTAGCTAAGAAGCGCTTTGACGTAGACGATGAATTTGCAGTCAATGCACGAAAGGAAGTTGTTCATTTGCAAAGCGGAAACAAAAATTCAATTCGAATTTGGGAACAATTCATAAACGAATCACTTAATCATTGTGACGAAATCTATGCAANACTAAATGTCACCTTAACTAGAANTCACCTTGATGCAGAGAGCAAATACAACGATGCCCTTCCAGGCATCATCTCTCAACTTGAATCAAGAGGCTTATTATCTGAATCCGAAGGAGCCAAGTGTGTATTTTTACCACAGTTTTTGGGAAAGGACGGGGATANNCTACCCGTAATTGTACAAAAATCTGACGGTGGTTATCTATATTCNACGACCGATCTAGCCGCCATTGATTACAAATGCCAAGAACTCGACATCAATAGAGCGCTATACGTCGTTGACGCAAGACAGTCACTTCACTTCCAACAGGTTTTTGCGGTTGCTGAAAAAGCCAACCTTGCTTCCGATAAAATCTCTTTGGAGCATATCGCTTATGGAACAATGATGGACTCTAGCGGAAAACCATTTAAGACAAGATCCGGTGGCACCACAAAACTTATCGAACTTTTGGATGAGTCTGTCTCCAGGGCGTATGCATTAGTAACAGAAAAGAATCCCGAACTTGATGAAAAGGAGAGGCTAAAAATCGCGGAAAAAGTCGGTATCGGCTCCGTTAAGTATGCTGACCTTTCAAAAAATAGGACATCTGATTATATATTCGATTGGTCGACGATGCTCTCGTTCGAAGGAAACACGGCGCCCTATCTCATGTATGCGTTTGCTAGAATCAAAAGCATTCTAGCTAAGGCTAGTGGTGAAAAACGTTATACACTTATAACTATTTTAGAATCTTCCGAAGAGCGCCTACTCCTCATTAAGCTTTTACAATTTCCAGAAATTATTGATTCGGTGGCGCTGGACTGCTTCCCAAATCAACTATGTAATTATTTGCATGAATTAGCCGGACTCTTTATGAGATTTTACGAGGCGTGNCCCATACTAAAAGCGAAGGATGCTCTTCAAGATTCCAGNTTATCTTTAGCAGAATTTACTTCCCTGACTCTGAAGGAAGGTCTCGANCTGTTAGGGATCGAGACCCTAGAGAAGATGTAGTTTGCTAGCATCTTATAATTATTAACTTAACTTAAGAAGCAACTTATTGAGCTTAGCCGAAAAATCCCCAGGTTCATCTACACTTCCCCCGTCTGCAAGACTGGCTTGCCCAAACAACACCGTGATGACATCTTCGAACATCTCCTCGTCACTTTCCTTATCCAGCTTAGCTACTAGCGGGTGCTCTGGGTTAACCTCAAAAATTGGTTTAGTATCGGGCACAGATTGCCCGGANGCCTCCATAATTTTTCTCATTTGCGCACCCATATCATCTTCATCAATTGCTAGACAAGCGGGAGAGTCTGTAAGCCTATTTGTCGTCCTTACTTCTTTAACCCTATCCCCAAGCAGGGATTTGATTCGAGCCACTAAGCTTTCAAACTTCTTTTCAGTTTTTTCTGAATCTTTGCTTTCTTCTTGGTCTTCTAATTTACCTAGATCTAATTGACCTCTAGAGATATCTTGAAATTGTTTCCCTTGGTAGTCTTGCATGTGCCCCATCATCCATTCATCGATTCGGTCATGCATGAGAATTACCTCAATATCTTTTTTCTTAAATATCTCTAAGTGAGGGCTATTAATGGCGGCTTTTAAGGAATCTGCTACCAGATAATAAATCTTATCTTGTCCGTCTTTCATACGATCAATATATTCGTCTAACCCCTCACGCTGACTTTCTGAATCGGTCTTTGTAGTCGTAAACTGTAAGAGTTTTCCTACCTTTTCACGGTTGGCAAAATCTTCTCCAGGGCCTTCTTTCAAAACCTGACCAAACTGATCCCAAAACTCATCGTACTTCTCACGCTTCTTGCTTCTGAGCTTTATCAATAGATCCAGGGCGCGTTTAGTTAAAGCACTTCGCATTGAATCGACGACTGGATCCTTTTGTAAAATTTCGCGAGAGACATTTAAAGAGATATCATTTGAGTCAATTACTCCTTTTACAAATCGCAAATAAAGCGGCAGGAATTGNTCAGCATCATCCATGATGAANACTCTTTGGACNTAAAGTTTAAGTCCTCTAGCAGCGTCTCTGTTCCATAGATCGAAGGGTGCTCGCTTTGGAACATATAGTAGGCTCGTATATTCTAATTTTCCCTCTACCCTGTTATGACTCCAGTCTTGCGGTGCTTCAAAATCATGTGAAATATGTTTATAAAACTCCTCATACTCTACTTTCTTAATTTGACGCCTGGAGCGTGTCCAAAGTGCCTTTGCATCGTTAATTGTTTCATAATCCGCCGCTTTTTCCTTGTCTTCCTCNTTACCGTNCCCTCCTGGAGGTTCTGCTTTAATTGTCTTTACTGGGACTGATATATGATCGGCATATTTTTTTATTATGCTATTTATTCTAAAGCCATCCGCGAATTCCTTTTCGTCAGACTTTAGATGTAATGTCACGGCGGTGCCCCGAGACTCTTTTGACGTCTCCTCCAATGAATAATCCGCCTCACCCTTTGATTTCCAAAGGATCGCCTTGTTTGATTTCGAACCCGCTCTTAATGTGAGAACTTCAACTTCATCTGCTACTATAAAAGATGAATAAAAGCCCACNCCGAATTGNCCTATTAATTGTGAGTCCTTCTGCTGATCTCCAGTTAAGGACTCTAGAAACTGCGCGGTACCCGACTTGGCAATGGTCCCGAGATTAGAAATCACTTCTTTTTTACTCATACCAATACCATTGTCAGAGATCGTAATTGTATTAGCAGTATTGTCATAATCAATTTTAATTTCTAAATCAGAATCTCCATCGTTTAATTTAGGGTTGGAGAGTGATTCGAATCTTAACTTGTCGACTGCGTCCGAAGCATTTGAAATGAGTTCCCTTAGGAAAATTTCCTTATTGCTATACAAGGAATGAATCATTAGATGTAATAATTGCTTTGCTTCAGTCTCGAAGCCCCTAACTTCAGGTCCTGCTTTAGTGGCCATATACCAGTCTCCAGAAATTGAATAAAAAAAAACCCAAACGCTTTATCGAATGGGTCTTTTATTGGGTCGTTTAACCAAAAATCAAGCGAAAAACAAACTCTTAACTCATTGTGTTAATCCAAGAGTGACGGATACGGCTCATAAAAATCAATCGCGTCCTGACGCCTCTCTGCGATGATATTAAATCTAGTTTCCGTGCTCTCAATAAAATTAATGTAATCTGTAGCGCTTCTTCTCTCCGACTCACCACCAGCGTCAGCGGACTGCCTTGCCGCAGCGGTTGATCCTTCAAAGTCATCCACCTCAATCAGCGCCCTAGAGAGGAATAATAGCGTATCTGCCCTATTGGCTAAGTTACCCTTATCCACAGCCATCTGGAACGCGTCAGCCGCTTCTTGATAATTACGAAGCACATAGTGGACATAGCCATATGTATCGTATCCATCTCCACTATCACTCATCTCGGCAACTTTTAAGGCCGGCTCTAATGCTGCCTCGAAATCGGAAGACAGGAGATACATTTGAGTCAATGTTGTAAGGTTATCTTCACTCTCTTCAACAATCCCTTGTTCAACACCATCAACGAGGATCTTGCTCCCACTGTGAGGAATGTCAACTCCACCCAAAGACTGTCCTAGATTCAAATATCGGTTTTCGTCATCCAGCATTCCCTTTAGATATGCGACATTCATAGATCTAATTCTACGCTCTTCATCATCTAAGCTTGCGTACACGGCACTCAAATTAGTCCAATCTGTTTGCTCATCAAACAACATTATCATCGTTTTTGTTAGTGGTAATGCGCTCTCAAAATCTTCTAGCTGAAAATAAAGGCCGTTCAAGTAAGAGTAATCGTCACGCCCAAGCTCTTCTCCCTGGTCTAATAGGAGTTCCATATAAGAGACCCANTATGGAAGAGCTTCTGGGAGCTCATCTATTTGATAGTGAGCATAAGACAGTCCTCTGTAAACGATATCGTCTTCCTCTAAAGACGCTTCCCTCCATAATTCATAATATTTGATTGAATCTTCCCAACGTTCTTCTGCGGCCGTCAATTGGCCAAGAGAACGAAGGGTTCTTAATCTCGTATCTTCCCTTAATTCCTCAATCGCTAGAAGTTGCTCAAAGGTACTGATTGCCTCAGGATAGTTTTCCAAGGTTAGCCAATAATTTGTGTAGAAATTTAAAATTGTCTGCTTTTCGAAATCATTCATTCGTTCGAAACGGCGCTCATAAAGCTCATCCAGTTCGATTTTTGCGCCTTCAAGATCGGGTTCATCGTCCGGATCCTCAGGTTGCATCAATTCTTGTATTTCACTGATAGCTCGCATTACCTGTGGCCCAAGAGTTCCTGCCGTGCGCGCTTCTGGCGGAGCTCGCTGCTCTTCACCAGCATTAACAATAGGCGCGTGTAGAGCAGGAATGGTTAATATCCCAACCAGAAAGCTAAGGCATAATCTATTAGTGATCATTAGGTTCATTCCTCAAGCTGATATCTAAACAAGTACTGAACACCGGAAACTTCAACCCCTTGCCCGTCAACAACCCTCGGTTGAAACTTAAACCTTGTGGCAGCCCTTATCGAAGATCTGTCAAATATGTTTGGTGGTTCAGCATCCACTACCGCGATCGTCTCCTCAACGACGTTCCCGAGCCCATCAACAGTGAAGCTTACCAGGCACCAGCCTTGAATGCCTCTTTGGGCCGCTCTGGTAGGGTATTGAGGGGCTATTGCTACTAATGGCAAATAATCACCATCAGTTGCCGAGATTGAAGCATTAGATAATTCAAGTCCGGTATCGATCTCAATCGATTGTCGTTCTATATTCAGAGCCGGGCCGGCATCTAGGTTAGTTTGTCTTTCTTGTACCTCTGGCTGATCTTGGACGAGTTCTTCAATTGGTTCAGGCTTATCGATTTCCTCGATAACCTCTAATTCAATTTCAGGCATTGTCGCGTCGACGATTTTTACAACGGAAATCCTTTCGTCAAAAGCCTCACCGGTAGCAATTAGAAACTGCATAAAGTAAAACAAACCAAGTGTGATCCCGCCAGCCATTCCCATGGAAATTACCCATCTGACAAATACCATACCTATCCCTCCGCTGAAATGCTTACATCTTCTATATTCGCTTCGCGCGCAGCTGCCAATATAAGCATCACTTGTTCATTATTTGAGTTTTGGTCTGCTTGGATAATAACAGCAGAATTCGGTGCGTCGGCCAATCTCAGTTCAAATCTTGACCTTATAAACCTAGGGTCGATCTGATCTCCATCAATCCAGATATCACCACCTGCACCTACAGCGATTAAAATCAAATCGCCTGAGGTATCTTCAACTGTCGAAGCTTCAGGCTTTGATACCTCAATACCAGCTTCAGTGACAAATACTGAGGTGACGATAAAGAATATAAGCAGAATGAACACAACATCAAGCATTGGAGTGAGATCTATTTCACCAGCCTCTTCTTGACCACTCTTTTTCATTATCCCTGATTTCATTTTTTAACCTTGCCCTTAACTATTCGTTTAGTCACTAGTCAGAGGCAACTTGTCCTCTAACAATTCCAAATCTCTATCTACTTTTGATTTTAGATAATTAAATGCAAAAATGCCGGAGATAGCCCCTACCATGCCTGCCATAGTCGGAATNGTAGCCTTAGACACGCCTCCAGCCATCGATTTAGCGTCACCACCACCACTGACAGCCATGACAAAAAATACCTCTATCATTCCCGTAACAGTTCCTATAAGTCCTAACANTGGGCAAATCGTCACAAGAACTTCAATTATTGGAAGGGTATTTCGGACATCTAAAGAAATTTTAGAAATCATCATNGTNCGGATCTGGTGCGCACTCCAACTCTGGGTATCTGCCCTTGCATTCCAATCAGCAAGAGTGGTCTTNATATTCTTCTTATGAGTAGTGTTCAGATACCATATTCGCTCGAATACTAAAGACCATTTGATCAGAAGCAGCCAAGCGATCACCCACAGCACNGGNCCACCGCGCTGCATGAAGGTTCCAACCGCATCTAGAATATCTAAAAACGTAAAATACATAGGTTTACCTCTCTAGAATCAAGACTGATTATTCGCTAAGCGTTCCGCCTTCTGNGCAATCATCCCCGTAGCCTGCTCCTCGAGGATATGAATAATATTATCGCTTCGACTNTTAACTACTGTGTGCATGAATATAGTGGGTATAGCCACAACAATTCCTAGCACTGTAGTCATTAAGGCTTGCGAGATACCTCCTGCCATAATGGTAGGATCTCCTGCACCGTAGACTGTGATTTGCTGGAATACTTGGATCATGCCNGTAACAGTCCCAAGAAGNCCTCCCAGCGGCGCAATAGTTGCGATCATCTTGATAAGAGTCAGCATACTCTCCAGCGCTGGAGTCTCTTGCAAAATTGCTTCACCAAGCTTTAATTCAAGTGTCTCCGTGTCAGCTGAGGGATTATTTTCCGCAACCATTAATACCCGTCCAAGGGGGTTATTCTTAGTCGGCTTATCTTTCTTCAACTGACCGCGAACCTTAATTGAGGTAAGGCTTAGCAAGAGAAGTCTGAGAAATCCCAATAGAATGCCAACGATCCCGACTCCGATAATGATAAAGCCAATTACTCCTGAATTGTTTCTAACTTGCTCTTCAACCGTTGGAAAATTGACAAGATTGGCTAAAACTTGTCCCCCAACACCTCCAGTTGGATCTATTCCGACCTTGGTAAAACCAGACGAGGCACCCTGCAGAGCTGTAGCCGAGGCTAAAATACCGGTGTCTGGTTGCCGAGGTAATACTTGGAGATGACCAATATCACCGCTATAACTGAGATATTCTCCATCCGAAACAGCGTTAAAGGCACCAATTCGAGTGATGTTTCTATTTGCCGTATCGCCATTAGGAAGGGTCACGTCTCCAGTATATGAAACAACTCTTCCCGATTCAGTAAGTTCTTGGTGCATAAAAAACCAAAATCGTTCCATCTCATCAACATTCAGTTGCTCAATAGTAGATCCAGCCCTTTGAATAATTTCATCAAGAGCGTCTGTTCGTCCAGTGTATTGAGCGGAGATCAATGAGTTTTGAAAATTACTAAGGAAATCACCAGCAACGCCTTGGAGCGTGCCGAATAATTCATTTAAATCACCACGTCTATCNCTGAGAACTTCTCTTTTGTCTGCAATAATGATCTCGTTTGCCTCAAACTGATCTGAAAGTTGAACTTGCAGCTGCTCTTGATCTGTAATCCTAGTATTGGTGGTATCGAGGATTTCTTGCTGACGAGCTGCGTTTTGCTCAAACTCNCTCAACCGTGCTTGATACTCGTCTGACTCGGCAACGCGATCATTTTCAACAAGATCCAAAAGCCCAGCCAGCGAACCCGCCTGAGACAAGAGCTGTGAAGAACCGAAGATAAGTGATGCAGTAACTAATGTGCTTGAAAATTTAACTAAATATTTCACTGTGCTGCCTCCGGTGCCAATACTGGTAATTCAATTATTCTTGGCGCGTCCAATTGAGACGCCACTCTTATAGCGCTTTGAACAGCCGTTCGATATTCAGCTGGGTCAAGTGTTACCCAACCACGGTCAGCATTATTCCATGCCCCTGTCTGTTGGCGATCAGTCGTCTGATAAAGGAGCGCAACTCGGCCGATGCGAGCTATATTCACATCTAAGTCAACGCCATCCACCGATATGGTCTCCGGGTAAGTCTCAATCGTCCGACCGTAGGAGGTTTCAGTTTGATACATGACCAAAACTTGTCTAAATTTTTCCGCTATAGAAACATCTGGATTATCTATTGCGTCCCGGGCAAATTGGATACGACTGGCTCGTTCATCCATATGAAATGGATAATCGAGGTCAATATACTGCTCGATGCTGGCAAGCATTTTCTCCATAAGAAGTGGTATCTCNCGGGTAACTTCCTCAACGCCTGCTATTGACTCGTCTAAGGTCGCTATTTGATCTTCTTGTATAGAGATTTGCTTGCGATAACCAGCATTTAATACAAGTAAGGACTCCAGATTATCATTGGCTCTTTTAAATTCTTCAAAGGTAGAGCTTGCGTCATTCTGCAGCCTATTTATTTCCTCTTGAACCTCCGCGGATGCTTGGTATTTCTGACTGATCACATCCATAGCCTGATCAATTACATCGCTATTCACCAAAATCTCAGCTGCTTGCGCTGCGCCAAAGAAATATGAAACAAACAGAGCGACTAACGTCTTGTTAATGCGGGTTATTCGACAGTTTTTCATGCGCCATCCTATTTCTGTAATATCTTAAAGTTAGAGTTGATGATTTGGAAATTAGAAGTCAATCATCAATTCAAACAACTATTCTTTTTATAAACTTCCTTACCTTCTTGCTGCTCCAGAAGCACCAAACTCGAAGATGCAACTAAAAAGCCTTATTTTCCCTGAGATTGAACCAAAAATTCTCGCAGTCCTCAATATTAAAATATTCAGCAACATAGAAATTCCAGCTCAAACCTTACTTACTGCCGCCCCCACCAGTAAACATACAATCCATTCGGCCCATAGAGCCAAATTCGCGCATAAGCGTAACATACTCCGTTTATGATTTAGAACCTTTTGCACGGCAAAAATTTTGCCTATTTTGATTTGACTATGTCGGCGTTCGTTTCGCGATTTATGACTTCTACCAACCACAAATCTCACTCAAACCCGNCCCAATATCAGCCAGGCTTCGAACTGTCTTAACGCCAGCGTCATTTAACGCCGAAAATTTCTCCTCTGCCGTCCCTTTTCCTCCAGAAATAATCGCACCCGCATGACCCATTCTCTTGCCAGGAGGGGCTGTAACACCAGCAATATAGGCNACCACNGGCTTTGTGACGTTAGCCTTTATGAAAGCCGCAGCCTCTTCTTCTGCCGTTCCACCAATCTCACCAATCATCACAATGGCTTCGGTCTGATCATCCTCTTCGAACAGGCCTAGAATATCAATGAAATTAGAGCCAGGTATGGGGTCTCCGCCAATGCCTACACAGGATGACTGACCAAATGAGTGATCTGTTGTTTGTTTTACTGCCTCATAAGTGAGTGTGCCTGACCGAGACACTATCCCAACCTTGCCGGGCAGGTGAATATGTCCGGGCATGATCCCTATTTTACATTCTCCAGGAGTTATCACTCCGGGGCAATTTGGTCCAATAAGCCGAACCCCTTCCAAGTCACACTTTTCTTTCGCCACCAGCATGTCGAGAGTAGGTATCCCTTCGGTAATGCATACGATTAACTTAATGCCCGCATCAATGGCTTCTAAAATAGATTCCTTACAAAACCGTGCGGGGACATAAATAACAGACGCCTCAGCTTCGGTAGCAGAATAAGCTTCACTTACGGTGTTAAAAACNGGCAGACCTAAATGCTTTTGACCACCTTTGCCAGGCGTAACACCCCCCACCACCTTTGTGCCGTACTCGATAGCTTGTTCGGAATGAAAGGTGCCTTGCGAACCAGTGAATCCTTGGCAAATNACTCGGGTATCTTTATTCACTAAAATACTCATTTGCTTGCCCCTGCAGCATCGACTGCTTTCTGCGCGGCATCCGCCAAACTGGACGCTGCAAGTATATTCAAACCACTCTTATCTAAGACCTCGCGCCCCAACTCGGCGTTATTACCCTCTAAGCGAACAACGACTGGTACAGATACTCCAACTTCATTTACAGCACCTATTACTCCTTCCGCAATTAAATCGCAACGAACGATGCCGCCAAATATGTTAACTAGAACAGCAGCCACGTTTTCATCCGATAATATGATTTTGAAAGCTTCGGTAACCCGCTCTTTATTTGCTGCCCCTCCGACATCTAAGAAATTAGCAGGGCTCCCACCATAAAGTTGGACAATATCCATAGTGCCCATTGCCAGACCTGCACCATTGACCATGCAACCTATATTCCCATCGAGAGCTACATAGTTTANGTCCCACTTCGCCGCTCTAGATTCGCGCTCATCTTCTTGAGATGGGTCTTGCATGCTTCTAAGCTTTGGCTGGCGAAAAAGCGCGTTTCCATCCGCATTGATTTTGCCGTCTAAACAATTCAAATTGCCCTGCTTAGTAATAACAAGGGGGTTGATTTCTAAAAGCGCAAGGTCTAAATCTAAAAATAATCTCGAAAGACCTAAGAACAAACCCGTAAACTGTTTTATTTGCTCTCCAGACAGACCCAGTTTGTAACCTAACTCCCTTCCTTGAAAAGATAATGGTCCTGTCAGTGGATCAATAGCTATTTTCAAAATCTTCTCCGGGGACTCAGCAGCCACCTTTTCTATCTCAACCCCACCTTCCACTGATGCCATGAAGACAATTCTTCGTGTTGCTCGATCCAACACCGCACCAAGATATAGTTCTTGATCAATGTCCACGCATTCTTCTACCAAAATTTTGCTAACAGGCTGACCATTAGCATCGGTTTGATAAGTCACCAACTTTTCTCCCAACCATTTGTCAGCAAACGCTTTTGCCTCAGCTGCAGTGTCTACCAACTTCACACCACCCGCTTTTCCTCTACCCCCAGCATGGACTTGAGCCTTTACAACCCACTTACCTCCACCAAGTTTTTTGGTAGCCTCTGCAGCCTCATCGCCAGAGTCAACAGCAAAACCTCTCGATACAGGCAAGTCGTACTCACCGAAAAGTTGCTTTGCCTGGTATTCATGTAAATTCATATCAGCCTCAATCTAAAATATAAAAGTGTTTTTTTAAAATTCGTTATCTTCTTTTTCTGTTTCCAATGTGAATCGCATGTCCATTCGCGGCCAAAGCCGCTTCATGCACTGCTTCAGAGAGAGCTGGATGTGAAAACATTGTTAGCCCAAGGTCTTCAGCGCTCGAGCTAAATTCCATAGCAATAGCGACTTGTTGCAATAGGTCAGCAGCCGCTGCGCCTATAATGTGACAGCCTAATATTCTATCTGTTTTAGAATCCGCAATTATTTTGACAAGGCCATCAGAATCATTGGCGGCTAGCGCGCGACCACTTGCGGCAAAAGGGAATGTCCCCACATTGAAATTTTTACCCTCCTGCTTCAGTTGCTCCTCGTTTTTTCCCACCCACGCTATTTCAGGATGCGTATAAATTACAGATGGTACTAGTTCATAATTTACCTGAGTTTTTTTACCGGCGAGCCTCTCTGCTACCATAACCCCCTCTTCCATACCTTTATGAGCCAACATTGGCCCACGCACCACATCACCAACCGCATAAATATTATCTACATTAGTTTGACACTGCTCATTAACTTCCACGAAGCCTCTCTCGCTAACTTTTACAGTATTGTCTGAAGCAAATACTGCCTCAGTAACGGGCTTTCTCCCAACTGCAACAATCAGCTTGTCAAAAGTAAGACTCTCAGATCCCTTCTCAGTTTCAAAATCAACAGTGACTTCTTTCTTTTTACCCTTACTGACCTGACTGCCTGTTACTTTAGAGCCAAGTCTTATATCAAGACCCTGTTTNGTAAATATCTTTTTAGCTTCTCGNGAGATTTGAGCATCCGCAGCAGGCAGGAAGTCGGTAAGAGCTTCTAGGACCGTGACTTTTGATCCAAGCCTGGCCCAGACACTCCCCAACTCGAGACCTATGACACCTGCCCCGATTACCCCTAACCGATCNGGAACCTCGTCAAAATCAAGCGCGCCTGTAGAATCTACAATAGATATATTGTCAACGGGCGTCGGAGGAATATCAATTGGCAATGACCCTGTCGCAATTACGATGTTCTTTGTTTGATGTTTTTGACTATTGCCGTCACTATCAGTAACCGTGACCTCATTTATTGCAGAGAGCTTTCCAGTACCAGAAAGGGAGTCTACCTTGTTTGCCGCGAATAACCCTTTTATCCCCTGGGTTAACTGACCCACTACCTTGTTTTTCCGGCTCATCATTGAAGGGACATCTATGCTTATTTTTGAAACTTTAATCCCGTGTACATCAAAGCCCTCCTGAGCTTCGATAAACTTTTGAGAACTATCTAAAAGAGCCTTCGAAGGTATGCATCCAACGTTCAGACAAGTACCGCCTAACACGCTCTCATTTTTTTCATCAACCCATTTTTCAACGCAAGCAGTTTTAAACCCAAGCTGGGCGCACCTAATCGCGGCAACGTATCCCGCCGGGCCAGAACCAATAACTATCACATCATATTCTTTAGCCATCTCACCGTCTCGCTTGTCTTTGATTAAATTTCTAATAGCAGCCTAGTAGGATCTTCCAGCAATTCCTTTATTGTGACTAGGAACTGAACTGCCTCTTTTCCATCAACCATTTGATGATCNTATGACAACGCAAGATACATTACTGGAAGTGCTTTTATCTCGCCTTCAACCACCATTGGGCGTTCTTGAATTTTATGCATGCCGAGAACAGCAGTCTGTGGAGGGTTTAAAATGGGGGTAGATAAAAGTGAACCGTAAACACCACCGTTGGATATTGTGAATGTNCCTCCTTTCATATCCTCAATAGACAACTTTCCGTCGTTCGCCTTTTCTCCAAAATCACGAATTTCTCTCTCAATTTGAGCTAAACCCATATTGTCGGCATTACGAAGAACCGGTGTCACGAGCCCTCTGGGTGAGCCGATCGCAACGCTTACATCTTGATAGCCGTGGTAAACCATGTCATTCCCATCAAGAGAAGCATTTACGGCAGGATATCTCTTTAGAGCCTCCACTGAAGCTCTTACAAAAAAAGACATAAATCCTAGCTTTACCCCCTCGTGAGTGGCTTGAAAAACTTCACGATATCTTGACCTTATTTCTATAATTGGCGCCATGTTAACTTCATTAAACGTAGTCAGCATTGCTGTTGTTTGTGTCGCCTGCAGAAGTCGTTTCGCGACAGTTGATCTAAGGCGGCTCATTGGAACACGCTCTTCAACACGGTTTCCGGAATCTAGGGCAAGATGGTCAACGGACCCGGTTGCACTATCGGGTTCTATCGTTGACAAATTTTCAAGATGATTTACTACATCTTCCTTGGTTATGCGACCNCCCTTTCCTGTTCCCGCAACAGAGTCTGCATCTATTTCATTCTCTTGAATCAGTTTCTTTGCAGCAGGACTAAGAATCGGATCNGACTCAGCAGGCGATTCGCTTGGTGTTTGTTCAACTTGCTCTTGCGTCGGCTTAGAAGTAGAAGCTAGTTCATCACTCAAGGACCCTATCAATTCATCACTAACAATAGTTTCCCCGGTGTTTCTTGTGATTTGTTCTAGTATGCCGTCGCAAGGTGCTACAACTTCAATCACGACCTTGTCTGTCTCGATATCTACCAGCAATTCGTCTCGCTTAACGGTTTCCCCGACACCTTTATGCCATGTGGCAATTGTTCCGTCTGGTACAGATTCAGGTAGGGTCGGTGCTTTAATTTCTATTTTCATTACTAACTTAGCGCCTCGTTAATGAATTGTTCTTGTTGACTTAAATGTAAAGCAGGGTAACCTGCTGCGGCTGCGGCTGAGGCATCTCTACCTGCATATCGAAGCTCTATCTTAGGAAAGTTCTCCACTATCGCCCTACGAATATTATGCTGAGATGAGTACCAAGCCCCCTGGTTCATTGGCTCTTCTTGACACCAAGTGATGGATTTGGCGTTCGAATACTGAGCCAAAATCTTCTGGAGGTCATCATGCGGGAATGGATATANTTGTTCTAACCTAATTATCGCCACATTCTTTTCGTCTCTTTTTTGTTTCTCCGCNTNCAGATCATAATAAACTTTNCCACTNCAAATGATTAACTTAGTTATCGAATTTGCGGCCACGTCATCTTGATCGTCAAGTACGACCTGAAAACTTCCACTCGCCAACTCGTCTAAACTTGACACTGTTTCCTTATGCCTCAATAGGCTCTTAGGAGACATAACGATTAATGGCTTTCTTAACGGACATAAGACCTGCTTTCTTAACATATGAAATACTTGAGACGAAGTGGTCGGCAGACATACTTGGATATTGTGTTCAGCGCACAACTGAAGAAATCTCTCCAATCGCGCCGAAGAATGCTCGGGGCCTTGCCCNTCATANCCGTGNGGAAGCAAGAGTGTTAGCCCACAAAGCCGCTGCCATTTATGCTCACCACTTGCAATAAACTGGTCAATGACCACTTGTGCAGAATTAGCAAAATCCCCAAATTGGGCTTCCCAAATCACCAGCGCATTAGGCGTTGTGGTGGAAAATCCATACTCGAAAGCCAACACGGCGGCCTCAGATAATAGCGAATCATAAATTGAGAAAGAACCTTGGTCAGTCTGTAGGTTTTGAAGGGGAATATGCGCTTCACCGTTGACATTCTCATAGACAATTGCGTGTCTATGAGAAAAAGTTCCCCTCCCAACGTCTTGCCCAGTAATCCTTACTTTATTACCACTTGTTAAAACACTCGCATAGGCGAGCGACTCAGCAAAACCCCAGTCTACCGAAATTTCTCCATTCGCCATTTTGGCACGATCGGCATAAAGCTTTCGGACTTGCCTCTGCAGTTGAAAATCTTTTGGAATCTCAACGAGCTTTTTTGCCAGACCTTGGAGCGTGNTTAATGGAATGGATGTATTAAAGTGGGGACTCCAGTCATGTCCCAAATAAGGACTCCAATCGACAAACAGTTCAATTGATGATTCCTTAATTAAGCTTTTGACGACATGTTCACCTGTATCAAGCGCTGCTCTGTAACCGTCCGTTAGCTCCATGACTTCTTGGTCACTCACTACGCCTTCAGCAGTTAATGTTTCCGCATACAAAGCCCTAGTTGTTTTCTGCTTCTTAATTACTGAATACATCACAGGTTGCGTGATCGAGCCTTCGTCGGTTTCGTTATGCCCTCTCCTTCTATAACAAACCAGATCAATAACGACATCCTTCCGAAACTTATAACGAAAATCTAATGCTAACTGAGTAACGAAAAGTACCGCCTCCGGATCATCAGCATTCACATGAAAAATCGGCGCCTGGATCATTTTCGCCACGTCAGTGCAGTATTCAGTGGATCGAGCATCTTCCTGCTTATTGGTAGTAAAGCCGACTTGATTATTCACAACTATATGGACNGTACCCCCAGTCGCATACGCTCTAGTTTGTGACATCTGAAAAGTCTCCATCACAACACCCTGGCCTGCAATCGCAGCGTCACCATGCACAATNACCGGCANGACTAATTCTCCAATTTCATCTTGACGACGTGCCTGCCGAGCCTTGACCGACCCCTCAACGACGGGTGANACAATNTCTAGGTGAGACGGATTAAATGCCAGCGCCATATGAAGCTCGCCACCGACNGTCATAATATTCGACGAAAAGCCCTGATGGTACTTTACATCCCCAGAACTTTGATAAGTCGCCTTTCCTTCAAATTCGTCAAAAAGCTCAGAAGGATTTTTACCTAATATATTGACCAAGACGTTCAGACGACCCCGGTGAGCCATTCCCAAAACGATTTCTTTAGCACCATATTTGCCTGAGCGCTGTATTAACTCATCAAGTGCCGGAATAAGACTTTCCCCTCCTTCTAGACCAAAACGCTTAGTTCCAGGGTATTTCGCATCAAGGTGCTTCTCTAAACCTTCTGCCGCAGTTAACCTCTCGAGCAGATGCAGACGCACATCATTTTCAATGATGGGGGAACCATCGTTACTCTCAATTTGACGCTGTATCCATTGCTTTTCTTCCAGATTGACGATATGCATGAATTCGTAACCAATCGAACTACAATAGATATTTTCGAGAATCTCAATAATTTCTCTAAGAGGGGCTTTTGCCTTACTAATAAATAGTGAGCCAGTTTGAAAGACGGTTGAAGTATCAATTGGCGACAGGTCATGAAATTCTAACTCTAAGTCTAGAACTCTTTCACGATGCATAATACCAAGCGGATCTAAGTTGGCTTTTTGATGCCCGCGCACACGATAAGAGCTAATAAGTTGAAGAACTTGGACCTGTTTACTCTCATGTTCAGAGTTTACAACGGCGTCATTGTTTAATATTTGCTTATATCTACTAACCTTACCAAGGTTAACAAAGTCACGCTTGATAGCTGCATGAGATATATCTGAAGTAGTTGAGTCAGATAAAGATTCAAAAAAAATCTGCCATTCTTCTGGGACAGATAATTTATCGCTTAGAAACTGCTCATAGAGCTCTTCTACATAAGCCGCGTTCGACCCGGAAAGATGACCAGTTTTCAGCATTCTTTCCATAAAATTGTCTTGCATGGCGCAACCCCAAAATCAAAATTTTCAACAACACCATAGTATTATTCTAATAATATATTCTATTTATTTTTGCTATTACTGCTAGGAGACCAACATTCCCTTAATATGCCCGATTGCACGAGTCGGATTGAGCCCTTTAGGGCACACTGAAACACAGTTCATAATACCCCTGCATCTGAAGACGCTGAATGGATCGCCTAACGATTCTAGCCGCTGATCTGTGGAAGTGTCACGACTATCCGCGAGAAAGCGATATGCCTGAAGTAACCCAGCAGGACCTATAAATTTGTCTGGGTTCCACCAAAAAGAAGGACAACTAGTGCTGCAACAAGCACACAAAATGCATTCGTATAGCCCATCCAGTTTTTTACGGTCCTCTGGTGACTGCAATCTCTCTTTATCCGGGAGAGGGTCATCATTAACAAGATACGGTTTTACCTTTTCAAACTGCTTATAGAATGTAGTTAAATCAACCACTAAATCTCGAATAACCGGCAGNCCAGGGAGAGGGCGNAAAACTAGCTTGTTATCTGGGCCAGTCACACTAGATAAAGGGGTGATGCAGGCAAGGCCGTTGGTTCCATTAATATTCATGCCATCTGAGCCACATACGCCNTCACGACAGGAGCGCCGATACGCAACCGACGAGTCCTCTTCTTTTGCTAAGGCCAAGACATCAAGCACCATCAAGTCCCTGCCTTCAGGAATTTGAATATTTAGGTCTTGCATGTACGGTTTNTTGTCTNTTTCTGGGTTATAGCGATATATACTGACTAACACATTTCACCTTCTTGATACCTAATAGGTTCGCTCTTTTGGTTCAAAGGTTTCCACCGTCTTCGGGGTAAAATTTACATTGCGCTTGCTTACCTCGCCATTAACTGGATTATAGATGGAGTGACAAAGCCAATTTTCATCATCTCGTACTCTATAATCATCCCTCGCATGAGCGCCGCGACTCTCATTTCGTGCTTCAGCAGCAATCGCGGTAGCCTCCGCAACCTCATATAGGTTCTCCAACTCAAGCGCTTCTATCCGGGCAGTATTAAAAGTATTACTTTTATCTCTCAGATGAATGTTTTTTATCCGCTCTCCGAGATCACTCAATTTCTTAATACCATCGCGCATAAATTCGCCTTTGCGGAATACTCCAAAATAATTCTGCATAACGCTTTGTAACTCAGTCCGAAGAGAGACCAGATCCTCACCACCAGAAGAATCATTAAGTCGATTCAGGCGCTGCAACGATAACTCAACATCTGACTGAGAAGCAGACCTCTGCTCTAGGCCGTCAGAAAGCATTTTCTCAATATGCTTACCAGCAGCACGTCCGAACACTACTAAGTCTAAAAGACTGTTCCCTCCCAAACGATTAGCCCCGTGCACAGAAACACAGGCAACTTCGCCAACACCGAACAGTCCAGGAATCTCTATGTCCTGACCTTTAGAGTCTTGAGTCAGCGCTTGCCCATTAACATTCGTGGGCATACCNCCCATCATATAATGACATGTTGGCACCACCGGGATTGGCTCGACAACGGGATCAACATGCGCAAACGTTCGGGACAGTTCAAGTATTCCAGGTAGCTTCGCGTTGAGAACATCCTCACCAAGATGATCAAGTTTGAGCATCACATGATCCCCCTTCTCACCGCAACCTCTTCCCTCAATGATCTCCAAGATCATTGATCTCGCTACAACGTCCCTTCCCGCAAGATCTTTAGCATTCGGAGCGTAACGCTCCATAAATCTCTCACCATCCTTATTGATNAGATATCCACCCTCTCCGCGACATCCTTCTGTGACTAGAGTTCCAGCGCCGTATATACCAGTAGGATGGAACTGCCACATCTCCATGTCCTGCATCGGATATCCTGCACGCAGGGCCATCCCAACTCCGTCCCCGGTACAGATTAGTGCATTTGTCGTCGACGCATAGATTCGGCCAGCACCGCCTGTTGCCAGCACAGTGGCTTTTGAGTTGATAAAAACCACCTCACCACTTTCGATTTCTATGGCAATTACTCCAACCACATGTCCGTCTTGATTCTTGACGAGATCGACTGCATACCATTCACTAAGAAATGAAGTCTTATTCTTCAAGTTCCCTTGGTATAAGGCATGCAAAAGAGCGTGACCGGTCCGATCCGCAGCCGCACATGTTCGCGCTGCCTGCCCACCTTTCCCAAAATCCTTCGATTGACCGCCAAAAGGTCGCTGGTAAATTCTTCCGTTATCGGTTCGAGAAAAAGGTAAACCCATGTGCTCAAGTTCAAAGACAGTTTGAGGGCCCTCACTGCACATATATTCNATAGCGTCTTGATCGCCGATATAATCTGATCCTTTCACCGTGTCATACATATGCCACCGCCAATCATCATCGGGGTCAGCGCTACCGATAGCGCAAGTGATTCCTCCCTGGGCGGAAACAGTGTGGGAGCGTGTAGGGAAAACCTTGGATATGACTGCCGTCTTATAACCAGATTGCGATAGTTGAAGTGCCGCACGCATACCTGCACCGCCACCTCCAACAATTACAGCGTCAAACGA
The DNA here is from genome assembly GCA_002172295.1 of Gammaproteobacteria bacterium TMED139. Classification (GTDB taxonomy): domain Bacteria; phylum Pseudomonadota; class Gammaproteobacteria; order Pseudomonadales; family Pseudohongiellaceae; genus UBA9145. Next base: position 6,908 of record NHGO01000050.1, on the reverse strand, counting down.
GATCTTTCTAAGAGAAGACATTTAGATACTCCAAAAAACAAAGACTCCCCAAATCAGATAGAAAATGATCAATGCAATGATAGCGAGCTGACATACAGTCTGTAGAGATTTTGCGGCATTACCCAAATGTAGTGGTGTAATGTAATCAGTGATAACNGTCCACATTCCTATCCACATATGTGCGCAGAGTCCAATTAATGTGACAAAACTAAAGATACGAACGAGAGGCGATTCGAAAACGGNTCGCCAGGATTCAAAATTCAATTCTGGATGGGTTATAAAAAACCCGAGGATCCAGACTGTGTATGCCCCAAGCACTANCGCAGAAAGTCTTTGAACCACCCATTCTAATACTCCCCGATGGCGTAGATAGTTCATTTTCATCACAAAATCCAAACACTCGCGAGGACGGCAATGACAAGCGAACTCGCCAATAGCGCTTTGGCACCGCGTTCCGATGAAGCTTTAGTTTCACCCCAACCAAGATCAAGCATCAAATGCTTAACCCCCGCAAGCAAGTGATAGCCAATACTCACTAATATCAACCAAATTAGAANCTTACCTACAAATGTTTGNNTCAATTGTACTGTTAAGTTGAAGCCTGCTTCAGANCCTAGTGAGGTTTGTAAGAGGTAAAGCAGAAAAGCGACGCCTAAGAAAAGTATTACACCAGTNATTCGGTGCGAAATTGAGGCGATTGCCGCTAATGGAAACCTAATACTCGTTAAATTAAGATTGATGGGTCTATTCTTGTTCAAAGTGGGCCTTTTTTGAAATCAAAGTTATAATCTGAAAAATAAACAACCTACGTTTAGAACTTAGGGAAACTACTTGATATATTGGGATAAAATGTCCAGATTAATGACAGATTATATGATCTAAAGTCATTTATTTCAATAAACTNGACAAGTTATAAATTCATAACGACAATATATTGTCCACTAACTTTTTAATTGACCAACCCATTTAACTTACCAACCAAAGCCGACTGACTCAGTTGCATGATATTTTAACCTGCAAAACTTTGATAAACTCACACCTTTATCGCAGCTTGTGCCTACTGAATCAATTCGCGATGCACCCTCACTGGGATGGATGACCTACTTAAAATTAGAAAAGCAACATCAATGGAGTAAACCATGAGTGACAAAAAGGCCCAGTTAGTTCTGGATGGGAGAGAGAAGCCTATAGATTTACCAGTTTATGAGGGAAGTACCGGCCCCAGCGTCATCGATGTTCGCAGCTTAGTCTCAGAAGGAGTTTTTACCTACGACCCTGGCTTTGTCTCAACAGCAGCCTGTGATTCTAATATTACTTATATCGACGGTAACGCTGGTATCCTTCTGCATCGAGGCTATCCAATAGAGCAGCTCGCTGAAAAATCTAGCTTTCTGGAAGTAAGCTATTTACTCCTGAATGGCGATCTACCCAGTCCGCAAGAACTTGCTTCATTTGAAGAAAAAATACGCTATCACACGATGGTTGATGAGCAAATTCATGAGTTTTTCAAGGGATTCCCAAGGACTGCACACCCGATGGCCATGCTAAGCGCCGTAGTAGGTGGCCTCTCTGCCTTTTACCATGATGACTTAGATATCGACAACGCAGACCATCGAATGCAAGCCGCAATTCGGCTAATTGCGAAGATGCCAACGTTAGCAGCCATGTGTTACAAGCACGGGATTGGACAACCTTTCATTTACCCGCAAAATAAAATGTCTTTGGCCGAAAACTTCGTAAATATGTTATTCGGTACGCCCTGCGAAGAGACAACGGTAAGCCCAGTTATTGCGAAAGCAGTCGACACATTATTTCTTCTACATGCTGACCACGAGCAGAACGCTTCCACATCCACCGTCAGATTGGCTGGCTCGACTGGTTCAAATCCATACGCCTGTCTTGCATCCGGCATTGCAGCATTATGGGGACCTGCTCATGGAGGCGCGAACGAGGCTGTCTTGGATATGCTAAGCAAAATCGGGGATGAATCCAGAATCGATGAATTTCTGTTGAAGGCAAAAGATAAAAATGACCCTTTCAGACTCATGGGCTTTGGTCATAGGGTTTACAAGAATTACGATCCACGAGCCACAGTCATTAGAGGAATATGCGCAGAGGTTCTCGATGAACTAGGAGTAGATAACGATCCCCTTTTTAAAATTGCTAGAAAGCTCGAAAAATTAGCCCTTGAGGATGATTACTTTAATGAGCGAAAGCTTTTCCCCAACGTCGACTTTTATTCAGGGATTATTTTAAAGGCAATGGGCATACCAACTAGTTTATTTACCGTAATTTTTGCAACTGGCAGGACTCCGGGCTGGATTGCTCACTGGAACGAAATGCTTAGTAACCCATACAAAATTGGTAGACCGAGACAGTTGTATAAAGGTGAAACTAAGCGTGACTATCCTGCTTAAGTTAATTCGAAACTTTGGTGGAGCCTACCGGGATCGAACCGGTGACCTCAACGCTGCCAGCGTTGCGCTCTCCCAGCTGAGCTAAGGCCCCATNATAGCCGCTCGCGAATTCTAAGCGTCACATATTTATGTGTCAAACGAACTTAGGATAGTGCTTGGTATTCAGATACAAGCGTTTTCTCCTTTTTCTTGGAAATACCACCTAGTACTGTTACCGCATCTCTAATTCGAGCCCTGCACAAATCAACCCCAAGCAAGGTTATTGACTCAATGACGGAAATAGAGACTAGTTTTCCAGTGATCGCAATAAAAAGAGGGGATAGAAATTGACGAAACTTAGTATCCAATTGCTCACTAAGACGCTGGAGCGCGTCCTCGACAGATTCCTTATTCCATTCATCTAAAGCCTCGAGACGCCAAAGCGAAAACTGAAGAATACGTAAAACTAATTCTTGATCAAGCTTACTTTGAGAAAAACTATCTTCATTTAAGTTAACATCAGAACTCAAAAAGAAACTGCACAGGCTTGCAACATCACTGAACTTATCCACCCTTTCTCGCACGAGCGGTATCAAACTTTTGAGATCTTCAGCCGCAAAAGCCCACTCCGTAAATTTATTCACGAATTCACCGTCAGACATCTCTTCTCGAATATATTTACCATTCAACCAGTTTAATTTTTCAAGGTCGAAAATCGGCCCACCCAATGAAACTCGATTAATATCGAAATTGTTAGTCATGTCTTCNATTGAAAATTTTTCCTCCCCTGAGGGCATTGTCCAACCCATCATCCCTAGATAATTTAATAAGGCCTGAGGCACATAACCTAGCGACTTGTAATATCCAATACTGGTCGGATTCTTTCTTTTACTTAATTTACTCTTATCTGGGTTGCGAAGGAGAGGCATATGACAAAAGACGGGTAGTTCCCAACCAAAATAGTCATACAGAAGCACATGCTTAGGCATTGAATTTATCCACTCCTCCCCTCGAATGACATGACTGATAGACATTAAATGATCGTCTACGACGTTAGCAAAATGATAAGTCGGCAAACCATCAGACTTCATTAACACTTGCATGTCCACTTGTGACCAGCTAATCCTGACCTCGCCTCTTAACAAGTCGGAGAAAACACAGTCGCCAGTATCAGGTACTTTCATTCGAACAACAAAATCATCTCCCTGCTCTATTCTTGCTGCGACTTCTTCTTCAGACAAATTTAAGCAATGACCATCATACCCAACCTGAGTTTTTTCCTTTAACTGATCTTTTCTTAATTGATCTAACCGCTCGGGAGTGCAAAAACAGCGAAATGCTTTTCCTTTCTTCAGTAACATCTCGATATGCTTAGAGTAGATATCTGCTCGTTCACTTTGACGATATGGCCCATAATCGCCCTCTTTACCCGGTCCCTCATCCCAAGTTAAACCAAGCCAGGTAAGAGAATTAAGAATGTTGAGTTCAGAAGATTTTGAGCTTCTTACCCTATCTGTGTCTTCAATACGCAGAATAAAGTCGCCTTCATTCACATGAGCGAAGCAACGATTGAACAATGCAATATAGGCTGTTCCTACATGAGGGTCGCCTGTAGGCGATGGAGCGATCCGAGTTCTAACTTTTGACATCTCGCGTGCAGAAAACCTGTGAAAACGATAAAATAATTAATCTTGAGATTATACCTACATTCATGCTTACTAACGAGCCTCTCTTTTGAGCAAGAAATTTTCAGTTCAGTGAGCAAGGATAAGCAATGCTTTCAAAATGATTAGTCGAAGATTTTGTATAGCACCAATGATGGATTGGACAGATCGCCATGACCGGGTATTTTTGAGAAAATTCTCTAAACAAATTTTACTGTATACCGAAATGGTAACAAGCGCAGCTCTGCAGCACGGAGATGCAAATTATCTCCTTAAGCACAATCATGAAGAACATCCAGTGGCCCTTCAAATTGGGGGTTCGAGCCTTGCTGAGCTTGCATACGGTGCTAAATTAGGTGAAAAAGCAGGGTTTGATGAAATAAACTTAAACGTTGGGTGCCCAAGTGATCGAGTGAAAGCTGGCTCGTTTGGCGCCTGCTTAATGGCCAAGCCAAAATTAGTCGCTGACTGTGTGGACGCCATGGCTAATGCAGTAGAGGTGCCAGTAACAGTTAAGTGTCGAACTGGTATTGACGATTTAGATTCGCAGTCTAGACTCCTAGAATTCATAGCAACCGTATCCTCGGCTGGTTGTCGAACATTTATAATTCACGCCCGTAAAGCCATTCTCAGCGGCCTTTCACCCAAAGAGAATCGAGAGATACCACCATTGCATTATGGAAGAGTTTTATCCGTAAAAGAGAACTTCCCAGAGTTAGAGATCGTTATTAACGGAGGAATTACAACTTTTTCGGATGCTAACTGTTTTCTGCGAACAGTGGATGGAGTCATGATAGGGCGAGAGGCATATCAAAATCCCTTCTTTTTAGCGAAAGTCGATGAATACTTTTTTAATAGTCCAGCGATAAGAAAAGAAAGAGCTGAATATCTAGAGGAATATATCCCTTATATTGAGTCAGAATTGAAAAAAGGAACACCTTTAAAACATATGACTCGACATCTTCTAGGACTTTTCAAAGGACAGAAAGGAGGCAAGCAATTTCGTCGTCATCTAAGCGAAAATGCTCATAGAGAAAATGCAGGAATAGAGGTCATCGCAGACGCGTTGAAATTTACAGCTTGAAACTGTGATCTTGATATGAATAATAGAGTCACATCTAGATAACAGTAATCTCTCCTGAATAAGTTTGATAANCTAGACGATGCTTAAATCAATTCAAAATATCTTTAAACGGAAAGAAAACGAGTCCGNAGTCGATTCGAAAAAGAGCGAACAAGAATTAACTTATGCATCTCTCCTGATCGAAGTTATAAACAGCGATAATAAATTTGATGATCGTGAACGCGATAAGCTTTTAGAAATTTTGAGCAGTAAATTAGACATTCAGAAAGAAGAGCTTGATAATTTTACAGAGCTTGCGCAAAAAAAATCCGAAGATTCCACNTCTNTNTACGAATTCACACGAGAAATCAACGATCAGTACGAATATGAAGAAAAAGTAAGCTTAATCACCGACTTGTGGGGAATTGCCTATTCAGATGGGAAGCTCGACAAATACGAAGATTATGTAATCCGAAAAATAGCAGATCTAATTTATGTGAGTCATACCGATTTCATCAAGTCAAAACTTAAAGTAAAAAATGCAATCTACCTATGAATTATGGCTCACTAGAAATCACCAAATTCATCAGCAAGCTCTCCGTCATTCACTACATATTCTCTATTTTGAATATAAGCCTCTCTTACAAATAGATATCTATCGCCGATTATAAGTTCGTCATAAGCCAGCAAAGAAGACCTAAAATCAAGTTCATCCATAAGGTATAAGCTATAACGAGCCTCAATATTTTCCAGATATCTAATTGGGTTAAATACTGCACCAATAAGTAGCCCAGCTGAATCTCTAAGGTTGCTAGCACCGAAAATGGGTAAGAATAAATAGGGGCCTGTTTCAATGCCCCACGCACCGAGTGTCTGACCGAAGTCCTCTTCATTCCTATCTAAGCCTAAATCAGAGGCGACATCTATAAGGCCGCCAAGACCAATTGTTGAATTAACTATCACGCGCCCTGTGTCCGAAAAACCTTCTTCTATTTTAAGTTGTAAAAAATCGTTTATCGCGACATTAACATCTTGAAGATTATCAAAAAAATTACCAACCCCGACACGCAGAATACGAGGAGTATAATTAGTATAGGTGAGAGCAGTTGGGCGAACGAGAAGTTGATCAAAATAATCATTGATGGCAAAAAAGTGCTGATTTAAATCCACCAAAGGGTCATAAGACTGCGCCTCAGCTTTGACTGGAGCCAAAAATAAACCAATACCAAGTACGAAAGAAAAGATTATTAAAGAGAGTCTTGCGAAGATAATCCTCAAGGACTTGGAATGCTTAAGAAAAAAATATCGTAAAGATTGCATATACATAATCCTAATAGCCCCCCGACTATCCGATAATTTCAAGTATTCAACAGATTTATTGTTTTTTCTATCCTTTTGGCAGAGATAGGAATGCTGGTCCCGAGCGATTGAGCAAATAAGGACACTCGGTATTCCTCAATCATCCAACGTATCTCGCTTAATTGATTGCATTCGTCAAGCGATTTAACCTGGCGCAAATCCTCATACTGAGACCAATATTTAGCAATTTCCTCTGTAAATTGCAAATCCTTTGAACCAAGGTATGGCGCCCTTTTTAATCGAATCTTTATACCCCTTAAATATCGAGGAAAATGCTTGAGTCTTGCAATATCTACGTCAATAAATAATTTTTCTGTCATTAAATTGTCAACTTGCTGTGAAACATCTTCATAAAAATATGACAAATTTGTGTCTCTGAACTGGGACAAATCTCGAAGAATTTCTAGGCGCTCTTTAAAGATCTCT
>NHGO01000049.1 GCA_002172295.1 Gammaproteobacteria bacterium TMED139 | reverse complement strand
CCTACATTTCTTAGGGAGTTGACGTCCCATACCCTTGCATCAAAGTTTGCGTCATCTTCCCATGTGCCGAAGCCAAAGCAACCCCCGCCGCCTGGGCCAACAGTGCAAGATATCGAACCCGTTCTTCCGGTAGTCTCTGTAAACCCCTCGACCCAGACCATATACCTGATCCCAAATTCGTTCATTTTCTGGGCGACAACATCTTCGGCTAGTAATTGTTCAAGATCGGTTGCGCGTAATGGCGCTGTTCGGGGTTCAAACCAGGGGAACATTGCATCTACAAACTCTCTTTCAGGCACTACGGATATCGCGTTTTCACCTTGACTCATTCCCTTGCCAACGCACTCTACAAAGTCAGATTTTGTCTCAAAGTCACTTGCCTGTCGGCGCCCCAAAATTACGACAGACTCGTCGCTTTCTATTCCAGTCTCACCCTGCCGAAACTCGTCTACAGTGGTGCTGGTGCATGAGGCGAGGAAACAAGTTAGCACATAGGAAATAGCTGCTTTATTTTTCAAGAAAAGTATCATACACGCTCCGAGGAAATTAACCTCTTAAAGAGTACTTAACCAGTCCTGCACCTCTGGTACTCTGGTAAAGTTAAGTGAAAAGCTTGACGCTAGGTCTCTCAGCGCGACTATCGCTGCGTCGTTAATCCCGTCTTCAACAGAAAGAAATGTTTCGGTGGGTGTCTTGCCGTATGAAGTCACTACCCAATCTGCAAGCGAAACCCCNCTCGNGTTAAGTATCCGCATATTATATTTNATCCANACTTCATAGACCTCCAGCTTAGTCTTCTCTGGAAGCGCGAGCTGNAACTCTTCAATNACCGGCGCAAAAACTGCGTCCACNNCTTGGACATTTGGATCGTCAAATCCCTCNACCTCAATCACTTCCTCNAACATTGCNGGNANNACAGCATTAAAAAGNCTAATGTGCGANTCNCCGCTTTCAATGTTGATCTCNTCGCGNCCGGTTTCGCTGTATTCCATATAAGAAAACGCTCTNAGGGCATCGTCATAATANACGGCCACGGACANGGGGATCTTGTTGATATTTGGCGTNGGGAAANTTCCCTGTATTACTAGGTTNCTCACTCCGCAAGAAATGAGAAAGCANGAAATAAGNGAAATCGTTAATGGCTTCATAGTTTGGANCTGTTTTTTAANTTGGATTTTCATTTTANCTTTCTAGAACAGTTAANTTACTANTACGCTNAATTACTGATAATCGTTCAAACCAACGAATGTACCACCNTTTCTGATCGTCATCTCCCGCATCAAGGTNGAGTANCTATANACACTCTGCTGGAATCTTCTAGGGCCTGCAAATATGGTTGGAAAGCCGATTCCATGAATTCTAACAAGTCTATCACCATTCGCATCCTCAATATTAATCCTGTCGATTGTTTGAAGCACTTCTCGTATTGAGCCCCCTGGCTGGAAATCGTCCCCAAGGACATANATGCTTATTTTTTTATCAGGAGCATAAAAAGTGTTGATAGCTCTGGTAACACCCTCTACGGGGCTGCTATTACTGAATGGATTCCAGCTTCTNAGCGTAGATATTATCTGANTTCTTCTTCCAGGGGTATCGGGAATCCAGTCGCCTCTATAAGAGTCGAACATATAGTCTCCCATATCATTCATGACTTGTATCCCTTTNACCTCTGGNTAAACNTCCAAAGTATCCTCAATCACACCCANCATTTTGTCCCAGCTGGGATTCTGGAACATACTGCCAGANGTATCTATTACNAAAATTATATACTCACTATCNACAGGCACACCNCCAATCGCGTTNTTCTCAGGTGCACTAGAATTTGCNAGNAAGCGCTGCATNTCCTCGGTCAAGGATTGCCTCGCCAATGCAAGACGTCCAATTTCATCTGTAGTTTCATCAGAGAGATCTTTNCTAGTGNTNAATTGACCTTGGATATCATCAAGATCCCTGCGCAAACGAGCNATCCGCTCTTTGTTAGCTGACAGCTGTTCCTGTTTCGCATTTAATTCTCTGTTAAGAATGGTAGTTTCGCCGCGAATTTCAAAAAGCTGATCCTGTAACTCTGCAACTGAGCCCTCTGGAACAATGGTATCGACGGCTTCTAAGTTTGTCGGAGCTGACGACTTTGTAATCATCAATAAAATGATCATTGCACCAAACCCACACGAGGCAACATCTAAAAAAGCCACCGTAAAAGAGTCGGTCTCTCTGTTTTTACGTTTAGCCATATAAATAATTGTCTCTGTATGTACGATTTTGAAAAAGCATGAATCTAATTCTACTCTTAGGGCCAATCTTGCGATGGAGTTAAGAACGAACCTTTAGTGTACTGAGCTAACTGCCAATAAGCTGCGGCAGCACTGGGGTCGCCTTCCAAGGGCATTAGTATTACATTAATTGGTGTTCCTGGGGACAGCTCTTCAACTGCTTCTTCAAACAGTTCCAGCCGCTCAGACGGCGTCACTAACGAATCTGAATTGTTCCTATCGCCAAGGGTCGGCAATCCGTCTGTAATTAAGAAGATATTATCCGGCGGGGGTGACATGTTAGCGACGGCTCTGAAAATTTGAGTCATATTTGTACCATTTTCGGGTACTATATTTTTCACATTCTCGATAGCGTCATTAAGTTGGTCTCTATCCGCGGCCTCTAACCATGTATCTTCGGTTTCCGGAATTATTGAGGCATAACCCGTGTTGAAGCTCCAAATTTGGTACTGACTCGTGATCGGTAACTGTGTGCTTACCCAATCAACTGTATTGACAACACGTTGCCACTTTAGAGAACTTCTTTTGCGATCATCATCCATATTTCGGGTACGGATAATATTTACTATCGTGCTATCCAGCATGGAAGCAGAACTGTCTAAGAGAATCAAGATTCGCTGACCACCGAGAAAAAGCCCCGATAAGTATTGCCGGTTTCCATCGCCAAGAAACTGTCGGACGCTGTTCCCTTCCTGCTCAAAGGCACTCGCTTGAAGGCGCAACAACTCTTCCTCAAGTGCTTCTACGTCAGAACGCAACTGAGCAATATCCTCTTCTGTTGCCATACTATTATTTTCTAACGCGGCCAGCTCTTGCAGAAATGAGTCAATCTGTTCCATGATCTGACGCGCTAAACCCTCAGCAGTCACGACTTCTAAAGAAACGTCAGATAAAATGTTTCGAATCTCTACCAATCCGATTTGGCCCTCCTCTACCTCCTCTTCCAAAAGATCAATTTCTGCGGCAAGTTCCGGGTTACTCTCCTCGGGAGAAACAGTGCTGGCATGGTCGAGAATAAGAAAAATAAGAATTACAGCTCCGAAACCACAAAACATCACATCAAGAAATGCGAGGCTCACAGGATTAACTTTCCTTCTATTTGATTTATTATTTTTCGCCATCACGCACCTTGATTAATCGTATCTCATCAACGCTTTTTGGAAATTTAATAAGATCTCCGAGTCTTAACAGATACTTGCCCTTAATAATCGATCGACCATTCAAAATCGCGCTATTGCTTTTAGAATGAAAATAAATTCCTTTATCTGTCTTATCGATTATTCCCAGATCCCCCGGCAAGTCCTCCACGATAAAATTAAGGGTGAGAGGGGACCGATTTATATCTAATCCTTCTAAAACATTCTTGATATCCAAGCGGCGGATCTCGATCGCTTCATTGGCAAATAGTGCATGAGTTGCCTCCTCAGTTTGCAGTTCTTCTGATTTCTTAGGTGAATTTTTAATTCCCAAATCCGATGTTTTGAACTTACTAATCAAAGTTATTTCATCTTTATTGTTAGCAATAAGGCTTCTGTGTTCGAGACAGGCTTGAATTCCTTGATCGCCCCGAAGTACAACACGGTCATGAGCTTTAGAAATACTGTCTATAAATCCTGGAAGACCGCTAATATTTTCTGTTAATAACAGCTTGCCCTCGAAATCNGCACCAATTGTGTTTATCTGCTTATTAATTTCCTTGTAGTATTTTCCGAGAACCTCGAGCAAGTGCGCCCGGGTTAACTTTGCCAGATGCACCGAGTTATTATTCTTTAGCTCTAATTGAACTGTCTCCTCTTCTCCTTGGTTTAATAACCAAGCGAGGAGCAGGTTATACAAGTCTTGCTCTGAATTAGCATCATGTTGAGGGTTGAACCGACATTGCCCAATAAACAAGTCAGTTGCCACTTGCATCATCAAGTTCATAAAGTTTTGCTTACCTACACCTGGCACCTGCACTACTTTTTCAACTTTNAAAACATTTTCTTCTCTANNTAATAAAGTCAAAACNACTTGGTGTAANTGCAGNTCTGCGTGCAAGACTTGGCTTTTNCGTAACGCGGNAATTGANTCTACNAAAGCTGTATTGACAATCCCGAGAGGTCTAAAAGCTGTCTGCCNCGCCAAACCTAAGAGGATACCAAGTTGCTCTTGAGAAAAATTACTTGGCACAGAAANGATAACTTCCTGANTGATATCTGCCATTNCCGTCAGATGCACTAGCTGAGCGTAAGCTAGGTCAGCATGATGCCTNANCTTCCGGCTATGAGAGATAGGCTCGAGATTAAGCTCATGCCAATATTTATTGAAGCTATTGGTAGGTTGCATGCGGGAATGATTTTCTGCAAACTCCCCAATTTCCAGCGTGTCTTCAGTAACTAGTGCAAACCCCGGACTCTGAAACAAAACCCCTGACTCATCGCCCACCTTTATATTGGAGTCATTAATTTCTATGACTTTCATGGACATATTAATCTCTCTAAGCCAATCAGTTTGACTCGCCCTTTTCTGGGACTTGCATGTGCCGTATTAATCTCTCATCGCAATAATTCTGACAATCAAGAACCAAACGGTCTTGAAGCAATTGCAGCTGATGCAGCAGAAACATCAAAAATATACTGACCACTAGAGCAACAAAGGTAGAGTTGAAAGCTACCCCCAAACTTTGTGTGACTCCAACAATATCTCCACTTACGGCTTGATAAGCCTGACCCAAAGCCGTGCCGATTCCACGAACAGTGCCCAGAAAACCTATTGACGGAATTGCCCAAGCGATATATCTAACAATAGTTAGCTCTGTTTCCATTCTGTCAGCTTCTGTTTCGCAGGTATCTTTCACTATGGAAGAAACCGCTTGAATGTTTTCAGTACTCTGGAATCGATGAAGCCCTGCTAACAAAGCTCGCGGTAACAAGAATTTTCGTTCCCTCTCAGACAACGCTTGGACGGGCCTTGAATAATTCCTTGAATCTTCCGGTAAGATNCTGAATCCGTCTTGTAATTGGACAAGTGTCCGATCAAGTAAAACACGCTCTCTCAAAGTGTGTTGAGTTTTCATACTAATAATGGCGATCGCCCAAAGCATTAAGATAATGCAGGTTTCTTGTTCGAAATCCCTCAAGATAATGAAAACCGATCTTTCTGGAACAAAGTTTTCATCTTGTTGCTGCAAGAGCTCCTGCTGTTCCTGGATTAGATCGGCGTTAGGGCGGATTACAGTCACGTATGTTGCGTGAACCACTATTACTATAAATATCAGCGCCCCAATCTGAAATAGTGCTTCATATAAAGAGCCTTGCTTCATCCAATATTCCTTTTAATTTTATCGGTTATATGTCAACTGGAAAGGAGACGCCCAAGTCTTGAGAAATTTGCTCTGTGGGAATGAAGCGTACCTCGGAATTCGGATCGGAGATTATAATCTCCTCACCTTCCACTTCGTCAGTTTCTTCAGCGCCACCTTCTTGGGACTCAGCTGCGGTTGATTGTTCTTCCTCTAATAATTCAGCTTCTTGAGCATGAACAAGGGNNGTCGATATGAAAACAATTAATGTAAAAAAAAATTTCATGACCTGCGCTTTCCAAAAGTTCATCATCTTATAGCTATTCTAAATATCGAGCGATGCGAAAGCCAACATCATCTCGCGGTTCTTCACCGAAATCTCTAAAGGACAAACGCATCTCTGTGATAGCCCCATGAGACCAGCTGGACCCTCGTATTGTATGAAACTGTCCGAGTTCTGGGCCCAATGGATCAACTTCAATTCCGATTGACCCTACCGCTCCATAAAAATCATGAACCCATTCCGCNACGTTACCAGCNAAGTCATAGATGTCATAGAAATTAGGTTCAAACGCTCCTACTGGTGATGTTGCAAAGTACTTATCATCATAATTAAACATTATCTCGCCTAAATAGCTTTGAGCTGTAATATCAGCAAAGTTACCAGCATTCCCAGGAGGTGGTAATTGATCACCCCAAGGATACTTCAGAATGTTGCCACTGCCATTCGTTCGAGCAACCCACGCCCACTCTGCTTCAGTAGGAAGGCGATAACCAGTGGCTTCAGGATTAAAACCGATTACCTCTGAATCCAGAGTTTGATAAAAAAGTGGCAACCCCTCTTGTTGACTTAGCCAATTACAGAAAAGCGCTGCACCTGTCCAACTGATCTGCACTACGGGCTGATTCTCATTATTTAATGTTACTCCTGAAACGGTCCCAGATGAATGCTCCCCGTCGAACGACCTATATTCAGCATTCGTGACCTCTTTAAACCCAAAATAGAATGGTCGTTCTAGCTGTATGTCTCTGAGGTTTTCGTTCGGTCGCCTACCAGCTTCTCGACGCGACGCACCCATGGAAAACGTGCCAGGATAGAAGAGTTTAAGATCTTGTCCCACTGCTGTCATAACAACTGGTTTTATTTGTTCTAGGCGCGCCTGTTCTAGTGATATCAAGGTCACATTTATGATCTGATCAATACCCGGTCGTGAAGTGAATTCCGTGACATGGGGGACATATCCTTCCCTGCGGATTTCAATTTGCTGACTCGCTGCCATTAGTTGAACTGTTTGATTTGCCGAGCCGCGATATTCGCCATCAACATATAACTCTGCATCCTCAGGGTAAGCTTGGATATCGACATCGGCCGTNATTGGCTGCAGAGATATCGTGACTGACTTTTCCTGATTAGGCTCTAATCGAACAGTCGAATTTGAAGATTGATATCCGTTTTTAAAGAAAGTTAACTCATGGTTCTGGCCTGGTGTTAAAGCTAACTCCATCGGCGTGAGNCCCTTAAATTCGCCCCCNACAGTNAGNGAAGCTTCAGAGGGATTACTGCGTATAAAAACCAATCCCTCTGCAGGTTCTAGCGTTACCTCCGGTACGACAAAATCTTCACCTGCAGTTATAGTTAGATCCTGACGCCAGGCTTTATATCCTGCTAGTTTTAATAAGATCTCGCGTCTACCCTCCAAAAGGTCTGCGTCGATTGGCGTTATGCCAATGACCTCGCCATCTAACATTACCTGAGCCCCCCGTGGAGAGGTAGATAGTCCTACTATGGCCCAGGCTGGCTCCAGTTCAATCGAAAAATCCTGCTCGACTTCTCTGCCTTCGACATCGATGCCTGTCGAAAAATCCAAGTACCTGTCATAGGAAATTTGTAACCGATGTTCGCCATACTGTATCGGTAAATCAACTATAGGGGTCTTGCCAACGTCAACATCGTCAACCTGCACCCGCGCCCCAATTATCCCCTGAGCATCTATCGAGACAACTCCAGGCAATCTTTCCATTTCGAAGGAATGGGTTTGGGCTTGTTCACCGTCAACTTTAAGCTCAGTGTTCAAACTATGATATCCCTCATTCGCCAATGACAGTGAATAACTGCCACTCCGAATCAAGTATCTTTGTCCAAGTCGAAGGTTAATTCCCCCGGTTATGTCTACCCGCGCCGTAATAGGATTTACCTCGATAAATACGGACTTTGCTGTAAGAACAAACCAGCCGGAGAATCCAAAAGTCAGCCCGAAAAAAAGCAAAATAGCGTGTGCGGCCTTGAACTTAAATGTGCGTACTGACGCTTTCTCGTCATTTGGAGTGAAGTCTATAGGGACAATAGTCTCAGAAAGGGTTTTATATTTTTTTGAGTTTTTCAAGGCCATCACCTATTGGTTGGGACTAAACGCTCAGTGCATCGCACGCTTACCTTTTCAGGCGTTTGTCCAAATCCGACCACGAATTCANTTCGCGTTTCTCGATAGCCGATACGCCGCCCTAAGGCCACATATCTGCCCGGCTTTAAGGCCATAGAGGTTTGTTCAAAGAGGCCAAGGTTCGTTACTCTTAGTATGGAAACATCAGTCAAATTATCTGAAGTAAACTGAATCTGTATCGGAATTTGGGAGGTTTCCAATAGTTGTGCTAATTGATCAAGCTGACCAAGCAATACAGGGCCTCCTCTTTCCTTTTCAACTTCGCGCCCAGTGTAATAAATATCGAGAGTCTGTTGAAAAACATCCTCCTCGTAAAAGCGATCCGGACCAGCAATCGCTTGTTCGAGTAAATCATTCAACTGTGCTCGTTTGCTTGCGTAATCCTTCCCCTCGACGGCGAATACAATATTTGAGTCAATCTCTAATACACGATCATAATGCGTGACAGCGTCGTGCCACTGCTCCATATCCTCAGCTGACAAGATGAGATTCTGAATAGCTGCGATTTTTGAATTAGCGATTTCATTTTCTGTCTGTTTTATAGCGGCCACAGCTTGGTCCGCGTTGACCCCGAGACCTGATGCGTTTTCGAACTGTAAAATAGCTTGCTCCGGATCCCCAGATTGCAACAGGTCATATCCTTTTGACATTACCTGAGAGAATTCGGCTTCTAAAATTAATTGAGAGACGTCTAAAATGCCCTGTTGGGCCGCCCCGTTGAAACTATCTAAAGAGACAATTTCTTCATAGACACGTTGGGCTTCCTCGAGCTCACCGCCTTCCACCATTTCTTCAGCTTGACCTAAAAGGGACAAAACTTGGTCTAGTACGAGAGCTCTTTCCAANCCAATTTGTGCNNCTTCACTACTTGGNTCTAATAATCCTGCAAGGGTAAACTTTTCGATCGCTGTTGCTGCATCCTTGCGTTCAAATGCAACCTCGGCCTGCCTCAAAGAGTCNTGGAACACTGCACCCGAAGACTCTAAAATCGCCTGTAGTTCAGTGAAACCCTCAGAATAAGACTCGGCAGCTTTTAGAAAGTTTTGCTCTCTGTAATATTCATCTCCAAAACCGGCACTCTCTAGGGCTGCCTCAAATGGGGCAGANGCCCAAGCNTGCACATTTAATTGCTCCAGGTCAGATTGAAGCCTCAGGACCTCTGCCAAAATATCTTGCGCCTCTTTCCGCTGCCTCGACCGCTGAGCTTGTTCAAAAGGTGATATNTCAGGGGTGGCTGAANCAACACCTCCAGTTTGCTGTANTTGGGGGGGGCTAATTCTAGGCTCAAGCGGTAANTGATACTTGTTGACGATTGTTGGTAATACGAATATCACCAATAACGCGATTATGAGGAGCCCAGCGACGCTAAACCAAACCCAGATAGGAGGGTTTTTTGACTCAGGAGCCGGCGCGCCATCAAAGGACACCTGGCTCGTTACATCAAATTTAAACGATTCGTCGACCTCTTTCCCCTTGCCGATATTTGCCATATCTAAGTCTGCTGCTTTTACGGTCGAAAAATAGGGNTTTAGATTACAGTTGGCCTACTTCGACCGCGTAAAGGTCCGCCAATATTTCACGCCACTGTTCATATTGCTCTTCTACTGANCCTGTCAGCGTAATNGTCCGATCTTCTAAGNTGATGACCTGNGGCGCAACTTCGCTCTCTAANGATTGNCCNAGTTCTTCNAAGGCTTCCATATGCATGCGAGCTTCCGCTCTCTTGTCAAAGCCGCTTCTGATCAAATAGGCGCCGGCTCCAACGCCAAATGCTCCACCCACCTGAGTACCATAGTTACTTCCTTGAGTAGCCGCAGCAAGNCCCCCAACGACGGCCGCAGCACCAGCAATGAATCTGCGCTTCGCAGAGGCCTCCAACTCTCTCAATTCAATTGTTTCGTGATAACTTTGCTCCCGCCACGAATCATAGGGCAAGCGCATTTGACGCACGTATGTTGCGTAGTAATCTTGGACAGTATCTATGAACATAAAATCACGCTCGCGAATGTCTCTAATACGCTGCAATAACGGGTCATTATCCGCGGGCAATGAAGTAATTTGGTATACCCCATTTCGATCTTGGGATAAGTAACCATCAAATACCTCAGAAGAGAATCTTTTTGCAAAGAGCATTTCTGAAATTGTGCGAATCTCAGTNATCTCTGCTTCCTCGAGATTATCCTTACGCCATGCTAATAAATCGTTCGCGATATTATTATAAAGAATTTGAAATGGATCATTNTGCTGNCGCTGAGAAGAATCATANCTGAATTGACTAATCGCNTGGTCATACTCTTTCGTGTACCAGTGACGACCGGTCGAGTCGGANACTTCAACCCTCATGCCCATCAATTCACCATTNGACTCCAGTATGACACCGTTTATAAAGACATCCATCGGGCTNTTTGCGTTAGGCATCAAGCGCACGATCCCCCAGTTTGCGGACCGCTGGAGTGTTTCTGACAAAAGATAAGGTGCATATCGAGATTCAGCGAGACGAACCTGATGATTTGTTACTTGTTCTTGATCGTCGTCGAGCTCGTCTATACCGGGATCAAAAATTGCCACGCCAACATCCAACAAGAAATCCTCGCTAATGTTCTGNCTATCCTGGATGACCGGTGTGTAAGAAGTAGTCTTGACGGTGTGCGTCGCACAGCTATTTAAGATCGAGACTACGACCAAAAAAGCAAATANATTCCTGAACGATAACATCATTGANCTGCACCTCCGCTTATACCAGTNTAGTTTCGATATTCATCCCANAGCGCCTCTCTCAACTCCGGATCTGGCTCACTCATTGCTGCTTCGCGCAATTGACGCGCCACTACATCATCATCTCTTCCACTTGGGATATCATCCGGGGCNGGGAAAGTTTCCGCGGATTGNCGNCCNACTGAAGANGACGGCGGTGCACCAGNGACNCCAGANGGNTCACNNNCCACTTCTTGCATGGTCTGAGGTTGAGACTGCGCGCTTCCGCCGCCTCCCCCTCCATCTGCACC
Source organism: Gammaproteobacteria bacterium TMED139 (assembly GCA_002172295.1). GTDB lineage: Bacteria > Pseudomonadota > Gammaproteobacteria > Pseudomonadales > Pseudohongiellaceae > UBA9145. The sequence continues at coordinate 807 of NHGO01000049.1, read as the reverse complement.
AGGTTGTGCACTTCCCGCGGCGTTGCTCTCGTTCTGCGCTTTCTCTCTTTCACTCAGGATGAAGCCATCAAAAGTTTCATAGCCCTTCCGAAGTCTTTCATCGAGCACTCTTGCACGCTCAGATGCGGTCATTGGGCGTGAGCCCCCAGTCTGGTTCGACCCACTTAACACTCCACTGGGGAGCGTATCCAAACTGTAATCCCCACTTTGCCCTTTAATTTGCGGAATATTTGAGGATTCTATTCCACTATTTTGATTTATAGAGCCCGAGGAAGTGTCTCTGGCCCCACTCGCACCAATTTGCTCTGCTCCCGGCTGCGTTTCCCTACTATTTGCCCCCGAACCCGAGCTAATGTCGCCGCCCGGCCGGCTTTGCTGCCCTCGAGACGGAATTGCCGCAGATTGTTGGGAGCCCGCTGAGCTAGCGGCTTCAGGACCTTGCTGCCCCTGACTCGCTGTTGCTGCCTGAGAACTTGAAGAGCTCGGACCCGGAGCAGCTGGCGTAGATGCGGAGCGCGAAGAGCTTTGGCCCTCGGAAGATGGCATCGACTGAGAGCTTGCCGAGCTTTGGCTCGAAGAAGGTGGCATAGGCATGGAGGGCGAACTCTGGCTTGAGCTCTGACTTGAACTCTGACACGCACCCAAAATCAAGGTGGCAGTGCAGGTAACAATAGCTGAGGATATTCTTATCGATTTCATGTTAATCATTCTACTCGAGTTTTCTTTTACAGTTAACGTGTAGTGACATCCATAACCATCATTACTTTTTCGAAGAATATTAATGTTTTTCAACGAAGTTTTGAGTTT
>NHGO01000048.1 GCA_002172295.1 Gammaproteobacteria bacterium TMED139 | reverse complement strand
GTTTGCTATTCCGAGAAAGTGGTGCCTGATACAGTAAAATACAATGACTTTTATTATTACCACGACCAATTCGCCCGCGGAGTTGGTGAAGTTGAGCGAGCCCTAAACGTTCAGCGTTCTCAACTATCATCAGACTGGCGTTGGGGACATCGACGCCAACCTCAATAACCGTCGTAGCGACCAATAGTTGAATAGTCCCCTTTTTGAAGTCTGCCATAATCTTGTTCTTTTCTTCACTTCTCATCCGGCCGTGAATAAGCCCGATTTTGATATCAGGTAGTTGTTTGACTAGATTTTGGGCTGTCGCTTCAGCGGCCTGACATTCTAGTGTCTCAGACTCTTCAATCAACGTGCATACCCAATAAACTTGATTTCCGCCAATACATGCCGCCCGTATTCGGTCGATAACTTCTCTTCTCTTTTGGTTAGATATTATTACGGTGTTGATAGGAAATCTTCCAGGAGGTAATTCTTTAATGACTGACGTGTCCAGATCAGCATAAGCACTCATGGCTAGGCTTCTCGGTATTGGAGTGGCAGTCATAATTAATTGATGAGGATGTAAGTTTGCGAAGGCCGCTTTGTTTCTTAAATATAATCGCTGATGAACACCGAATCGGTGTTGCTCGTCAATAATTATTAATCCTAATTTTCTATAGTTAACTTCTTCCTGAAATAGGGCATGTGTTCCAATTAATAATTGACATGTTCCAGATTTTAAATCCTTTAAAATTTTTTGTCTTGCCGGGCCTTTGACCTTCCCGCTAAGCCAGCCAACCGTCAGCTCAATAGGTGTGTACCATTGACTAAAATTTTGAAAGTGTTGTTCAGCGAGGATCTCTGTTGGTGCCATTAATGCTACCTGAAAACCATTACTAATTGCCTGAAGTGAGGCGAGAGCTGCCACAACGGTTTTGCCAGAACCGACATCTCCTTGAAGAAGCCTAAGCATGGGAGTGGGCTTAACTAGATCTTCAGTTATCTCCTTCAAAACGTACTTCTGGCTATTTGTTAGCCTAAATGGCAGTTGTTTTAGAAACTTACTGCTTAATTCCTTATTAACCTTGCAAGCGGCTGCAGAATCTTGAGCTACATCTATTCTAGATTTTCTCATNCACAAACGATGAGCGAGTAACTCTTCAAAAGCTAATCTTTTTTGACCAGGATTAAGACCATAATCAAGCATGTTTAATTCGAGGTCAGTNGGCGGANTATGCAACACTTTAACTGCTTCGGTTAAATTACAAAGCTCATATCGTTTGGATATTTCAATNGGTATGAGATCNGTTATTCCATCAGACTCATGCAACATTTNCAGTCCTTGCTTTATGAGACCTCGTAATCTGTTTTGTTGGATACCCTCCGTGGTTGGATAAATAGGCGTTAGTGTANTTTCCATTAANATAGAATNTAAGTTTTGGATTTCTTTATATTCGGGATGATAAATTTCAAAGCCTTTGCTTCCACGTCNAACTTCCCCGTAGCAAAATATTTTTTTCCCAGGGATTAAGGATTCTTTTTGCGTAGCGTTAAAGTGGAAAAAGCGAATGAAAATAAGGCCAGTGCTATCTTGNAATAAACACTGGAGGCTTCTGCGCCTGCCATACAGAATATTACTTGACACAATCTCACCGCATATTTGGGCGTGGTCACCAAGCTTAACTGAANTAATGGTGTTTAGTTTTGTGCGATCTTCATACCGCACAGGTAAATGAAAAAGTANATCTTGTAAGTTATGNATTCCAAGCCGGATAAATTTTTTTTCGAGTGAAGGACCTACACCCTTGAGTGAGGTTAACGGAATNAGGTCCAGAGGTTTGTTTGGCATATTCTCAAACGCGCGAACAGCTAAGTTTTANAAAGTATATGACCTTTTAACAGATCGGGCTAGAAACAGATTTTCCAAAGTTGCTAAATTTCAAGAGCTAGAATGGCTTCGACCTCCACTAAAGCGGCTTTGGGTAACGCGCTAACCTCTATNGTTGCTCTGGCTGGATAGGGCTCTTGGAAATAACTAGNCATTATTTCGTTTATTNTGGAGAAATTGTCCAAATTGGTGAGGTAAATAGTCATCTTTACAATATCGACTAANTTACCACCACTCGCTTTTGCTATAGCGNTAAGGTTCTTGAAAACCTGATGAGTTTGCNTAACAACATNTTCTCCAACGAGCTCCATAGTTTTCGGATCAAGCGGGATTTGACCCGATATGAATACCAANGAACCACTCNTAACAGCTTGTGAATANGGACCTATTGCCTTTGGAGCGCTNGGTGTATTAATTGGGTTTCTTTCTACCATNAGTTGCTGCCCAGTGGTGTTTTTATAGTTTTACGTATTTTACGACTCTTAACTCTTGTGACTTTAGTNACTGCTTTAATCAATCGTACTCTTCTCATTACCCTAGCGAGGTGTACACGGTTTTTTATGTTCAGCGATAAATTAACAATGCTGAATCTGGCATCCCTTTCCACGGTGCTNATCTTCTCTATNTTGGCTTCGGCCCCTGTAATCGTTGTTGCAAGAGTTGCAATTATGCCTCTCTGGTTTNCGAGCTCAACTCGAAATTCGACCGAAAACTCACCCTCAACATTCGGATCCCAAGTAACCGCTATACACTTATCAGGATTATCTATGATTTCTGCGATATTGTTACAGTCGTCGGTGTGAATTACCATGCCGCGACCTGAGCTTATATGGCCTACTATTGGGTCTCCGGGAATAGGGTGGCAGCACTTTGCATAATTCATTACCATTCCCTCTGAACCAAGTATCGCTAGCATTCCACTCTGGTCATTATCACTTTTGTGCTCACTTGCTAGCGAATTTTTTGGGTTGGCTTTTTCTAGTCGCTGGGCGACCATATACGCCATGCGGTTTCCAAGACCAATTTCCTCTAAGAGCTGGTCAAAAGTTTGTAAACTAAACTGTTGCAGCAAGTCGTCAATTTCTTTCTCGGGAATAGCATCTATTTGTGTGCCAAAATTTACTAAAGCTTTGTTTAGTAATCGTTTACCGAGGGTAATTGATTCTGAATATTTTTGATTTTTTAAGTAATGACGAATGTTACTTCTAGCTTTTCCGGTAACTACAAAGCTTAGCCAAGCGGGATTAGGTTGCGTGCCAGGCGCGGTGATGATTTCTACAGTTTGACCACTTTGCAGTGGTTCACTCAATGGCGCTAATCGTCTGCTGATTCTGCACGCTACGCATGCGTTTCCAACGTCAGTATGAATTGCAAACGCAAAGTCTACAGCTGTAGAGCCTGTTGGAAGCTCAAAAATTTGTCCTTTTGGTGTAAAGACATAGATTTCGTCTGGGAATAAATCGACTTTTACGTTTTCAATAAACTCAAGTGAATTACCGGCATGCTTTTGCATTTCTAGCAAGCCGTTTACCCATTCTCGAGCCCTAATATGGGTGTTGCTAGGNAGGTCATCGCTGGATTTATAGAGCCAGTGGGCAGCAATCCCATTGTTTGCCATAGCCTCCATCTCTTCAGTTCGAATCTGAATCTCTATCGGAACACCGTGCATNCCGAACAAAGTTGTATGAAGTGACTGATAGCCGTTAGTTTTCGGAATCGCAATGTAATCTTTAAATCGACCAGGCACTGGCTTGTACAAGCTGTGAACGGCCCCTAGAACCCTGTAACAGGTGTCGACTCGGTCTACGATGATTCGAAAAGCATACACATCCATTATTTCCGAAAAGGATTTTCGCTTACTTCTCATTTTTTCATAAATACTATATAGATGCTTTTCTCTTCCGATTGTCCTCCCTGGCAGATTCTCTCTCTCAAGGCATGCCTCCAATGAGGTTTGAATCTGGCCCACTATTTCTTTNCGATTNCCTCTAATCTTCTTAACTTCAGCGCTGATTCTTTTTGCACGCATTGGGTAGAGAGCCGAAAACCCTATTTCCTCAAACTCAATTCTCACGTNATTCATGCCAAGCCTGTTGGCGATAGGCGCGTAAATATCTATAGTTTCCCTGGCGATACGCCGGCGCTTCGCTGCGTTTAAAACTCCGAGTGTTCTCATATTGTGAAGCCGGTCTGCAATTTTCACTAATATTACACGCAGATCTTTTGCCATAGCCATGGCCATCTTTTGGAAGTTTTCAGCCTGTGCCTCTGCTCGGGAGCTAAAAGTAATCTTNTTTAGCTTGCTAACACCATCTACCAAATCGGCAACAGTGTTTCCAAATTGGTTCTTTATGGCTGTTTTTGTTATTCCGGTATCTTCGATGACGTCATGCAGCATNGCNGCCATCAAACTTTGATGGTCCATATGCATTTCACTGAGGATTGATGCCACGGCTAACGGGTGTGTGACGTAGGGGTCACCGCTNTGTCGATACTGTCCGTCGTGTGCCTGTTCCGCGTAAAAATATGCACGGCGAACGCTGTTTACCTGATCCCTAGCAAGGTAACTAGTTAGGCCATCGCTTAGCGATTTTATTGAACGTTCTTTGGTTGCTGCTTGCAATATATCGCGCTCCCATTCAATTAGGGCACATTCGTCTGCTGGCCTTCCTGCTGTGCGATAATTTGAGCTTCATCCAAATTACTTTCTTCTAAACCTTCAAGTTCGACGCTAGGTTTCTCAATTAGAATATCAGCGTCAACTAGTCCATCTGCTATCTCTCGGAGTGCAATTACTGTGGGCTTATCATTATCCGCCTCAACCAGTGGGTCTTTGCCTTCCGCTTGGATTTGCCGAGCTCTTTTGCTTGAAACCATAACCAACTCGAATCTGTTATCTACATTATCTAAACAGTCTTCTACTGTGATTCTTGCCATTTTGAAGCCTTAAATTGTTTTATAAACTATGGTTAGTTTGTCTTTAAATCGAGAAAATAGCTATTTTGCTAAGGAAAGCTTTTCAGCCAACCNAACCTTATCTGAGACTAATTCTCGACGACACGGGAGTTTACCGAATTCTAGCGGAAAATCCACTCACAGCTCACGGTTAAATCTTAAGCGAAACCTTAATCTTTGGCCAAATTAGCTAAAAGGTTTGCTAAATTTACCATTTGAGCTTCTATTTTAAGCCGGCGAGATTGAATTATTGAGCTAACTTCGTTCACAGTTTCATCAAATCTATCGTTAACTACGGCATAATCTGCGTCTTTTACGTGGGAGATAACTTCCTTAGCTTGGGCCATTCTCCTCGCGATTGTCTCATCGTCATCTTGTTGACGTTTATGTAAGCGATCGATCAGCGCCTCTAGGGATGGTGGTAGGATGAATATTGAGCAAGCGCCCGGGAATTGACGCTTTATTTGTATTGCTCCCTGCCAGTCTATTTCCAGAATTACGTCATTTCCACTCCCTAATTCAGCGCTTACCCATTTGCTAGAAGTTCCGTATTTGTACCCGTATACGTCAGCTGTTTCCAAAAAATCGCCATTGGAAAGCATAGATAAAAATCTGCGTTCGTCTATAAAATGGTAGTTTTTCCCATTTGTTTCGCCAGGGCGAATCGGGCGAGTCGTATGGGACACAGACACAAGAAGGTTTTTAATTTGATGGAGTAACTCATTAACAAGCGAGGTTTTTCCCGCGCCAGAGGGAGCTGTGACTATGAAAAGAGTTCCTTGTTTCATCTACTCGATATTTTGAATTTGTTCGCGCATCTGTTCAATTAGTACTTTAAGTTCAACTGCGCCTTGTGTCGTTTCTACGACAATGGATTTGGATGAAAGGGTATTTGCTTCTCGATTCAATTCCTGCATTAAAAAATCTAACCTCCTGCCTATTTGACCTTCTGATTCAAGTATCCTGACAACTTCATTTACATGAGCGTCCAATCGGTCTAGTTCTTCGTCAACATCTGCTTTCTGAGCCAGTATTGCTATTTCCTGTTCAAGCCGAGTCGGTTCAAATTCCGCTTTTAGCTCCTCTAGTCTAAGGAATAAGTTCTCTTTTTGCTTCGCAATAATATTAGGCATCTTCACCCGTATAGCATCAGTTATACTTTGAATCGACTCAATCCTTTTTAGGAGCATATTTTTTAGAGATTCACCCTCTCGTTTTCTTGCCATGATTAAGTCGTCTAACGCTCGATCGAAAAGCTCTAATACTTCATTGTTGAAAATTTCCTCATCAAGCGATTCATCGCTAATTACTCCAGGCCATTTTAAAATATCTATGTTTTTGAGCGAATGATCTCCCCCTGTTAGCCGGTTAATTTCCGAATTTGCTCTCGATAGTCGAGTAATCATATCTGTATCTAACTGCCAATTTATCTTGCTGGGTTCAACAGCTTTAAATCTTAACTGACATTCTATTTTACCGCGATTCAATTTATCTCTTAACTGTTTTCGGATAGGCGTTTCTAGACTACGAAAGTTTTCGGGTAGGCGAATACTTGGCTCCAAATAACGATGGTTAACCGAACGAAGTTCCCATGTCAGAGCACCCCATTCGCTGTCGATTTGCTGCCTAGAGAAAGCAGTCATACTATGGGCCATAGATATTTTCCTCGGTTTTACTTACCAATATCTTAACTCAATATTAGCTTATGTTGGTAACTACCTCTATGGGATGTTAACTCGTAACTTAAAGGGATTTAGAGGATAATTTAATCTCTATTAATTAGGGAGCTCTAGATTGTTATGAGTGAATTAAAAAGGGCGAGCGGTCGTCAAAATGGAGAACTGCGAGAAATTTCTATTACCCGAGGATACACCAAATATGCAGAGGGTTCGGTTCTTGTTGAGTTTGGCGATACTAAAGTCTTGTGCAATGCAACGATAGAAGACTCTGTTCCGAGATTTTTGAAAGGATCAGGACAAGGCTGGGTGACAGCAGAGTACGCTATGTTGCCGCGCTCGACCGATACTAGAATGGCTCGGGAGTCCACTAGATCCCAGAGAGCAGCGAGAAGTGTGGAGATACAGAGACTAATAGGAAGATCACTCCGGGCGGTTGTTGACCTGGAAAGCTTGGGTGAGCACACAATAAAAGTTGACTGTGATGTGATTCAAGCAGATGGAGGAACAAGGACTGCGTCAATTACGGGAGCCTGCGTAGCTTTGGTAGATGCTATTTCGCATATTCAAGAAAAAAAGGCGTTTAAAAAATCTCCATTGAAGCAGCTAGTTGCATCCGTTTCCGTAGGTATTTTTAAGGGATCAGTGATGATGGATCTCGACTATGTCGAAGACTCAGCAGCGGAGACCGATATGAATGTAGTTATGACTGACTCTGGTGGTTACATCGAAATACAGGGCACTGGAGAAGATGGAGACTTTGATAGGAGTCAATTACTCGAAATGCTTGAGTTTGCTGATCTTGGCATCTGTGAACTTATTAAAAAACAGAAAACAGCATTGGATTTGTGAATATGAACACAAGAAGCAACATGCAGGATTACCAATATCAGTTCTTAAAGTTCGTCATTCAGCACCAAATACTTGAATTTGGAGAGTTCAAGTTAAAGTCAGGAAGAATTAGCCCTTATTTTTTTAACGCAGGCCTTTTTAATTCTGGACAAAAGCTGAGTTTTCTTGCCGATTCTTACGCTAAGGCAATAATAGCGTCGAATGCAACTTTTGATGTCCTGTTTGGTCCAGCTTATAAAGGCATTCCTCTTGTGGCAGCAACAGCTATCGCATTAAGTAAAAATCATGATCTGGATAAACCCTATTGTTTTAATCGGAAAGAAGCTAAAGAGCATGGCGAGAAAGGTTTAATAGTAGGCTCGAGTCTTGAGGGTCGAGTTTTGATTTTAGATGATGTCATCACAGCTGGAACAGCAATTCGAGAAGTTGCTGAAGTAATCAAAAATAACAATGCCATAATTTCGGGTATTACAGTTGCCCTGGACCGGCAAGAAAAAGGGCTAGGGGACCTATCGGCAGTTCAAGAAATTGAGTATGCCTTTAATATTTCGGTTGTCAGTATTATAAACCTCGAGAATATTGTTAATTATCTAAGTGCATCGGAGGACGAGAGATTAAAAAAACATTCCGATTCAGTCAGAAAGTATAGAGATACGTATGGGGTTTAATATTAGTATGCTTTATTTTAGTCTANCTTAAATGGCATAAGTAAATTTTTACTCAAGAAGCCCCATTGGACATCCCAATTCTCAAGTGGCGATTTGTTAAATTCACTTCGTACGAATTGTAGAAGTCTCCCTTCTATGCAGGCCAGTAAAAGATTTGCTACAGCGGCCGGCGAAGCTGTCGGTTTTAGGTTCTCTTTGATTTGCGCTTCGCGCAGCACCTGTTTCAATTGAGATTCCATTCGGCTGTAGAATTGAGAAATACGGTCCCGCAAACTATCAGTTTCGCCTGCCAGTGCGTCGCCAGTGAGCAACCGGGTCATGCCAGGGTTCCTTTCACAAAAAGTAAGCATCAAAGTGAGTATTTTATAACATTTAATATGTGCCGATTGCTCTTCCTTTATTATCCGTGAAACTCTTAAGAACAATGTTTCCTCGATGAACTTTATCAGGCTTTCAAACATCTTAGTTTTGCTTGGGAAGTGCCTGTAAAGGGCTGCTTCTGATACACCCACCCGCTTTGCTAAGGCGGCTGTTGTAATTCTTTCTCCTGGGCAACTCTCTAACATGCTAGCTAGCGAACCAAGAATTTGCTCTTTGCGAGATATTTTATTGTTATTAGGCATACGCTAGGCTTTTATTTCCGGCTAATCGCTATGGGCGAATTTTCCGCGCTGTCTTAGTTATCAGTGTCCCAACGCCTTTATCTGTGAAGATTTCTAATAAGACTGCGTGCTCAACTCGTCCATCTATTATATGTGCTCCGGTCACGCCTCCTTTGACAGCCTCAACAGCGCACTTCACTTTTGGCAACATTCCGCCTTTAAGAGTTCTATTAGTTATGAGTCTTGACACTTGCGTCGGGTTCAGTCCAGTTAAGACATTTCCTTTTTTGTCCTTTACCCCCTCAACATTAGTCAGAAGTATTAATTTCTCTGCTCCCATGACTTTAGCTATCTCGCCGGCTACTGAGTCAGCGTTTATATTGTAGCTGGCTCCGGAGTCATCGGTCCCTATCGGGGCAATAACGGGTATAAAATCGCTGTTTTTCATGACTTCTAGTATTTCAGTGTTGATATTTACTACTTCTCCTACGTGACCGATATCAACTATCTCATCGGTCAGTTTTGGCAACTTCTTTTTTATCCGAAGTTTCCTGGCTTTTATTAATCCGCCATCTTTGCCTGTCACTCCAACCGCCCTGCCTTGGTTTTGATTAAGTAGGTTGACTATCTCTTTGTTAACAAGCCCACCAAGGACCATCTCAACTACATCCATAGTTTGACTATCCGTCACGCGCAATCCATTTACAAATTCAGATTGAATAGATAGTTTTTCAAGAACTGCACCAATTTGAGGACCGCCGCCGTGGATAACGATTGGATTAATACCAACTAATTTCATCAAGACAATATCTCTGGCGAAACTCTGCTTTAAATCGTTGTCTACCATTGCATTTCCACCATATTTCACTACGACCGTCTTATTGGTGAATTTTTGAATGTAAGGTAAAGCTTCAGTTAAAACCTTAGCAATATTTTTAGCGCTTCTTAAATTTAGGGACATAACAGAATTAAATAACTAAATTGAAAGTGAAATTATTGGNNCTAGAGCTGCACTTACTCATTACTAGTTTGTTTCCTCTCCCCTAAGCCTCGTAGAAATTAGTTCGATAATTTGCCGAGCAACTAATANCTTGGTGGCTGGGCCTATTTGTTTTTCTGCATCTCGATCAATTGCCGTAACAGTAATGTTATCATTATTGAAAGTTTCGATCGCATTATTTGCGAAAAGCAAATCAAGGCTTTTCTCTCTAAGTTTTTCCTTACCATTTTCTACTATTGCATCAGTCTCAGCCGCAAAACCAACAGTGAATGGTTTGCTGCTTAATTTTGAGACCTCGGAAATTATGTCAGGGTTTTTCACTAGTTTTAGTTCTAGGTTGGCGCTACTTTTTTTGATTTTTTGATTTTCACATTTTGCTGGTCGGTAATCTGCAACCGCTGCTACTCCNATGAATATGTCCATATTTGGCNCCAAAGCTAAAACTTTCTCNAACATTTCGTTTGCGGTTTCTACATTAACTCGTCTNACTAAAGGGGGGGTNGGNAGATTAACCGGTCCACTTACAAGTGTGACTTTTGCGCCAGCAGCTATNGCCTCGGAAGCTAGGGCGTATGCCATCTTCCCTGAACTATGATTCGAAATAAAACGCACTGGATCGATAGCTTCTCTAGTGGGACCACCGGTAATAACGACATTCGCCCCTGCTAATAAGCCGTTCTCGAAAAGCTTGGAACATTTATTTACCAATTCTTCCGGTTCTAACATCCTCCCCGGCCCGAATTCGCCACAAGCTTGCTCGCCATTTCCCGGGCCAAATATATGAAAGCCCCTGTGAACTAGCTTTTTAAGGTTCTCTTGGGTGACGGCGCTGGACCACATCGCTTGGTTCATTGCAGGAGCGACGGCAATTGGTGATTGAGTGGCTAGGACTATAGCGGATACTATATCGTTAGCTTTTCCGAGGCTTATTTGTGCCATGAAATCNGCCGTTGTTGGGGCAATAAGCATCAAGTCGGCCCAGCGAGCTAGCTCAATGTGCCCCATNGCAGCCTCTGCCGNNTCGTCCAATAAATCGNTAGATACGCGGTTACCCGATAGGGCCTGCATGGTAAGTGGGGTAATGAATTCTTTTGAAGATTCGGTCATCGCGACTCTTATCTCGGCGCCAGCTTTTATAAAGAGCCTGATCAATTCCGCGCATTTGTATGCGGCAATTCCTCCTGTGACTCCAAGTAGTATACGTTTGTTAGTGAGGCTTAACATGGAAAGTACCGAGAATAAGGGCGTCAAATATTGTCAGCTAGATTAGCAGCTCATTGTAATCGAAGCAATTTTCAGACTTAGTATGGTTACATTGGNACCATGCGGATTGAAGTAGCAGGCGGNGAAATNATTTCGTCTANCATGGCNTGACTTGAGGAGNTCTATCTTAGGAATGGCAGGNAAATCANTCCCAATTTATATTGTAAGTAAGTACCAACTACGGGAGCCGACACAGATATTTCTTGAATGTAATGTGGCGAGATTTGAAATTGCTTGGGTGTTCTGGTATAAAACGCGCCTATTTTATCTAGTTAGGTTANGTTATTAGTAGATATTAAACCTAACTAANNTAAACNTTNTCNAAGTTAAAGGGCTTTTAAAATGTCTAGAGTTTGTATGGTNACTGGTAAAAGGCCAGTACCAGGNAATAATGTTTCACATGCGAACAACAAAACTCGCCGCCGGTTTTCCCCCAATATCCANAGTCATCGATTCTGGGTTGAATCAGAAAACAGGTTTGTAAAATTGCGCGTTTCTACGAAAGGGATGCGTATAATTGATAAGGTAGGGATTGATGAAGTGCTATTAAATATTCGTGNAAAGGGAATAAACGTTTAATCAAAGGTTGAGGTCGCTTTTATGAGNGATAAAATAAAATTAGTTTCTAGTGCGGGCACTGGGCATTACTACACTACTGATAAAAATAAAAGAACCATGCCAGATAAGATGGAGGTCAAGAAGTATGACCCCGTAATACGCAAACATGTACTCTACAAGGAGTCTAAGATCAAGTAAGTGTCGTTTTATCCGTTTATAAAACTATTGCCTTGTAACGTTACAAAGTTTTGAACTATCTCCCTCGACTCAGACTCTTGTGCAACCTTTCTGCAGTAATTCGAAGTTTAGGCTCTTCCTGTAGTTCATTCTTCAACTTTCCGACCGTTGTTGATACCGTGCCATATCGCTTCAGCTTAAACAGTTTCGCAATATGCTGAAGAGTGACACCGGATAGTTCTTGGCAAAGGTACATTGCTATCCACCGTGGTATGTTCTTTGAGCCTGGNCCNCGCGCTGCNTTGTAAATACTCGCTTCCGTNACCTTAAANCGTTTAGCCACNGCAGCAATAATCTGCTTACAAGAAGGACGCCACTTGGCATGTGCCCCGCGAGAGACTCCTCGCACGGCTGTAGCCGAGCGTTTCTTCTGGGCATACTTTCGGAATTTGTCATCACCCATNACCGAAGAAAGATTTTTNTTGCCATAAAACCTGGCAAGCTCATCGTCAACACCTTCCTTTACGTATCTTCGATATGCAAGTGCTCGTTTNGTCGCCTGCACTTTTAATTGCTGCTGCGTTTCTAGCCGATTAAACCAAGATGGGGGGCTAGCTTTACGTGTATAAAATCCGTAGCTGCTATANGGATAACTGGCTAATTGCGATGCTTTAACCTTGGAGTGTATGTATCGTGAAAGCGGCAGCAAGTATTTTTCTGCTTGAACTAACACCGCCTTATATCGACCTCGAAATAATGAACCTTCNCTTCGTTTCATTTTCTGATAATGTTGAGTGTATAAGCCGTCTACCTGACGCATAAATCTAGACAAGTTGGCTTCCGGTGTCTTGATAATCAAGTGATACTGATTACGGAGCAGACAATAAGCATGAACNTCNACATTCAGTCGCGCACAAGTATCACCTAAGCTTTTCAAAAATTCGTCGTAGTATCTATCTGATGGGAAAACACGCTGATCATCTAAACTATAATTAGAAACATGGTACATGGCGTCGGGATATTCAATTCGGAGGGGTCTGGCCATTTTGATCTCTCTACTTTATTTTGATGATAGAATTAGAGCTGACCCTATTTCTAACGTAATTCTTGCAGAAGGTCAACAAAATTTCAGCGCGGCTCATGATTTTCTGCTGTAAATTACAAAATATAATTGTGTCACTGCAAGTGCAATCATCAGAGCCCAATTATAATAAGTAGCCTTGACCCCTTTAAGGCCTCAAATTAAGATTACAGAGTGGCAACAACAACAACTCGTTTTGGCGAAGGGTGGCCTTCAATAGTTCTCGTGTTATCTCTTTCATCTATACCATCCTCGAGGGACTCATAAGTCATCCACTCAGTTTTTCGCTGCTCCAGCTTGTTAGTTGTCGAAATGTCGACAATATTGATATTGCTATAGCCACATCTCTTTAGCCATTGCTCTAGTGTCCCTATTGAGGGGATAAACCATACGTTGTTCATGCGAGCGTACTTATGGTCAGGTGTAAGACAATATCCTGTGCTACCTTCAATAAATAGTGTTTCCAAAACGAGCTCTCCTGACGGAGCTAGACACTTCTTCAGTTGCAAAAGGTGATCTAGGGGCGACCGTCTGTGATAGATCACGCCCATTGAAAATACGGTATCGAAGCTATAGCGTTTTGATGCTATATCCTCTAGCCGGTACGGCAAAACATAATTGTCCGCCTCGGGCATAAATAGCTTTATTGCCCAAAACTGAGAGAGATAAGGCGCATGAGGCTCTAATCCGACCACAAGGTCGGCTCCTTCCTCCAACATTCTGAATCCATAATAGCCATTTCCGCTGCCAACATCGAGAACGCTCCTACTTCGTAATGGTTTTATATGATTTTTCAATCGCGCCCATTTCATCTGACATTGCCACTCAGAATCTATGTGTACTCCAAATAAGTTAAAGGGACCTTTTCTCCAAGGGCTCATGTCTTGAAGTTGGCTGTGGAGATTCTTTAGGGCAAGTTGGCTGATATCATTTTTACTACCGATTCTTATTAACTCGCCGAAACTAAAAGAAGAGGGTTTACTTATGGGTATTCTGGACATCTCCTCTCGTGGCGTGAGGAAACTACCCTGGCTGACCCCCATAAAACTGCTTTTCTGAGTAAAAGGGAGTAGAGCTTTTAGCTCTTTGTTTAAAATTTTCTCTTGCAGGCGCTGAAGATCTCGCATTAGTTGTTATTTAATAGCAAGCATAGATGCAAAATTGAAACATTGAAACCAAACCCCAAAAGACCGAAATCCTGCTGATATGGATCGCTGCCTATGAGCGTCGACCGACTCAGGAATCAGCACATTTTCTAGGGCCAGTCGTTTTTGGCTAATCTCCAATTTACTGTAGCCTTTTGACTCCTTGAACCGATGGTACATGTCGATCAAAAGATCATTTAAANCGTCGTCTGCCAGNACTATCTTTTCTGACATCACCAGTACACCTCCAGGAAGGAGCCCTTCATATATCTTCTTGATAAGGGCATAGCGATGTTTCAATGGGAGGAATTGAAGCGTAAAATTTAGGATCACAACCGACGCTTCTTCTATCCTAGTATCGTTGATGTCCTCGCATCGAATACTTATCAACTTCGATGATGGTTTTCCTTCCGCTTTCCTTTTCTCCAGCCTTTTAATCATTGGCTCAGAATTATCGATTGCTATGATAGAAAAATCTCTACCTTCCAATTGCTCGCAGACTTTGAAGGTTGCTTGCCCTAGGCTGCAGCCTAAATCATAAATTTGGCTTCCGGGCTGATGATATCGTTCGGCAAAGACCCCGATCATAGAGATAATAGTCGTATAGCCNGGCACTGACCGAACAATCATATCTTCGAACACATCAGCGACTCTGTCGTCAAACACAAAATCATTGGAAGGTATCCTTCGCGCGAAGAGNTTGTCCTTTGATGAACTTTTAAAAGTCAAAGAGTGCGCCANATGTTGTTGTTTTTGGNCTAACTGNTCAGTAAATACCAGCGACGACCCTTTAAAACNATGAATTTAAGTGTATTAATTTGAGATTTAGAGTTAACTTTANCAAACCGCNAACTTTAAAACTAACNAAACTCTATTATCCGTCAATACATGCCANATTTAAACGNTANAGCTTCTNAGCTGTTAATAAAGTATCTAAATTCAATTCTTTCTCTAGGTTGTGATAANGAGGTTTTAGACTTGGCTTGTGGTGGAGGTAGGAATGGGTTATTTCTCTTAAAAAACAATATCCCTGTTACGTTTGTAGACAAAGAAGAGAAAGCATTATTAAATATATCCGCGGTGATTGAGAAAAAACTTAGAGTCCGTCATCGTTGTCTGCAGATTGATTTAGAAACCGGGAAAAGTGACTTACTTGAGTCTGAGAAGTTTGGCGCAATTTTAGTGTTTAACTATCTTCATAGACCCCTTTTTCCCTCCATAAGGTCCGCGATATCGAAGGGAGGGCTCATTTTCTATGAGACATTTACTGTTGAGCAAAGACAATTCGGAAGACCAAGAAATCCCGATTATTTACTTCAAGAGGGTGAACTTTTGAGAGAGTTTGAGGGTTGGGAAATTATTGATTATTTTGATGGAATAAAAGTAGATCCGACGAGATCTATAGCAAGCTTGGTTGCAAGGAAACCTTGATCGAACATGTCGATAAGTAAAATAGTTTCACTAAATATAGGTAAAAAAACTAAATATGCCTCAAATATTTTTCAATGCGAGGTGCTTCGTACAAGAAGNAAGACATTAACGCTGTATATTAAGCGCCAGAAGGTTCTGGTTCGCTGTCCNTTNNGAGCGACNGATGCAGAAGTCANGGAGTTTGTTCAGTCTAACTCTGACTGGATTCGTGACCGATTGAANGAGGAACGAATTTTAGAGAAGGAAATGTTAATAATAGAAGAAAATCGCAAGATTTTCTANNGAGCTCGAGAATTGACCATTTCGTTTAAAGAGGGNCGTAAGCAAAGGATATTGGTCAACGGAGATAAATTAATAATTCAAGGGCATAAATTAAATTCTACTTCGGCAAAAATCCAGATAGAGGANTACCTCATTGATAAGGCNAGCGAATATATTGTCCCTAGGGCTAAAGGTCTTGCACNTTATTTGGGGGTTGAAAATAAAATTAAAGAGATCAAATTGCGTAAAACGAAATCGAAATGGGGTCATTGCACATCGAAGGGCATAATCCAGTATAACTGGTTAATTATGCTAGCGCCCTACAGTATTATCGACTATATGATTACCCACGAAATATGTCACTTGATTCACATGGACCACTCCCGAAATTATTGGAACCTTGTGGAATCTATTTGCCCAGACCATAAAAACTATGTCTCGTGGCTTAAAAAACATGAGCACCGATTTTGGTTTGATTGACACTTATTCTTTCTTGTAGAGTAAGTCCCAAATCTTATTACCGAGGGTTTTACCTCTTCTCTCGAATTTTGTCTCTGGTCGTTTTGGATTTTCCCAAAATGAATTTTGTGCAATCGCGTTTTTTAGGTGGGGTACTTTTTCCAAGACACTGACCATATGGTCGGCATAGGGTTTCCAATCCGTTGAGAGGTGCAGATGCCCGCCTATTTTCAATTTTTCTGAGATTATTGTGGCGAATTCGGTTTGTATAAGGCGCCGCTTTGCGTGCCTTTTTTTTGGCCATGGATCAGGAAAGTATATTAGAATGCGGTCCAGCGATTTATTTTTGAATGCATTCTGAAAAACTTCGGTAGCGTCATGGCAAATCAATTTTAAATTCTTGATTGCGTATAGCTCCACATCATTCAGTGTTTTTCCTATTCCCGGTTTATGTACTTCTATGCCTAAAAAGTTTGTCTTTGACTCTTTTCTCGCCATGTCAATTAATGATGAACCCATACCAAACCCAATTTCGACCGTGATAGGCAATCGATTATTAAAGATTTCCCTTAAATCTAATAACTCACCTGAATAGGGGACCACGTGATCGTTCCATAATTTGTCTATGGCGTGGCGTTGGGAGTTTGTGATACGTCCTGAGCGGATAACATAACTTCTTACCGGACGCCCCTTTTTTTCTTTATCACTTAACATACTGGATTAATGAAGCTTAGAAAAAGGTGCCATCAACAGGAGAGGAGGCGCTAGTGTAAAGTCTTCTGGGCATCCTCCCAGCAAGGTAGGCTTCGCGCCCGGCCTCCACGTCCTTNTTCATTACTGAGTCCATTAATATGGGCTCTTTAGCCTCTGCCTCTGCGATAGCAGTGTTCATGAGAACGCCATCGCAGTCCAGCTCCATTGCTAATGACGCGTCAGATGCCGTTCCTACGCCCGCATCAACTATTATTGGAACCTTAGCATTTTCTAGAATGATTCCTATGGTGTATGGATTTCTTATTCCAAGCCCCGAGCCGATCGTTGCCTCTAAAGGCATTACAGCTAGACACCCAATTTCCTCCGGGGATTTAGCGACTAAAGGATCATCTGATGTGTAGACCATTACGTCGAAATATTCTTTCACTAAAGTTTTTGCGTGACTACTCTTCGGAATAATCTTCCCGTTTAGTTCAACTGCAATTTGGGCTGACCTCAGTTTTTGTTCAGTTATCAATGTCTCTATTGGGGCTAGTTCGTTAATATCCTGTGGTTCGCCGTTTATAAGTTCTGTGTTCATGCCAACTAATTAAGTTTGAGAACTCGATTTTGAGCCGAATAAGCAGAGCATACCCCAGCCACTCAGAAAAAAAAGACCTCCAATCGGAGTAATTATGCCTATTCCACGTATTTCGGTTAATGCNAAAAAATATAGGCTTCCTGAAAAAAATATTATCCCAAGAAAGAAGGAGTAAGCGCTAAGTTTCAGCAAACGTTCACNAGGAAAATGTAGACTAAGAATACTTATTCCAAACAAAGCNATGGTGTGCAGCATATGATACAGGACACCGGTTTCAAATGTATNAATTAGTTCGGNTGCCATGATTGGTNTCAAGGCATGGGCCATAAAAGCACCTATGACTACCACAAGCAAACCGTTCAGTGCCGCTAATAATATTAATGGATAGGCCATTTTATTGATACGATACTTTTGTGACAAAAAAAAGCCGCGATGGACACGCGGCTTTCACTTTTAAATGCTTAGTTAGGTCTGCATACAGGTTTTAATTTTGTTCATGGCAGTTTTTTCAAGTTGTCTGATACGCTCTGCCGATACATCGTACTTGCCAGCGAGTTCATGAAGGGTAAGTTTATCTTCACTAAGCCAGCGGCTTTTAAGAATGTCTTGGCTGCGATCATCAAGTTCGCTCATTGCTGCATGCAATTGTTTGTTGGTCACTTCTTCCCATTCTTCATTTTCAATATTCGATGCAATATTAGAACTTTTATCTTCGATAAAATAGGCAGGGGCTTTATGCGGCATATCATCGTCATTATCTGCCTCGACATCGAAAGCCATGTCATAAGCGCTCATACGGCCTTCCATTTGACGAACTACTTTTGCGTCTACGCCTAGGTCGTCAGCAACCGCTTTAGTTTCTTCGTTGTTCAGCCAGCCAAGTTGTTTCTTTGAACTTCGTAGGTTAAAGAACAACTTACGTTGCGCTTTAGTCGTTGCTATTTTTACAATTCGCCAATTTCTTAAAACATATTCGTGCATCTCTGCCTTGATCCAGTGCACTGCAAATGAAACCAACCTAACACCTACCTCGGGGTTAAAGCGCTTAACTGCTTTCATCAGTCCAACGTTGCCTTCTTGAATTAGATCGGCTTGCGAGAGCCCATAACCAGAATATGATTTTGCCATGTGCACCACGAAACGTAAGTGTGCGAGTACTAATTGCCTTGCAGCATCAACGTTGTCGTCATAATAGTACTGCTTGGCAAGATCAATTTCTTGCTCGGGAGTTAATATAGCGATGCTGTTAACGGAAGCAACATAGGCGGGCAGGTCGCGGCCTGGAGTCGTTGGGTGGATAACTTGTAAATTCTTTCTAACGCTCATTGGTATGTGATACCTAATTCTGATTCTATTTTTGCAGGCCGCCGTTTCAATACTAAACTAGTGCTTCGGCATTCCAGATCACCTAGAATTCTAACATTTTCTCGCTAAATGCGCTATTCCCGCCGGTATTTGGTTGACTTACTGACAAACAGCCTA
Organism: Gammaproteobacteria bacterium TMED139; assembly: GCA_002172295.1. Lineage (GTDB taxonomy): Bacteria > Pseudomonadota > Gammaproteobacteria > Pseudomonadales > Pseudohongiellaceae > UBA9145. Next base: position 7,819 of record NHGO01000048.1, on the reverse strand, counting down.
TTTTACTTTTCTAAAACCGTCAAATCGCTATGACCTTACAATNANATGGTGTTTAAAAGNCATTTTTCAAGACNTTANCCGCNAAGATCCATAGAAAACGAGGTAAATATTAGTTGCCAGGCNNNCTTCCGACCANNGCTNNTAAAGATCACATTGCTGTANTTTCGTNNAAATTGGGNGAATTTNNTGATTTTTAGNNGCTTTTATTGCTNTTTCCATCGGCTCCTCTAAACCTCTGCTCTAAGATTAAGACCTAGCCTGAACTACTAATCAGAGAATAGTGCTGAGACAAACTGTGCAGCATCAAAGGGTCTTAAGTCATTAATCCCTTCGCCGACTCCAATGAATCTAATTGGGAGATTCAGTTTCTTCGCAATGGCAAATACGATTCCGCCCTTAGCTGTGCCATCGAGCTTTGTCAGAGCGATACCGGTTAATTTAGCAAATTTATCGAAACTTTCAGCCTGAGCTAATGAGTTTTGGCCAGCGGTAGCGTCTAGAACTAATAGAATTTCGTCGGGCAACTTTTCATCTTGCTTCTTTAANACGCGGACAATTTTTTCTAGCTCATTCATCAAGTTATTTTTTGTGTGCAATCGTCCAGCCGTGTCAGCAATAAGAACATCTATGTTTTTGGACTTCGCAGATTGATAGGCGTCGTATATGACCGAAGCACTGTCTGAGCCCGAAGGCTGGGCGATAACGGCTACATGATTGCGAGACCCCCAAACTTGGAGCTGTTCTACAGCCGCCGCCCTGAAGGTATCGCCTGCAGCTAGCATCACTGTTTGACCTTCAGATTGGAATTGTTTGGTCAATTTACCAATAGTAGTTGTCTTACCTACGCCATTGACACCGACAGTCAGAATTACGAAAGGCTTATTCTGCTTTTGTGTTCTTAGAGGAGCAGAACTACTCTGTAAAATTAGCTCTAATTCCTCCTGCAGTAGTGTTAGTAACTGATCTGAATGACCTTGGCCTTCAAACCTTATTTTCAAATTTTTTAATATNTCGCTTGTAGCATCTACACCTACATCNGAAGACAGNAGTTGCANCTCTATATCTTCAAGTAGATCGTCGTCTAACCCGCTCTTGCCAAGCAGCAAAGACTTTAACCCACTGCTTAAGCGGCCGCGAGTTTTCGCTAGACCTTGTTTTAACTGCTGAAACAAGTTTCCTTTTACTCCTAATTTCTTGGGTCAATAAAATCTTACTAAGGTATCCTAACATTTGAATACTTCCAGTAATATTGACAAAGATGTAAAAATGACAATAACGTCGCGGCAAGTGCCTTCTAATGTTCCATGAATCATTGCTTTCATCTATGTGGTTTAAAAATTAATGACTAAAAAGCCCAATTCAGTTCGCATTATTTCAGGAAAATTCAAATCTAGGACAATCTCATTTCCTGATAGGTCTGAGCTCAGGCCAACGGGAAATCGAATAAGGGAAGTCCTGTTTGATTGGCTCCAGTTCGAAATAGCTAAGTCACGNTGTTTAGACTTATTTGCAGGGAGTGGTGCTTTAGGCATTGAATCGTTATCTAGAGGTGCTGAAAGTGCCACCTTCATAGAATCAGATTATAAGACTGGCTTATTTTTACAAGATAATTTAAAAAGTCTTGATGTCACTAACGGGTTTGTCTATTTCACTAGTGCCATCCAATGGCTTGAATGCTTGAGTCATATCGATCCTTTTGATATTGTTTTTCTTGATCCGCCGTTCAAAAATAATCTTCTTATCGATTGCTGTAAGTTGTTAGAAAACAAGTCTNTGATTTCAGAAGGTGGTTTTATTTATATAGAAACCGACAATGATTTGAGCCTGAAAGCATTGCCTCTGAGTTGGAGATTAAAGCATGAGAGAAGAACTGGGAATGTATCTTTTTATTTATATCGGAGAGATANAAAAGGGATAACCGACCCGTATAATTAAAGCATAAATGCTCGATTTAATTTTATAAAAAAACAAGCCAGCCTGATGAAAATATTCCCTAGCCGATTCACTTGAATTGGCCTTTTAATTGAAGGAGTTCAACCTTTGTGGCATTAGAATAGCCACTTTGACGCTCTACAGATAAGCAATCAGAACGTATAGCATGCTGATTGAGCATACCATAGCAATTCGCTATCATGAGGGAAGTTGCAAGAGGCCTAAGAGAAAATATGAGAATCGCAGTGTATCCAGGAACATTTAACCCGATTACCAATGGGCATACTGACCTTGTGGAGAGAGCCTCTAGTTTATTTGACAAGATAATTGTTGCAGTAGGCACAAACACGCAAAAAGGGAAGGGGTTGCCAGCGACAAAACGGGTAGCGCTTGCTAAAGAAGTTTTAAAGGGAGTCAATAATGCAGAGGTTGTGTCTTTTGATGGGTTGTTAACTGATTTTGTGCATGAGAAAGGGGCTAATATTATCCTTAGAGGTTTGCGAACGGTTGCAGATTTTGAATACGAGTTTCAGCTGGTTGGGATGAATCGGGCTCTTAACCCCGATATCGAAACGGTTTTCCTCGCACCTGCAGAACACTTATCTTACATATCTTCGACGCTCGTAAGGGAGATCGCTTTTTTTGGGGGCGACATATCTAAATTTGTTCATCCCGCAGTAGCACAAGCTATACTCGATACATAGCACTATCGTTGGCAAGCCGAGCAATACACCGTGCTGCGCTGCGCCTGACGTATTTCAATCAAGTGCTTTCGGCAAAGCTTACATTCTTTGCCAGCACGCCCATAAACATTCAGNGACTGCTTAAAGTAGCCAGGATTGCCATTGCCATCCGTAAAATCCCGAAGAGTAGTTCCTCCAGATTNAATGGCTTTCTTCAGAACAATTTTTATTGAAGAGACGAGACGTTGNTATCGCTTNTGGGATACTTTTCCGGCAGGCACCTTAGGGCTTATTCCGGCTAAGAAAAGAGCTTCGCTAGCATAGATGTTCCCTACCCCTACAACAACTTTGCTATCCATGATGAAGGGCTTAACGCAGACTGATCGTTTTCGACTCCGTAAAAAAAGGTGCTTGCTATTAAAGTTCGGGTTCAATGGCTCTGGCCCCAGATTAGCGAGCAGTGGATGAATCCCCTGACCTTTATTTTGCCACAAAACGCACCCAAATTTTCGTGGGTCTGTAAATCTTAGGATTAGTCCATTTTTGAAACAAAAATCGATATGGTCATGTTTTCTCGGTAATTCGCCTTGTTTTACAATTCTTAAACTTCCACTCATGCCAAGATGAATTAGCATCGTCCCCATTTCNTTTTCGAATAGAAGATACTTCCCTCGGCGGCTGACTTGCCTAATTTCGTACCCTTCAAGCATAAAAGGAAGATTGTCAGGGACCAACCATCTGAGTTTCTTTTGCCGAACAGTGATTTTATGTATGCGATTATCTTTTACTGAGGGTTTTATCCCTCTTCGCGTGGTTTCTACTTCTGGAAGTTCGGGCAACTTTGGGCTTCCGAATGCGGGTTCATTAATAGGTGAGTTTAGAACTAGCAGTTATAATAAATATACAAAAAGAAGTGAAGTGTCTTATCTTTTTTCTTAATGGGCATTCAACTATGCAGTCGAAGATACTCCTTGGTGTGGACGCAGGTGGAACCTTCACAGACTTTGTATGCTTGGAATTTGAAAAAGCTGTGTCCGTAAGAACTCTCAAGATTTTATCTTCGCCAGATGCACCTGAGGAAGCAATACTTGAAGGAATCAGAAGCTTAGGTCTAGATCCAAAACTAAAAACAGGTGATGTCGAAATAGTTCACGGGAGCACGGTTGCTACAAACGCGGCATTAGAAAATAAACTAGCCAAAACCGTATTCGTGACTAACCGTGGTTTCAAGGATTTATTAACGTTGGGGAGGCAAACGCGACCTGCGCTATATGAGTTGGAGTTTCAGCCTATATTGCCGCCAGTTCCTCGCGATCTTTGTTTGGAGACAGGCGGCAGATTAGGAGCCGATGGTTCGGTTGTTGAACGCTTAACTGATATCGATATTGAAAACTTGATCGACGAGATTGCTAAGATTGACCCTGAATCTGTAGCTATCAACCTACTCTTTTCTTTTATTGATCCTAAATTTGAGATGATGCTGGAGCAGGCTCTAAGCAAAAGATTGCCCTGCCTCTCCATTAGTCGGTCTTCATCAGTCTTTCCGGTTTATAAAGAATTTGAGCGCGGCGTGGTGACGTGGCTGAATGCGGCTTTGGGGCCAGTAATTTATCGTTACTTAGCTGGGCTTNGNGAAAAATTGGGTCGAGCGAAATTGCAAGTTATGCAATCCAGTGGCGAAACTCTTTCCGGAGATATGGCCGCTGAAAGGGCAGTTAACCTGCTGCTCTCTGGTCCTGCTGGTGGTCTTAAAGCTGTTCAGTTCTTGGGCAAGGAGGTTGGAGAGGAGAAATTAATTAGTTTCGACATGGGAGGCACTTCGACAGATGTTGCTCTTATAGATAAAAATATAGAGACGACAACCGAAGGACGTATTGGTCCATATCCAATAGGTGTCCCAATGCTTGATATGCATACAATTGGTGCGGGAGGCGGCTCAATCGCTTTTATCGACGAGGGAGGGCTGTTGAGAGTTGGCCCGCAGTCCTCTGGAGCCGAACCGGGTCCGGCTTGTTATGGTAAGGGCGGCTTGGAAGCCACTGTGACTGACGCTCATTTGGTGCTCGGCAGGTTGTCAGATAAGTCTGATTTGGCTGGTGGTCTCAAGTTGGACAAAAATCTTGCAAACAGACAAATCAGAAAGCTAAGCACCCGGTTGGGATTAACTNTCGNAGAGGCTGCTAATGGGATAATTCAAATCGCAAATGAGCATATGATTAAAGCTATTCGTTTGATATCGGTAAATAGAGGCTACGATCCTAAAGATTTTGTCCTTTTTAGTTTTGGCGGTGCTGGGGGTCTGCATGTTTGTGAGATCGCAGAGGGAATGCAGATGGAAAAGGCCATTGTTCCAGCATACGGCGGAGTGCTTTCAGCATTAGGCATGCTCGTTGCGGATAGAGGTCGACAATTTGTTCGCACAGTTAACGTGTTAGCTGATAATTCATCAAATACCGTTATCGACGCTCATCTTGCTGAATTAGTCAAAGAAGGACGGAGAGCTCTCATCAGTGAGGGCGTTGAAGAGGAACTACTTAAGCACGATTATTCTGTCGATTGTCGTTATTGCGGCCAGTCATACACGATAAACGTACCTTGGTCTGGGTTAGATGAATGTTCCGATTCGTTTGCAGATTTGCATTGTGTTAGATATGGATACTCGCTTGGGGAGTTGATTGAAATTGTTAATTTGCGTGTCACCGTATACGCGCTAGCTTCTGAGTTTACATTGCCTAATGCTCCGAGGAGTAGTGATTCAAATAATTTTGAAGAAGGTGCCATGGGTGAATCCGGCAAAGGAACTAAAATCTATCATAGGAGCGAGCTGGAGGTCGGCGCTCAAGTTGTTGGCCCGGCGATAATTACTGAATACGCCTCTACTACTTATGTTGCGCCAAGTTGGCGCGCGAGCGCGGACGACAAGGGAAATCTTCAGCTTATTTTTGAAAAAGCAGACTGATCCCTGATGAGTTTGAAAACGTAAATAGGAGAAAGAATATAACTTGTTGCCGTGCACAAAGTAGTAGCTTTAATTTCTCATAATAAGGATTGTGGCAGCAAAAATTCGAAATCTTCTTGGCCAATGTTATTTTTTGTCACAAAATGCTTCAGATGATAAATATTTCTTCCTTCAAATTGCATTCGATCCCGGTACTTTCGGTTATCCTAAATTCCGTGGTTTGTGCTCAGGAACAAGGCAATACCGCAGTTGAGCCTGAAACACGGGCAAGATTGTATTATCTGGAGAAACCAGTATCAGTTGCGCCTGGTTTGCAAACTACACTCTCTTTGCNTCCGANCAGAATAACTTCNNAGCATGAAGAGTTGGATNCATTATTNAGTGATCNTGATGAGAACATNGAACGNTACTCGCTGGCTGTTGAGAGGATAGAGNGGGCAGGAGGAGCNTGGGATAGCGGGCTTNTGGAGCAGCTANCTACGCTNGGTAAGTTGCAGCAGCAGCAATTCAATCATTTGGGCGCAATTGANGCCTATAGTNGAGCGATTCAAATTAATAGAATCACGCTGGGATTGCATACGCCAGANCAAATACCTCTCTTAGAGANCATGATTGATAGTTATGTTGCCATCGAAAATTGGGAGCAAGCAGATCTTTACAGTAATTANCTNTTNTTNATTCAACANAAAGCTTATGGGATCAATGATCCGCGGNTTATACCGGCGATAGAAAGGCTAGCACTATGGAACATCAGGGCATTCAATTTGGGATATGGAGATCAGTTAGGCGTTCGGTTGAGCACAGCGCAAATGCTCCTGAGCGCNGGTCTGAGAATTGTNGCNTCTCATTATGGCAGGCAAGATGAAAGATTTCTCCAGTATCTAAGAGATTTAGCGAGGTCNGCGTACTATGTGAAGATGTANCCAGAGTATCTGGCGGGCATGGATCAACCCGAATTCAGAGCGAAGCAAGAGAANCTGAGGCAGAAACTCAATAGTCGGACAATTTACCCTCGCAGCTTCAGTCTTGGAGAGGCNGCGCTCATGGACATCATAANATNTTATATTGAAGAGGACGGTAGCGTCTTCGCAATTGCGGANGCGATAACTCATTTGGCTGACTGGTACCTTATATTCGAAAGAAGAGCTGACGCTCAAGAACGTTATCTTCAAGCGTGGAGTCTCTTAAGCACGGAGGCCAATGGGGACGAGCTTAAGAAGAGCTTATTTNGTCAAGTAACACCATTGCCTACTTTCATTGAGGAGCCTAAAAATCTGGAAATGAGGGCCGCTAGCCCTAAAGCTCGATCGGAATTGCAATATTCAATCGCAGATGTTTCTTTCACTGTTTCGCCGACAGGCGCCGTCAGAGATTTAGTTGTTTTGGCCGAAGAGAATGAGGGAAATGCTAATTTGTTTTCACGCCTTAGGAGAAGTGTTCGCTTTTCAAAGTTCAGACCCGCTATCGAAAACGGAAGACCAGTGTCCAGTAAGGGGCATATTTTTCGATACCGTTATTGGTATTAAACATATAAGTTAAGACACAGCATCTTTATTATTTCTCAGGGCTCATATCGAGGAAAAGAGGGGTTTAGCCTGATAAGTTTGACTTTTTTGGATAAATTTAAGCATAAAAGTTGTCAAAGTTAGAGAAAAACTCAAAACTTCGTTGAAAAATATTAATATTCTTCGAAAAAGTAATGATGGTTATGGATGTCACTACACGTTAACTGTAAAAGAAAACTCGAGTAGAATGATTAATATGAAATCGATAAGAATTTCCTCAGCCATTGTTACCTGCACTGCCACCTTGATTTTGGGTGCGTGTCAGAGTTCAAGTCAGAGCTCAAGCCAGAGTTCGCCCTCCATGCCTATGCCATCTTCTTCGAGCCAAAGCTCGTCAAGCTCTCAGTCGATGCCATCTTCTTCGAGCCAAAGCTCGTCAAGCTCTCAGTCGATGCCATCTCCCGAGAGCCAAAGCTCTTCGCGCCCCGCATCTACGCCAGCTGCTCCAGGTCCGAGCTCTTCAAGTTCTCAGGCAGCAACAGCGAGTCAGGGGCAGCAAGGTCCTGAAGCCGCTAGCTCAGCGGGCTCCCAACAATCTGCGGCAATTCCGTCTCGAGGGCAGCAAAGCCGGCCGGGCGGCGAAATTAGCTCGAGTTCGGGAGCAAATAATAGGGAAACGCAGCCGGGAGCAGAGCAAATTGGTGCGAGTGGGGCCAGAGACACTTCATCGGGATCTATAA
>NHGO01000047.1 GCA_002172295.1 Gammaproteobacteria bacterium TMED139 | reverse complement strand
CTAACCCCGGGTAATTGAGCGGCCGCCCATCGCGATTTATCTCAGCAATAATGGCCTCCTGCTCAAATGACTCCGCCGAAGAAATCACAGGAATTTGGTTTACGCCAAAAGAAGATGAACTACCACCGGATGGCTGATTTATCTCTTGAGTTACCGCCTCTTGGGAAGATACTTGATCAGGCTGTTCACTCGAAACCATGCAAGACTGCAACTTAATACACATGGTGATCAAAAGTAAATTCGATAAATAACTTCGCGAAAATTTTATTTTATTTCTTACTGAAATCACAATGGTCTCCAATTCTAAAATTCTACTGCGTTCATGCTAAATACAGCGGATAGCATAGTAATTGTGATGCCACCAACGGCAATCGCAAGAAAAATAATTAAAGCTGGCTGCAAAGCTGAGACGATGCTAGACATCTGATTACGCACGAGATTATCAAACGTATTGGCCGACTTTATTAAAATAGAAGACGTTCGCCCAGATTCTTCCCCCACTGCTACTAACTGATGCAAAAGCGTAGGGAAAATACCTGTCTTCTCAAGGGAAAGTCCTAACCCAGTGCCGCCGCGAACATCTTCCTCAACATCATCCAAGTGTTTGACTATAAATGAATTCAAAACAACTTCCTTGGAAACCCTTAAGCTACGAATTAAAGGTATGCCAGCACCTAGCAGAGCCCCTAAAGTTCTTGAGAATATGGCACTCTCTTTATATAAAATAAGGTTACCCATCAAAGGTACGGACAAAAGAAATTTATCTTTCTTTAGTTTGCTGCGGTAGTTATTGTCAAGTCGTTGCCAGATTATAATAAATAGTATGAATGTGATAAAAAGGAAAAGCCCATATGACTGAAGGAAGTCACTTAAATTAAGCAAAAAAGCTGCTGAAGGGGGGATATCAGAGCCTGCATCCTCAAACATGGCAGCAAATTGAGGTACAACAAAAACTAGCAATAGGAATACGGAAATTACCCCGGTCGCTAGTAATACGATTGGATAGATCATCGCAGAGACTATGGCCTGACGGGTTTGAGCACTGGTTTGCAGAAATTCTGTTAGATCTGGCAAAAGTTCATGCAAAATTCCTCCCTCCTCCCCAGCCCTAATAATGTTAATATACATTTTTGAAAATACTGCTGGGTGCGCCTCCATAGCATTAGCCAAGCTCTTCCCCTCTTTCACATCACCCAACAAATTTAAAACTAATGCCTTCATCGCAGGCGACTCAGTAATGCCATCTAGCAGCCTCAGAGCTCTGTCCAAAGGGACTCTTGCCTCTACTAATGTGCATAAGCCATTTGTGAAATCTAAAAGATCACTATTTGTGACTTTTTTGCGCCGGATACTTTCTACATTCTTTTTTGATTCCTTTATTTTAATAGGCGTCAGGTTTTTTCCTTTTAATATTCTTATGGCTTCTCTCTCGGATTCCGCATTAACCTGACCAGCCTGGATTCCTCCCTGGTTATCAAAAGCCTGGTATTTAAAAAGTGCTAAATTCATGCTGATCTCGTAACCCGAACCACTTCTTCGGGAGTAGTTAGTCCGTTTTTTAATTTCTCTATTGCATCCTCTCTCAAGGTTTGCATACCTTCAGCGACAGCCTGATCTCGAATGACGTTTGCGTCAGAATCATTAGCGATGTGGTGGCGAATTGCATCACTCATCATCAAGAGCTCATAAAGACCCACTCTCCCTCGGTAGCCAGTGTGGGCGCAACTTTCACACCCTGAACCCCGTTTTACCTTCGGGCAAATTTCTATAGGGACTCCAAGAACTGTCGCTTCATCTTGATTTAAGTCAACCAACTCTGCGCAATCTGTACAAACCCGCCGCACCAACCGTTGCGCCTGAATCGCTAACAAACTAGAGCTAATTAAATAGCCTTCTACTCCCATATCCTGCAAACGCGTCACAGCTCCAGCGGCGTCGTTAGTGTGCAATGTTGAAAAAACCAAATGGCCCGTTAGCGCAGATTCGATTGAGATTTCAGCAGTCTCATGATCACGAATCTCTCCCACCATTAACACATCCGGATCCTGACGCACAATAGAACGCAACCCCGCTGCAAAATTAAGCCCTATAGAGGCATTTGCCTGGATTTGAGTTATGCCTTCTAACTGGTATTCAACTGGATCCTCCACAGTAATAATTTTCTGTTTCTCGCTATTTATTTTTTCCAGCGTCGCATAAAGAGTCGTAGTCTTCCCAGAGCCAGTAGGTCCAGTAATTAGAATCATGCCGTGCGGTTGAGTAATAATGTTACGATAATGTTTAAGCACATTTTGAGGCATGCCTAACTGCGCCAAATCAACCGAAGTATCAGACCGATCAAGAATCCTGAGCACGATTGATTCACCATGAACACCGGGTAATGTCGATACACGCATATCCAATTGCTTACTACCAATCTTATAATTTATTCTCCCATCTTGTGGCAGGCGCTTCTCGCCAATGTCTAGTTTTGCCATAAGCTTAAGGCGAGAAGCAACAGCGGTGTGAATGCGGACCGGCAAACGCTCGATCCGAGTCATTATTCCATCGACCCGACAACGAATATCCAAGTGTATTTCGTTGGGTTCAAAGTGAATGTCGCTGGAATTTAAATCTAATGAGCGAGCAAACAAATGATTCACTAATCTAATAATAGGTGCTTCCGAGGCCAGGTCTGTAAGGCCCTCATCATCTTCAAACCCCGAAACAAATATGTCAGCTTCCTCTCCTTCTATCCTGGGAGATAGCTCGGCGCGCCAATATTTGCTGAGTTTCCTTACCTCATCATCTCCCCCTAACTTAAACCGGACAATTTCTCCGATAATGAAACGGACTTTAGCTCGTATCTGCACATCTGGAATTTGACTGCAAATTAATTCACCGCTCTCCTCAAAGTTTTGTGATGGTGCTATACCGTCCGGCTCTAATAGTTGTGAAAAAATTGGTAAAGTAATCGGTGAAAAACTCATGATTTTATTAGGCCTAACGTTGGCTTAACCCCCCAGTAATTAATCCTTCGCTACGAGCAAAACCAACTACAGTTATATCACCTGTATACTGGGATCTTGTCCGATTAATTGAAAAGTCTCTAACAAATAATCTAGGAACAGAGTTATCCAATCTTTCCAGGAACCCGATAGTATTATTTGCGCTGTCTGTCCGAAAAGACATCTCTTGGCTAATCATAAGCCACTCATTCGTTTCAACCCTCTCAGCTAACCGGGTTGAACCAATTATAATCCCTGATTCCCTCGCATACTGGGACAAGTCGCTCTGTAACTCTGCCTCGACTAGTGGAATTGTCTCACCGCTAAAGATTTCTCGTTCTAACTGGGCGATCCTTACCTCTGCTTCGGTGCGCCTTTCTCTCCACCTTGCGGTTTCTTCTACCAAACGAGTCTCTCGTTCAATTTCTAATAATACTTGTTCGATGTTGCCTTCTCTATCGAGATAGATCGATTGGATCATCGGCAATACTGTAGTACCCACAAAAATTGCTCCCACAAGTAGCGCTATGTAAACAATATTTTTTTCGCGTTGGCTATACTGCATAACTTAACTTAATTCTCTGGAAAGTAGCGAACCATATAAGCCTCGAAATTTACGGGGCTTAAGCGTAAATCTATATAGTACCTCGTGTTACTTGTTGCTCTTGAAAATAGCACCTCCGTAAATAGAGGGTCTTGCTCAAGCTTTTGCAAAATAGCTTGGGGATCTGCACTTGATCCCTGCAACTTGATTAANCCCTCCGAAACTTCCATTGAGGAAATCCTTTCTGCGCCAAGCACGTTCTGAAGTGTGAACATGGCTTGTCTGAGTTGTTGCTCTGGAAAGTCATTTAACGGCCCCCATCGGTCTTCGAAATTTACCACGACTTGCTGGTCCTGCCTGGCCTCACTAGACATCACACGGCTNGCCTCTAAGGAGGAAGCTGCGCTTCTAAATTCAATTGATTGCCGCANAAATGGCAAAGCAGCAAGGCATAAAAGAACAATTAAGACTGTAAAAGCGGAAATAACCTTGCGGCCTCGCTCTACTTCTTGCCTTGCTGTTATAGCACCGTTAGGGAAAAAGGGATAACCGCTCCCTTCTGCTTTTATAGAAAGCGTTCTAATTTTCTCTAACTCATCGATTTCCAAAATCGAGGTGTGGTTCTGGTCTGAAATAGTCGTGTTCCACTGATCGAGAAACTCATCTTGCGCCAAGTCAACTTTGTGTGCCTGCTGCCATGTCTTCAACACTGAGTTTTCAAACATTACTAGGGTTTCATTAAGTCCATCTCGTTCCAAAAATCCATCAATTTGACCGCTGGCTTGTAATGCTAGTATCCGAGGTTCAACAACAGCCAAAAACAGGTCCTGTTTTTGAAACGCCAAATACAAATTATCCAGCTCCGCCTGATCCTTCCACAACACAATGGTTTCCTTTCCAACTTCTGAGCTCTGAGAATTAAGGGCGATTGCTACCGGTTTATCAAAAGAGGGAAGTGTTTCCTCTACTTGAAGCCTTAGCGCCGAGATCAAGTTGTTCTTTGGAAGATCAGGCAAGGAATGTCGAGTGGCCAAAAAGTCTCCTGAAGGCAACAATAACTGAATCGATGGCGGTTCTTTAAAATGACCGAGCAACTCTTTACCCTTCGCCGCCAATTCATCAGTGCCCCAATTGTCGCTGAGTCGCACCGACTTACCTGACTCAAAACTATATAGCTCTTTATCAAATAGCATCAACGTCGCACTTACTGATTTTTCCAGCTCCTTGTGCGCTTTATTAGCGGATCTCCGCCAGATAAAGTTAAAAAATAGGTCTTTAAATTTATTTGTGAGACTGTCCATTTTCCGACCTATACTTATCCACACTGAATTTCAGTAGGACTGAGCTCTTGAGTTGTTATTTTCGAATCTTTCGTTACTGGGCTTTTAGGACGGATGAAACGTAAAAATAGTTCTAAAAGCACGGGGTTGTAAATAAGCGCAGCTAAGAGGTAGGCGTGATCGGGAATTCTAGGGGCCTTATTACAAAAAAGCGAGTTTAAGGCACTGGGATCCCATATCTAGCCTCTTTGTTTAATTAAAAGGCAAGATATGAGACTTGAGATAAGTTTTGGGCTTAGTCGCCAGAGCCGCTCATCGCGGAGCGCTCTTTTTCAACAAGAAAATCAACAATGTCTAACATTTCTTGCTGAGTTCTCACATTCTCGCCGGTCGCAACGAGATATTTACCGTTAACAATCATGTTGGGCGTGGAGCGAATCCCATAATCAGTCATTCTTTTTTCCGCCTGATTGACCTTGGTCCTTACTGAGAAGGAATTAAAAGCGCTCTCAAAATCGGATTGGCTTACTCCATGTTGCTCAAAAAGTTCCCCGATTTGATCTTCATTCTGAAGCATATTACGTTCAACGTTAATTGCGTTAAAAATTGGCTCATGGAGAACATCTAATGAGTCTAGAGCTTCAGCAGCGTAGTAAACCTGCGCATGAACCTTCATCAGCCCATTCCAAAGAGCTGGAAATCTAACGAAATCCACGTAGTCCGGCGTATTATCCTCCCAATCAGCAATCAAGGGTTCAAAACGAAAGCAATGCGAGCATCCATACCAAAAAGCCTCAATGACCTCTACCTTGGAAGAATCATTGGTGTTAACGGGATTGGCAATTTCCTGGTAGTGTGTCCCAGCGACAAAACGCTCAATCTGACCGAAACTTGCAGAACCAAACGGCAGCAAGGTNACGAGCAATGTAGCTTGCAATATCTTTTTAGCTAGCGAAATCTTATTCACCTTAGCCCTCCACTTTTCTCAAAAAATCTATAACCATCTTGGAAACTTACCACACCCTTTTTTTGATGCCAACTCCAGGTTCAATTACTCCAAGACGCCGTCTAATTCAGCCCTGAGACATAATTTGCTAGTGCCGACAGCTCATCATCTGTCAGGCGCTCTACTACTGAGCGCATCATAGCGCTCGAATCATTTTGGCGCTCTCCCGCTCTAAACGCCTTCAGCTGCATCAATGTGTAATCCGGGTGCTGACCGCTTAATGAAGGAAAGCCTGCCGGGGCATTTCCGCTGCCCGTCGGAGAATGGCATGCCGAGCATGCTGCTACCGATAACTCTCTCACGCCAGCGCGATATATCTTTTCACCTAACTCCAGGCTCTCAAGACTTGCCCCCAAAAGGGTAACCCTCTGAGACGAGTACCAAGCCGCAAGGTCCATGATATCCTCGTCAGAGAGCGCTGCCACCATCGCTGCCATGGTTGCATTTGCTCTAGCACCAGACTTGTAGTCCTGTAACTGCTTGACGATATAATTGAACTTCTGACCAGCGATCTTAGGATTAACCGACAGCTCGCTATTCCCATCAGCGCCGTGGCAGGTCGCGCAAAGGGCCGATTTAGCTTGCCCAGCGGCCGCGTCGCCNTGAGCAACGAGCAGCTGNGGCGCGAGTAATACGAAAATTGTANATAAAATTGAAATGCAAAGTTTTTTCATGATGGTTCCCAACACTGCTTCAGATCTAAAACTCGACTCGTTAAAGTCGTCNACGGAATTATCAGGCTTTCCGGCGACTCAAGACCTTAACAGNGTAACTTTCGAAGATGCTATTATAACGTAAATTNCAACATGTCTCTAATGAGGTCGTCGTTATAACGANTACTAGCTTGATTCATAACTTAATTACATTACGAACAACAAATCGAAATGGACTTTAACCAGACCCAATTTACCGTAAGTGCAGTCAAAATTTCTGATTGTCCTGCGGATAGTCTCGCCGAAGTCGCGTTCGCAGGGCGCTCTAACGCTGGGAAATCAAGTGCGATTAACAGCCTCTGCGGTCATTCTGGCCTTGCGCGCACTAGTAAAACCCCCGGAAGAACTCAACTCATCAATTTCTTTGCTATCGAAGCTACAAAATATCTGGTCGACCTTCCCGGTTATGGATTTGCGAAGGTCCCCTTAGAAGTAAAACATAAGTGGCAGACAGAGTTAGAAAAATACTTAAGATTGAGAGACCCTTTGGTTGGATTGATTCTTCTATCGGATATCCGACACCCCTTAAAGCAATATGACCTNACCATGATCGGCTGGGCTGTAGAGTCTAATCTNCCTCTTCATTTGCTNCTGACTAAGTCGGATAAACTCAAGCNTGGGGCCGCTCAGAATGCCCTGCTCAGGGTACGCAAAGAAACGGGATCCTTGCGTGGTGTTTCAGTACAATTGTTTTCTTCTTTGAAAAAAACCGGACTCGGCGAAGCNAAAGAAGTAATTACCAAATGGCTTAGTNTGGAATANTCCAATTAATGAGCTTGATCCCAATTGTCACCGATTCCTATGTCTACTACTAACGGAACCTCTAGTGAAGCCGCGCTCATCATCCTAAATCTGACACCTGTTTCCAACAAAGCCGCATCCCGATCCGTAACCTCAAAAACTAGCTCGTCATGCACTTGAAGGACTAAACGAGCATCAAGATCACCTAATTCTAACCACTGATCGATATCGATCATGGCCAATTTAATAATGTCAGCAGCGGAACCTTGCATAGGAGCATTAATCGCGGTTCTCTGGGCCGCTTTGCGCACCATTGCATTNCCAGAGCGAATTTCTGGTAAATACAATCGTCTGCCGAAAATAGTTTCAACGTACCCTTTTTCATCAGCGAAGGCCTGCGTCTGTTCCATATATACTTTTACGCCAGGATATTTCTCGAAGTAACGGTCGACATACTCCTGGGCCTCAGTTCGACTCACACTTAACTGCTTGGCAAGCCCAAACGCACTCATTCCGTAAATAAGGCCAAAGTTAATGGCTTTAGCACTCCGCCTTTGCTTACTTGTAACATAGTCAAGCTCTACACCGAAAACATCAGCCGCGGTAGCTTTGTGAACATCCTGCTCACTGTCAAACGCCGACAGTAATCCTGGATCTCGAGACAAGTGAGCCATTATACGCAGCTCAACTTGAGAATAATCGGCTGCCATAAGCTTATAGCCCTTATTGGATATGAACGCCCGGCGAACCTTCCTGCCCTCTTCTGTTCGAATTGGAATATTTTGTAAATTCGGGTCAGCAGATGACAATCTGCCTGTCGCTGTTACTGCTTGCTGAAAGNTTGAATGAATTCTTCCAGTTGAATTATTCACTTCGAGAGGCAATTTATCTGTATATGTGGATTTGAGCTTACTCAGTGAACGATGTTCTAAAATAAACCTCGGCAATTCATAATCTTCGGCAAGCTCTTGCAAAACAGGNTCTGCTGTTGAGGGCTGTCCCTTTGGTGTTTTCTTTAAAATAGGCAGCTGCAGTTTATCGTAAAATATTGCTTGCAANTGTTTTGGAGAACCNATGTTGAATTCCNCNCCGGCAATGTCATAAATCCGCTGCTGAAGGTCATTCAAGCTCTTTTCTAGCTCAACGCTTTGTGTTTTCAAAGCATTCTTATCTAGACTTATTCCATTCCTCTCTATTCGCTGGAGTACACCAACCAGAGGCAACTCAAAGTATCTGTATACACCCTGCAATTTCTCAAAGGAGGATAATTTATTGTCTAAAACGAGAGCTACGCGATGAATAAAGTCAGCTTTCTCATTTGCAAAAACAGCATATTCATCGATAGTAAGCAGACTTGGAACTAACCTTTTCCTACCTTTGCCCAGAAGTGCATCTGGATCAGTAAGAGTAGCGTTCAAATAGTGGCCAATTATGTCGCTAAGCCCGTGCTTAGTTGCGACTGAGTTTAAGACGTATGACGCCAACAAGACATCTGATGAAACCGCTAACTTTTTAATTCCGTGAGTTTGCAACAGATGGCTAATATGCTTAGTGTCGTAAGCAAATTTTCTAACGGACTCTTTTTCAATGGCTGGTTTTAATTTTTCCAGTACTACTTTTAGGTCAAATTGTTCCGGACAGCCCTCATAGCTATGCCCTATGGGTATATAGCTGGAGGCCCCTAGCTCGCAACTAACGCTGACCCCAACAATTTGTGCATCAAGAAAATGGGGCCCTTGTGATTCCACGTTTATACTGAACCGGTTTGATTTCTCTAACGCTGTTTGCAGCGAGTCTAACTCCTGTGCGTTTTTAATTATCGAGTAATTCACCTCCGTTACTGAGACTTCCTCCAAGCTCGAAGAATCATCANGATTTTCGACTTCTTTTGGAATATTTTCAGGCTCTTGTCTTAAGGCGCCAGTTGCATCACTATCTTCTAATTCTCTTATCCACGTTTTAAACTCTAATTTTGTAAAACAACCGTATAATTCTTGTTGATTTTCTGCTTGCTTAGTTAGACTAGAAATCGAAACGCCCACATCGACGTCCAACTTTATGGTGGCAAGTTCATAAGACAGTTTAAGTTGCTCAATGTTTTCGCGGAGGCGCTCACCAACTTTTCCTCCGATCGCAGATGCATTTTCAATTATCCCTTCCATAGAATCATATTCGAGCAGCCATTTGACTGCTGTTTTCGGTCCCACTCCGGGGACTCCCGGGATATTGTCTGATTTATCACCCATTAACGCGAGATAATCAATAATGCGTGCAGGCGTTACTCCAAACTTTTTAAGGACACCACCTTCATCTAGCTCTTCATTAGTCATGGTATTCATCAAAGCCACATTGGAGTTAACCAGTTGCGCTAAATCCTTATCCCCAGTGGAAATCAAGGTTCTAATGCCCATGGCAGTCGCTTGATTTGCCAGAGTCCCAATCACATCGTCCGCCTCAACTCCCTCGACGATAATAAGAGGAATTCCCATTGCAGTGATGATTTCATGAATTGGCGTAATTTGGCTGCGTAACTCCTCCGGCATGGGTGGTCGGTTAGATTTGTAGTCTGGGTAAAGATCATTGCGAAATGTTTTGCCTTTTGCGTCGAAGACCATCGCAATATTCTTGTGAGGGGACTTTTTTAGTAGCGCTCGCGTCATATTTATGACGCCCTTGACTGCACCTGTTGACTGCCCGCGGCTGTTGATTAAGGGTGGGAGCGCGTGGAACGCTCTAAAAAGGTAGGAAGACCCATCAACCAATATCAATTCTTTAATTTTGATTACCTCACGACCCCACAATGAATTTNGTTTCCAAAAAACTCGTAGGAGGAGTTTTCGATATTTGTAAAGAAGTGGGTGTATGCATTACTCATATTCTCAACCCTTAAGCCCATCAAATCAATGGCGTCTTCTGCGAGGCCCCNCCCNCAAAATTCTCAGTATTAGAAGCTTATGGTATATCGCAAGAAGCTGGCAGAGCAGACGCTTGATTCCGCTCCTGATGCTNTTGAAGCGAGTGGATTTTTCTAAACCCAAAGGAATTGAGAAATCACTATCTTCTTGTGATCAACTTCATTGCCTTNACGATATCTCTTGCTCGGTGAGGAGGCCTCAGAGCAGCAATAAATCTGCCCTCCGGATCGACAATGGAGACGTGACTGCTATGATCAATAGCACCTTCTCTCTTCCCACTATGGCCCGCATGTGATTCATCAACTTTCGATTCAGTTTTCTCAGACTCTCCAAAACCCACGAAAAAGCCCTTGGCAAATTCGTTAAGAGCCATAGGATCGCCAGTTAAACCGACAAACTCATTATCGAACCTTGATAAATATCTTTTCATTTCTGCCGGACTATCATTGGCGGGATCAACGGTTGCCATGATGATCTTTGGTTTAAAATCTTGCTCAGACTCTGACCAACTGCGGGCGAACTTATCAAGTTCACCCATTGTCAGCGGACAGATGTCTGGGCATGAAGTAAAACCAAAAAAAACCAAGTTCCAATCACCCCTTAAGTTTTCTAGCGTGTATTCCTGTGTATTTTGGTCGAGCAATTCGAAGGTGTTTACGGTGAATGGTTCTCGGAATAATGTAGCGCCGACTTCGTCTAATTGCTTGATTAGCCGACCTTCAGCGCGCAAGACATAGAGGGAGCCGAGTATAACAGCGAGGGCCAGATAGACACCTCCGAAGGATAAGAAACCCAACTTTGCTGTAAGAGAGAATTTCACCGTGCGCTGTTCTAAAAGAGATAGTGATCTATTAAAAGGGCAACAAACAAGAGCGCTAAATAAACGATCGAATAGCGAAACGTATCCATTGCTGTCCGTGGTCCAGGCTTAATCAGTAATAACCAAGAGAAAAACAGAAAACCTGCGCCTAGAACCATGGATGCGGCTAGATAGAACCCTCCGCTCATCTCGACAAAATAAGGCATGGAGCTAACAACAACGAGAAAACCAGTGTAAAAGATGATGTGCAGTTTGGTCACGTATTCCCCGTGCGTCACGGGCAACATAGGCACGCCGCTTTTCGCGTATTCGTCTTTTCGATGGATGGCTAAGGCCCAGAAGTGCGGGGGTGTCCAAGCAAATATAATGAGGACCAGAATCAGCGCACCAGGTTCAATCGTGCCTGTTACCGCAGACCATCCCAGTAAAGGCGGCATAGCGCCAGCAAGACCACCAATTACTATATTTTGAGGTGTCGCATGTTTGAGATACCCGGTGTAGATAAATGCATATCCAACAAATGAGCCCAGGGTTAACCAAGCACACAGAGGATTTACCCAAAATAGCAATATGCTCATGCCCGCAAGACCTATCACCAGTGCGAAAACAATGGTCTGTCTTGGGCCCACTCGTCCCTGGGGCAGCGGCCTGTTTTGAGTCCGCTTCATTTTCAGGTCTATTTTGCGGTCAATTAGATGGTTGCAAACTGCACCCGCACCCGCGACCAACGCAATCCCAAGATTCCCCAAAACAAGTATATCGAGNGGAACCATGCCTGGAACAGCCAAAAACATACCGACGACAGAAGTTAGGACCATNAGAAGGACGACCCGAGGTTTACACATCTCGTAGTAGTCTCTCCAGCCGGCTCGTAAGTTTATTGTTAGTTCAGTCACAAGTTATTTATCTAAGCGGATTAAGAAAAAGTTACTAGATTGTCGTTTCCATGGCATGCGAAATTTAACGCTCTCAAAATCGCGGGCATTCAATCATGAAAATTCCTTAATCTCAAGTTACGTGAATAATTTTCACTCGGTTCATCAAAATTACAATAGTAATTATTTCTTAGTGACAAACATACAAATTCCAGCTGACAAAAGGCTGTCAGAATTCTAGTTTTAACGGCTACAACTGCCACAATTACTTGCGATACAAGGCATTTTTCTATAGCATTCCGATGCGTCGAAAATGCGTGAAAATCTCCCAATAATAATCCATCCCCGTATGCTCGGGAGATCTAGGTAAACACTCCTGGACTTGGCTGAAAACTGGGGGATGAGTGGGACAAATGTTAAACTAGTGAGTGAAAACGCCGGCAGCAAGCTTGAACCAGATATTATGAATACTCGTTTACTCAAGGTACTTCAAAGAGAAATGATCAAGGCAGACAACACTAGTTGGACGAGCATTACGCTACATCAGTTCCAAGGCTCTCTAGATTGGGTTTTAAATTTTTAGAAGGAAATTAGATTTATGGCTTTCGCGGTCGTTATTGTTCTCCTAGTAATAGGCACGGTAGTTTTTCATTTTTCTCAGGCCTTCGGCGGTCCCTGGTATTTTACCGAGATTGCGACAAATTGGGGTCTTATCGATTTCACGATAAATGTGACCTTTTGGGTGACCGGCGCCGCCTTCATAATCCTGAATCTTTTCATGGCATGGTGCGTCTACAAATATCGCCATAGGCCAGGACACAAGGCCGTATACGAGCCTGAGAATCACAAGCTAGAAATGAACCTGACGGTCATTACGACCATAGGCGTCGTGGCGATGCTCGCACCTGGGCTTTTTGTTTGGGCGAATTTCGTGACTGTTCCCGAGGAAGCTTTGCAATACGAGGTATTGGGATCTCAATGGCAATGGCAGTTCCGTTACCCAGGAGCAGATGGACAACTGGGTGCCGCCGATGTATCCAACGTCACCGAAGAAAACCCTTTCGGTATTAACCCTCAAGATCCGTATGGGCAAGATGATGTTGTAGTTAACGACCCTAACATGCATCTAGCAGTCAATCAGCCGGTTCAAGCCCTGCTTCGCTCGCATGATACGCTGCACAATTACACAGTCACGCAGTTTCGGGTAAAAATGGATTTAGTACCCGGAATGGTTTCTTACCTGTGGTTTGACCCGACAAGAGAGGGAACCTACGACCTATTATGTGAAGAACTTTGTGGAGTCGGGCACTACATTATGCGCGGATCAGTCACTGTTGAATCACAAGAAGACTTCGATGCATGGATTGACGCGCAACCCACGTTTGCAGAAACGCAATCCGTGCCCGAACCAGACCTAGTCGCAGGACAGGCCGCCTACGCAATCTGCGCCACATGCCATGGTGCGGAAGGCGAGGGTAACCAGCAATTAAATTCTCCAAAGATCGCTGGCCAGCAAGCCTGGTACCTAGAGAGACAATTAAAGTATTTCAAGGAAGGCGCTCGTGGGGGAGACGGCGACACTAATGGTGCAGCCATGGTGCCCATGGCGATGACCCTTGTTGATGATGCTGCAATTCGAAACGTTTCCGCTTACATTGCGACCTTTTCAGACGAGCCGAGCGCTACGACTATCGCCGGAGATATAAGCAACGGCGCGAATATTTACGACCGCAACTGTGCTGCTTGTCACTTAGACAATGGCGCCGGAACTTGGTATACCGACGCACCCGCTCTAGCAGGCATGAGTGATTGGTATTTCGTGACGCAAATCAGCAATTTCTTAGCAGGAATTAGAGGACTGCATCCAGCTGATGTCTATGGCGAGCAGATGGTTTCAATGGCCACGGCCATGGCTGATTTAGAGGAAATTAACGACGTAGCAGCTTATATCAACACGTTGCGATAAGGCATTAAAAAGAAGTTCTGTAAGCATGCAATAACGCAGTAAAAAAAGTTTAGGAGGAAGTAATGGCGTACGTACCATTAGCGGATCAAGACCATGAAATGGAAATGCATCATCCGCATAGTTTCGTGGAAAAATATGTCTGGAGCCAAGATCACAAGGTAATAGCCATCCAGTACGGTGGTTTAGCAGTGTTCACAGGCATTGTTGGCCTAGTCCTATCATTACTTTTTAGGATGCAACTTGGCTTCCCAGATACCGCAACATTCATAGATCCAAATTTCTATTACCAAGCTGTAACTATGCACGGCATGATTATGGTTGTTTACCTCTTGACTGCGCTTTTCTTGGGCGGATTCGGTAATTACATGATTCCACTCATGTGCGGTGCACGAGACATGGTTTTCCCTTTTCTAAACATGCTGTCTGTTTGGGTTTTTCTGCTTTCCGTGATTATTCTCATGGCTAGCTTCTTTGTCAGCGGTGGTCCAACGGGAGGAGGCTGGACGCTCTATCCTCCGCAGACTAATTTAGCCGGTACGCCTGGTCACGATATGGGTATTGTCTTGATGCTTATTTCACTAGCAGTATTCATCGTAGCGGCGACGATGGGGGGATTAAACTACGTCGTAACCGTCTTGCAATATCGTTGCCGCGGCCTGACCATGATGAGACTGCCACTCACGGTATGGGGTATATTTGTCGCCACTCTACTGGCTCTCTTCGCATTCCCTGCACTTTTAGTCTCTGCGATTATGATGCTTTTTGATATCCTACTAGGAACCAGTTTTTTCATGCCAGCTATTATTGAGTCCGGCACTCCCTTGGACCACAATGGCGGCTCCCCGATTCTTTTCCAACACCTATTTTGGTTTTTCGGCCACCCTGAAGTCTATATCGTTGCACTCCCTGCTTTCGGGCTGGTATCCGATGTATTGAGCGTGCATGCGCGTAAAAATATTTTTGGTTATCGCATGATGGTGTGGGCAATTATTGCCATAGGGGGTTTAAGCTTCATTGTATGGGCGCATCACATGTACGTCAGCGGNATGCATCCCTACTTTGGTTTTTTCTTTGCAACAACAACCTTAATTATTGCGGTCCCAACCGCACTTAAAGTCTACAACTGGATTTTGACTCTTTGGGAAGGTGACATTCGATTGAATGCACCAATGTATTTCGCAATCGGTTTTATCTTCACCTTTATTCATGGCGGGATAACTGGGCTATTCCTAGGAAATGTAGTGATCGATTTGCCGCTGTCGGATTCTTACTTCGTTGTGGCGCATTTTCATATGGTCATGGGAGTATCACCCGTACTCGTAGTTTTCGCCGCGATCTATCATTGGTATCCGAAAATTTCTGGTCGCATGTTTAACGAGGGCATGGCGAAACTTCATTTCTGGTGCACTTTCCTCGGAACTTATGCTATCTACTTACCTATGCACTACTTGGGATTCCTCGGTGTACCACGCCGCTATTATGCCTTAGGTACTACTGACTTCATCCCAGCTTCTGCCCAAGACCTCAATACGGCAATTACGGTAGCCGCGCTTTTTGTCGGAGCGTCCCAGTTATTGTTCTTTGTAAATGTATTCTGGAGTCTGCGCTACGGACCTAAGGCGGACCCAAACCCTTGGGGCGCNGCATCTCTAGANTGGCAAACGCCCGATACACCGCCTGTTCATGGGAATTGGGGCAAGTCATTGCCAACAGTCTACCGTTGGGCATACGACTACAGTGTGCCGGGTGCGGCTCAGGATTTTATTCCTCAAAATACGCCAGAACGTGAGGAGCCCACTGTAGACGACCAAAATTTAGGCTCAGATAAGGGGGCGTAATCAGTTAGCTAATGAGTTTATTTAAGAATGTCACAGTTAAGCCTTGGGAACGTAAAGGAGTAATAGGTGGACTCGAGCCGGAAGGAGCCTTCGAGTCCCCAAATGAAAAGGTAGCTCTATCAATTTTCCTAGTGGTAGCTTCTGTCGTCTTCTCACTGTTCACGGTCGGGTATATTTTACGAATGGAGCTGCCGGATTGGCGGCCATTATCTGAACCTGGGCAACTGTGGTTCAATACCGCTTTGCTAGTAGTAAGCAGTATTCTATTTCAGTGGGCGAGAAACATTACGAAAAGCGATGGTGAAAAAAACGTTCGCGTTGCTTTTTTTGGAGCAGGTGTTTTTGCAATACTGTTTATTGTGGGGCAACTTATCACATGGAGCAGCCTGCAAAGCGCGGGGTACTTCATGGTTTCAAATCCAGCAAACGCTTTTTACTATCTACTGACCGGTTTGCACGCAGCACATTTACTAGGAGGCCTTTGGGTTTGGAGCAAGAGTTCAATCAGATTGCTCTCAGGAGGAGAACCAAAGGATATTAAACTCAGCATTGAGCTCTGCACACTCTACTGGCATTTCTTGCTCATAGTGTGGCTAGTGCTTTTTGCGCTTTTATCGAATACATAGAAAAATAACAAGGAACATTAATGAGCGAAGCAAAAGCAATTGAAGGTAGCCCCGAGGGAGTAACCGGGCTGGTCGACGACTGGTCTGCGGATAGACAGGCTTATCAGGTGCCTTGGGGGAAAGCCATGATGTGGATATTCCTTGTAAGTGACACCTTCATTTTCTCTTGTTTTTTAGTGGGCTACCTAAATGTCAGGTTAACAACCACCGCACCTTGGCCACCACAAAGCGAAATCTTCGCGTTATCTTTTGGCGGCGCACCCATTCCTCTTATTTTGATAGCTATCATGACATTCATTTTGATTACGAGCTCCGGGACAATGGCTCTCGCGGTGAACATGGGCTATCGGAAAGATAAAAAGAAGGCATTTTGGCTAATCTGCGCCACTGCCGCCTTTGGCGCGTCTTTTGTCGGGATGCAGATGTTCGAGTGGTCAAAGTTAATACTTGACGAAGGTGTTCGCCCCTGGACTAATCCATTCGGAGCGCCACAGTTTGGATCTATATTCTTTATGGTGACTGGTTTCCATGGGCTCCATGTAACGGGCGGTGTAATTTATTTACTTTGGGTCGCTTTTCGGGTTAAGCGCGGATACTATGATAAGAAAGGTTTTGAAATAATAGAAATTGCTGGTCTTTACTGGCACTTTGTTGACTTGGTTTGGGTATTCATATTTGCATTTTTCTATTTACTTTAGAGGAAANAACTAATGGCTTCTGCTGAAGGACAACAGCANCCGCTGGGAATTTACTACAAGATCTGGATACTTCTTTTCGTACTCAGTGGTTTTTCATATGCAGTTGATTACTTTGACGTTCAGGGCGGNATGCGNTGGGCCTTGGTAATTTTATTNATGTTTTTAAAAGCGGGATTTATCGTTGCTATTTTCATGCATGTAGTATGGGAACGCTTAGCGCTGGTCCTCACAATACTTGGGCCGCCAAGCGTTTTGCTGGTATTGATCGGGTTAATGACTGTCGAGGGTAAATATGCCGAAGAAGCTCGCTTCAACTATATGGGGCATGACCGGAATGCAGTAGCATTATCACCATCTGACCTTCATGGTGAAGGCGGCGAGCATGGAGGCGACGGCGAACACTAGTATCTTTTAGGATTAAAAGAACAAGATAGGGCGCCATGATGTGGAAGCCCTATTTTTTCGCCTTGAAAAAGATAAAAATTCATACTCCCTTCAGCTCGTCGATTATTTTTTTTGTTTCTGGCCGTATTCCACGCCATAAAAGGAAAGACTCGGCAGCCTGCTCCACCAGCATTCCTAGTCCGTCAATTGCTTTGCCTGCCCCGTTTGCCATAGCCCAACGAACGAACGCAGTTTGTTCATCTGAATAGAACATATCGTAACAACATGCACCTTGACGCACGTTAATGTCTCGCAGAGGCGGTGTCCCATCAGTCAAGCCCAATGACGTGCCGTTAATGATAAGATCGTAATCCCCTTTTAGGCTTTCGTATGTTGAAGTCTCAATTCTTGCGGAATTTTTAAATTTTATCTTCAAAACATCCGCTTTTGCGATTGTACGATTCACGATAGTTATTGAAGATGGTTTTTCTTCAACAAGAGATACAAGGGCGCCTCGGATAGCGCCGCCAGCACCCAGCAATAACAAGTCCTTGCCTTTGATTTCGGTGCCATTATTTGACTTAAGGTCTACAACGAGGCCGCGACCATCGGTATTCGCCGCACAGATTTCACCTGCTGAGTTTTGGAAAAGTGTATTTGCCGCCTCTGCTTTTTTCGAGCCTGAGTCACAACTCTTCGCAAGTTTATATGCTCTCTCCTTGTGCGGCAGAGTTACGTTCAACCCTGAACCACCCTCTTTAAAAAACTTCGCCACAAACTCATCAAATTTTTCTGTGACTACTTTTTCAGCANCATAGGATATCGATTGACCTGTCTGTTTTGCGAAAAGGGAATGAATTAGAGGTGATTTACTGTGAGATACTGGGTCGCCAATAACTGCGTAAACGTTCATAAACTTCCTCACCCATAAAATTTCTAGTTTACTTAACCCAGCTTCGCGCCTTCAGGTAACGAGTGTAAAGCTTCTCCTCTTCGCTACTCGGCTCAGGTTTCCAATCGTAGGTCCACCTGACTTTTGGCGGAAGCGACATAAGGATCGACTCAATTCTACCTACACCAGACTGCAGGCCAAATACGGTGCCCCTATCGTACACAAGGTTAAATTCAGCATAGCGCCCGCGCCGGTATTCCTGAAATTCCTTGTTTCTGGCCGAGTACTCAGTATTCTCCCTTCTTCTAACTATGGGGAGATAGGCTTCTAAGTAGCTATTCGCGATAGCTTGCACAAANTTTTGGGATTCTTCAAANCCGAGTTCGTTAAAGTCATCAAAAAATAACCCGCCAATACCTCTCGGTTCCTGTCTATGTTTGATTTGGAAATATTCATCGCACTGCTTTTTAAATTTTGGATAGTAGTGCTCACCAAAACCTTCACAGACCGACTTTGCAACCTCGTGCCAATGGACACAATCTTCATCAAAGCCATAATAGGGAGTTAGATCATACCCTCCTCCAAACCACCAAATACTCTCGTCTTTCTCATTTTGTGCGAGAAATAAGCGAAAATTAGCGTGCGAGGTCGGTACAAAGGGATTACTCGGATGAATCACAAGAGACAAACCCATCGCCTCGAATGCTCTTCCAGCCAGATCAGGTCTTTGAGCGGAAGCAGACNCTGGCATAGCATCNCCAAAGACATGAGAGAAGTTGACGCCAGCCTTCTCAAAAATTCCCGGCCCGGCCATAACCCGAGAGACACCGCTTCCGCCTTTTGCTCGATCCCAGCGATCATTCTTAAACTCGCCAATAGGGTCCAACTGCTCTAGGTGACTACAAATCTCATTTTGAAGTCGCAAAAGAAAGTTCTTGAAACTACTGGAGTCAATTTTTTGCAAGATGCTAAAGCCCACCTTATTTAGCGTAATCTTTGACCTGTAATTAGGTCCCTTATTTCTGATGTCGATGCTTGACCGCCAAGCTCTCCAGTAACCACATAATTAATGGTATCACCGAATACGTTCTCGATTTGTGATTGATCTCTGATTTCAGGCCTCCCTGCAATATTAGCAGAGGTTGAAACTATTGGGCCGCCGAATTTTAGGCATAGATCCCTCACTAGTTCTTGACTACTCACTCTAATCGCTACCGATTCATAGACACCTTTAATCCAGGGTGGAAACAAATTAGACTCATCCGGGATTAGCCAGGTAATCGGCCCTGGCCACGTGCTTTTTAACAGTGCAATTTGATCTTCATGCAGAGGTTCGAGAAGCTGACCGAGCTGCTCAAAGTTAGCTGCAACAAGGATTAGTCCTTTTTCGACTGGTCTATTCTTTAGGTCAAGAATACGGTGAACAGCAGCTTTATTAAAAGGGTCNCAACCTATTCCCCAAACAGCTTCCGTCGGGTAAGCAATTACATCCCCGGCTTTTAAACTGGCACTTGCGGCCTCCAAAATTTGGTTGCCCATCGAGCTACTCTCGAGACAGTCTAAAGTGAGGATTGTAACGCAGCATCCTGTGCCTGAACTTTCTCAGAGTTTGCTGCACGCTCAGCTTTAACTCTGTCAGAAAGATCATCATCCGCAAGCGACAAGATTTGCGCTGCAAGATACGCAGCATTTTTCGCTCCCGCTTTACCAATTGCTACAGTTGCCACTGGAATTCCGCCTGGCATTTGCACCGTTGATAATAAGGAGTCCAATCCTTGCAACGGGCCCGCATCGATAGGTACGCCAATGACTGGCNTAGTCGTGTGAGCAGCAGTTGCGCCTGCCAAATGAGCAGCAAGCCCAGCGCCAGCAATAAAAACCTGGCAGCCTCTTGATTCAGCATTACTAATGTATTCCTGAGTTACCGCGGGAGTTCGGTGAGCNGAGGTGATTTTTATCTCATAATCGATTTTTAGGTGCTTCAGAATATCTGCACCAGCTTGCATAATTGAGAGGTCAGATTCAGAGCCCATAAGAATTGCGACAAACGGTTTACTCATTGGAAATATACCTAGCTAAAAAAAATTAAACGAGGAAACTACCTCAGACGCAGTATTCTTTCAAGTAGGAGAGCACTCCCAATATTCGAAACATGCTTTACTACAATAAATTTCTCTTTCGATGTTTCATCGTCGATGCGGTACAATCCTCCGCGGTTTTCATACAAATTTTTGAACTGATAATTTCAAGATGGCAACACTGAAGATTTTAGAATTTCCTAACCCTAATTTAAGAAAAATTGCTGTGCCCGTCACAAGTTTTGATAGCGACTTGAAGTGCCTTATAGANAATATGTTTGAGACAATGTACGAAGCAAATGGCATAGGCCTAGCTGCTACTCAAGTAGATGTTCACAAACGATTATTAGTGCTAGATGTATCTGAAGAGCGTAATGATCCTNAAGTATTTGTAAACCCAACTATCGNTGTTATTGAGAGTGACCTTGCTGATTATGATGAAGGCTGCCTTTCTGTCCCTGGATTCTATGAAACAGTGTCACGACCCAAGAAAATAAAGGTATNAGCGCAAGATAAAGAAGGGTCTCAGTTTGAAATAGAGGCGGATGGAGTCCTTTCTGTTTGTATTCAACATGAGATAGACCATCTTGATGGCAAACTTTTCGTCGACTACTTAAGTTCACTTAAGAGAAATCGTATCAAAGATAAACTGCAGAAAGAACAGAAATCNATCTCTAGTTAAAATATATGACATGGCTNCTTTACGTGTAATTTTTGCGGGTACNCCCAAATTTTCTGCTTCTCACCTTGAGGCGGTCATCANAAGCTCACATAAGATAATNGCTGTGTATACTCAGCCAGACAGGCCTTCTGGCCGGGGTAAAAAAGTAGTAAGCTCGCCGATCAAATCGCTCGCAANCAGAGAGAACTTGCCGCTTTGCCAACCGGTATCTCTTCGGGGCCAAGAGGAGCGAAATAAGATTTTTGAGCTTAAGCCAGACGTTATTGTAGTTGTAGCGTACGGGTTAATTCTTCCGAAAGAAATATTAGAAATTCCCCAGTATGGCTGCGTAAACGTGCATGCGTCACTTCTGCCAAAATGGCGAGGTGCTGCTCCTATAGAGCGAGCAATATTGGCGGGCGATAGTACGTCAGGTGTCACTATAATGGCTATGGACAAAGGATTAGATACCGGCAATATGTTGCTAAAGGCTGAAGTTGAAATCGGGGGTAGAGACACAAGAGAAGATTTAGAACAAAACCTTGCAATGGTAGGTAGACAAGCTTTGATCAAGGTGCTCGATAATCTTGAAAGTTATTTATCATCTTCACACGAGCAAGATGACTCAGAAAGCAGTTACGCGAATAAATTAAGTAAGGAGGAGGCGCTAATAGACTGGGGTCAAGAGGCTTCACAGATAGACCGACAGATTAGGGCCGGCATCGGAAGACTTCCAGCGTATACCCTATTCAAGGGTGATCGAGTGAGACTTTTGTCGGCTGAGGTGGCTATTAGTTTCGGGCAGCCNCGAAACATTGGTGAAATCATTGAAGTAGGCAAAGAGTCTTTTACAGTCGCTTGCGGGCAAGGGGNCCTGATTGTGTCCCTAATACAACTTCCAGGCAGAAAAGCGGTATCCATTAAAGAACTAAATAATGCAAAGCCCGGCTTCTTTGCTAAAGGTAATAAGTTTGGTAATAGCGTTCAATGAAAAACGTCAGATCAATTGCGGCCCGAATAATCACTACTCTGCAAAATCAACGGGGTTCGCTCTCTACTTCCCTATCTCAATTTTCAGACCATCCGGAGTTCTCACTCTTGCAAGAACTCTGCTTTGGGACTTGTAGATGGTATTTGACACTGGAATTTCTTCTCGAGAGCTTGACTGACAAGCCGCTCAGGAATAAAGACGGCGATATAAAGAACTTAATATTAATCGGCCTTTACCAGCTAAGGGAACTTTCAATTCCGGATCATGCAGTGGTCAATCAAACCGTTTCCGGGACAAGGCAGCTCAATAAGCCGTGGGCCAAGTCTCTAGTTAATGGGATCCTTCGGAATTACCAACGTAACCATGAGCGATTGGGTCGGGTGCTTGATTCTAGCGAACCGCACATCCAATGTTCTTGTCCGGAATGGCTCTTTGACGAAATAACAGATGCTTGGAAGTCGGAGACCCATACAATTCTTGAAAATACTAATCAAAGGCCCCCTCTNACCCTGAGGGTTAATCTTTCTAAGAAAAAACCACAGGAAATACATACACTGCTTTCAGACAACAAGATTTCTTCAAAGAGCTCAAAGATTGCTAATACTGCGATTTATTTAGAACAACCGATGGCGGTTGACGAAATTCCTGGGTTTAAAGAGGGGTGGTTAAGTGTCCAAGACGAATCATCCCAGTTAGTGCCTAACTTATTAGATATAAAGCAAGGGCACAGNGTTCTTGATGCCTGCTCGGCACCAGGAGGAAAGACTTGTGCAATTTTAGAAAGTGAGTGCTTACTAACTGAGATGGTAGCTCTCGACTTGTCTGATGCCCGAATAGAGCGAAGCCGAGAGAATTTGAATCGGCTAGGCCTGAAAGCAACTTTAATTCAAGGCGATGCAGCCCAGCCAAGTGAATGGTGGGATGGGGAACTTTTTGACCGAATTCTTTTGGATGCTCCCTGCTCTGCTACTGGCGTGATTCGTCGACATCCAGACATAAAAGTATTGAGACGTAATAAAGATGTGGAGAAACTCATTAAAATACAAGCCGAGTTATTAAGTACTCTCTGGCAATGCCTTAAGCCAAATGGTCTCTTGCTTTACACAACTTGCTCGATTCTACCCCGCGAAAACAATATACAAGTTGAAAGATTTGTTAGAAGAGTGAATAACGCTAAATATGAGGGCATCCCGGCCGATTGGGGAGTAGAATGCGGCTTTGGCAGACAACTATTGACCGGCAATAAAGATGGTCCCGATGGTTTTTTCTTCTCCCTACTTTGTAAATCGTAGTCTAATCTTTAGTTTGAAATCGCGAGTGCTTGTCCTATGAATATAATCATACTTGGTGCAAATCAAATAGGCTGCACACTCGCTGAAACTTTAACAAGTGAGGCAAACGATATAACGGTGGTCGACCCCGATGCTGACAAGCTTCGTGAACTCAAAGATCGCATCGACATAGGGACGATAGTAGGTCATGCGTCTCATCCCGAAGTTCTGAAACGAGCTGGTGGTGAAGACGCTGACATGATGATAGCAATTACCGACAATGACGAAGTCAACATGGTCGCTTGCAGAGTCGCATACTCAATGTTTCAAACACCTAAAAAGATTTGCAGAATTAGATCATCAGATTATCTAGTCAGTGAGGAACTTTTCGGAAAGCATGGAATAGCAGTAGATGATGTAATCAGCCCCGAGCTAATAGTCTCAAACTATATGGAGAAACTTATTGATCTACCAGGCTCGCTTCAAGTTCTCGATTTTGCTGATGGAAAGGCGCAATTAGTCGCCGTGAAAGCATTTTACGGAGGGCCTCTAGTCGGGCATGAAATTCGTCTTCTTAGAGAGCATATGCCGAATATTGACACAAGAGTAGCTGCGATCTTTAGAAAAGACCGACCTATAATGCCCGAAGGTACCACCGTCATCGAGGCTGATGATGAGGTGTTTTTTGTTGCCGCCCAAGAGCATATTAGAAGTTGTATCGGTGAGCTAAGGAAGCTTGATAAACCATACAAACGGCTGATCATAGCGGGTGGAGGTAACATTGGCTTAAGGCTGGCAGAATCTATAGAGGNTAGATACCAGGTAAAAATCATTGATCATAATCAAGAGCGCTGTTCCTATTTATCACAACATTTAAATAGCGCTATCGTTCTTAATGGGGAGGCTTCCAGTCAAGAGTTACTTCTTGAAGAGAACATTGAAGATACCGACGTATTTCTTGCCTTAACTAACGACGATGAAGCCAACATAATGTCTTCGCTGCTAGCGAAAAGACTTGGCGCGAAAAAAGTAATGACAATAATAAACAATCCTGCCTATGTAGACCTAGTCCAGGGGGGAGAAATAGATATCGCAATCTCTCCACAGCAGGCCACCATCGGCAGTCTATTAACCCATGTAAGGCGAGGAGATGTTGTTAAAGTCCACTCTCTTCGAAGAGGNGCGGCTGAAGCCATGGAAGNAATAGCNCATGGNGATNCAGCTTCATCNAGGGTTGTTGGAAAAACTATTGAAGANATTGAACTTCCAGAAGGAACAAAAATTGGAGCTATAGTTAGAGATAANCNAGTTTTAATTGCCCANGATAAAACCCTAGTTGAACCAGACGACCATGTAATTTTATTTTTAGTGGATCGAAAAATGATTCCGCAAGTAGAGCGATTATTTCAAGTTGGTCTAAGTTTCTTCTGAAGAAAATGCACGCATCTATCATATTAAAAATTCTCGGCACTCTCTTAATGCTGTTTAGCATTTTAGCAAACTTTCTGCCGTTACTCGTATCTATAGTTTACCAAGATGGTATGCACACCTCCTTCTTAAGCTCTACCCTCATTATTTTTAGTACTGGTAGTATCTTTTTCCTTTTAACAAGGAAAAGTAAGCGTGAGTTAGGAATTAGGGATGGGTTTTTAGTAGTTACTTTATTTTGGG
>NHGO01000046.1 GCA_002172295.1 Gammaproteobacteria bacterium TMED139 | reverse complement strand
CAAGATCCTGAAAGTATGACCTTCGCTGAAGAGGCTTCATTATTGTATGGATTGAACCTGGGCGAGTTGGAAGATTCAACTCGGCTTAGTGATGATGGTCGAGTCGAGTTCATCGAGAGGCCAAAAACTGACCTTGAAGAGAGAACGGAAGAGGTGGTTGATTTACTGGAGGAGTTGCTGCCTGGGCAGGGAAGTTTGCCTTTCAGAATAGCCGACTTTCAGTCGAAATTTATTGTCCCAATTGAAAAACGAGAAGAAGTCTTCGAGACGGCCTTAAATCTTTGTAAGGAGGCCACTGAGGAATATTGGGAATTACCAGAGGAATCNTCNNTAGAGTTGGATTGGACAAGAGACGTAACAGTGCCCTGGNATACCTTTNAGGGTAATGGCCNGAGTGTNNTAAGAATCAATCCTCTATATNTGGGTTATATCGGCTCNATGATTGATGTNGCATGCCATGAAGGTTTTCCAGGGCATCACGTCCAATTGAGCATGATAGAAAAGGAGGCTATTCATAGAAACACAAATTATCCAGAGCGTCAGATGGTCTTGCTGAGATCACCGCTCTCGGCTTTGCTCGAAGGTGCCGCAGATTTTGCGGTAGATCTTGCCTTTCCACCAAACAAGCGATTAATGGTTGAAAAAGAGATATTGTTTCCGATGGCAGGTTTAGAGGTGGCCAGTGCTGAAAAATATTTAGAAATACATCGCTTAGTGAAAGAGCTCGCTCCAGCGACTATTCCGACTCTACAAGCATTCGCAGATGAACAGCTTCCAAAAATTGCGGCTTCAGTTCGCTTAGAAAATGAATTTCTGATTTCGAGCCCAATGGCCTTGCTTGATCATGTTGAGAATTTTAGTGCCTACTCAGTCGGATACACACTTGCCTATCAGCAAATCGAGAAATATATACACGCAAAGACATCCAGTAAAGCAGAGGAGTGGGCTGTATTAAAGAATATTATCTCAAACTCAGATACAAGCTGGCGTGAGGTTTTTGAATTTTAGTAAAGGGGATAGACTCGAATAGGCTTGTTAACCATAACTCAAATAAGATTAAGGTATACAAATATAGAGCGATTGGTTTTCCATGATTGTGATGAATAAATTGCTACCGCTGTCCAAGTTTTTAAGCATAGTTCTCTCTCTGACTTTGTTCTCATGTTTACATCCACCGTCATTAAATCGAAACCTTGCTACAGCTATTGGTTATTATACTGGAGAGGCAGGGATTGTTGATGACTTGATTGCAAGGGAATATCTTGAGATTGCGGTATCCGAAAGAGATGTCCTTGCCTTAATGTGGTTAGCGCGGGTTTATTCGACAGGGCGAATGGGGTTCCCTAAAGATTCTGAGCGAGCCTTTTCAATAGCAAGATTAATTATTGATGAAGTTGCTGAGCGGGCGGCAGATGGGGAGCCAGAAGCTCTCTTTCTAATGGGCACAGCGTATGCGGAGGCACTTGGTGTTAATGCTAATCTGTTAAAGTCGGCTGAGTTTTATAGGAAAGCAGCTGAAATGAACCACACGCTGGCCATGCATAATCTTGGTAATATTTTTGGCGATGGTATTGGGGTTGAGAAAGATTTGTATAGGGCCTCACTGTGGTGGAGAAGAGCTGCACAGAATGGCGATACTATCCCAATGTTGCGATTGGCGGAGCTGTATTTTAGTGGAAAGGGCGTGGTGAAGGATGTGTCGCAAGCTTGCTTCTGGATTAAGCAGTCTTCTATGCGCGGTAATGCGAACGCTGAAAAAATTAACAAAGAAAGATTTGACGGTGAATGCATTGAAAGAAACTAGAGGCCGCCAATTATTCATAATGTTGTTGATAAGATATGGCGTATACCTCTGGGAACTCTGGATCTGACTTGACAAAAGAGATGTTAAAACCGGACAGCTATGAAATCGAGATTCGTAAAGTAAATACTCTTTTCGCGAGACAAGAATACGGTCAAGCTCTG
Organism: Gammaproteobacteria bacterium TMED139; assembly: GCA_002172295.1. Classification (GTDB taxonomy): domain Bacteria; phylum Pseudomonadota; class Gammaproteobacteria; order Pseudomonadales; family Pseudohongiellaceae; genus UBA9145. The sequence goes on along the minus strand of NHGO01000046.1, from coordinate 12,325 downwards.
AAGTTTACGCGAAGACTACTGAAAAAATACCCTAATCACTCCTACTTATACAATACACTTGGTGAAATCTACCTGAGATTTAATAAAGTGAATCCAGCTATCAGAAGTTTTAAAGAAGCATTGAAACTTGATGCGAATTATCCGGAGGTATATTTCAATCTTGGAAGCGCGTTTGTGCTAAAAGGACGAATTGATGAAGCATCAAAAAACTTCCAGCAGGTTGTTCGGTTGGTGCCGGGATCTGCTGATGCCCATTTTAACTTAGGGTTGCTTGCTCAACAGAGTGACCAGCTTCAAAGTGCGCTCGGGTTCTACCAAAAGACTGTTGAGATCTCTCAAGACATTCCAGAGGCGCACAATAATACCGGGGTAATATTAAATAAGTTGAATAATCCTTCAGGTGCTGTCAAAGCTTACAAAAAAGCAATTTCTCTGCGCCCCGATTCCGCAGAATTCCATAACAATATTGGTTTGGCTTATGTGAAACTAGGGGAGTTGGGCCTTGCAAAAAAGGGCTTTGAAAGTGCAATAAGAAACAACCCAAAAATTGCTGAAATTTTTAACAACTATGGCAATGCATTGCTCGAGAATGGTGAAATCAATGCCGCTAGAGACAGCTTTTTGAGAGCGATTCAGATTGATTCCTCTTTTATAGATGCGCTATGGAACTTATCAGGAACAGTCACGACAATTGATGAGCATATTTCTCTTTTGGAAGACTGCCTTCAGATCGATCAAGGTTACAAGAAAGCTAAGCTAATGCTCTCTTCAATGAAGGCATATTTGGGTGATCCAGGAGAATTAAATACTGTCCTCGAGACCTCTCTCCGAAATCATCCGTATATAAGATCAGCGAGCTGGTTAATTGATCTCAAAAATAGGCCGGCAGTATATTTTAATAGGTGGCAGTTCTATGACTCAGTTTCAAAATTAAGCCAACCTTCAAGGCCTTTCTATGAATTTGGGGTTTGGAGGGGAACTTCGTTTAAGTATCTAATTAAAATTTATAAGCAAGGCTACGGTTTCGACACTTTTCAGGGAATCCCAGAAGATTGGGATGATCTTGAGAAAGGGAGCTACAGCAGTGATGGAGCAATACCAAGTGTAGAGGGTGGAACATTTATCGCTGGGGAGTTTGACAAAACTCTACCTACTTTCTTTTCAAAAGAGCGGCCAAAAGCATCANTAATAAACATTGATTCTGATCTTTACTCGTCAGCAAAATCTGTATTGGTTCACGCCAGACGAATTATAGATGAGTTTACTGTCATTGTTTTCGATCAGTTCTTAATGAATGAACATTGGGAAAATGACGAAAAGAGAGCGCTGGAGGAATTCTGCGCAGAGGAGAATATGGGCTATGAGGTCATTGCAGTATCGCTATTTACAAAGCAGGTAGCTGTTAAGTTATCCAAATTAGCAGTCCGTCAAGACAGTGCTTAGAGATTTATAGCTTCAGCTTTTATTGAATTTGCTTCATATAATTAGTGAATATAACTCGCTTGTTTAGGGACAATAAACAAACTAAATTTCCCTTCCTCGAGCGCAGATCTGCGCTCCTCATGCCTTGCAGTTTAAGTGCATTGTGGGTTCTGTGCTCGAGGCTAAAAACCTGAGTTTGGATTTAGTAATCTACTCAGTTCGTATGCTCTTCATCAAAATAGAATACAGGCTATTTTTTCAAGATGATATAAGTTTTGGCTATCTCTCGCGTGAGTTATTGCTACAGGAATTATCACGTAATATCATTCCTGATAAATAATCACCGTGCCTTCTAATAGCTATACGATCTAATTATGAAATCAATTAACCGACTTTTAATTAACTTATTCAGTACTTTTATTATGTTCGCTCAAAGTGCTAGTTTGGGTCAGACTCTCAACGCCGATTTTTCCAGGGTGCAACCTGATACCTTTGGAGCAAATATGGCGCTATCAAATGCATGGGGAGATTATGATAACGACGGTGATTTGGACTTAGTGGTAGCCTTTAAGGGCGGAGACGTAAGACTATACAATAATGAATTTGGAGGATTTACGAATGTTGGACCTGCCCTAGGGTTGCCAACAGATGGAAAGGAGAGAAGGGCCATAGCGTGGGGCGATTTCGATGGTGATGGTTACCTTGATCTCTACGTGGGTAGCAATCGCCAAGGAAATGAGTTATTCCGGAATAACAAGTCGCAAGGTTTTACGGATATGACTCAGGAAATGGGTCTTGCCATTGAGCGGGTGAGTACTCGACAGATTAGTTGGGTCGATTTCGACAATAATGGCACCTTGGATCTATTCGTTGCAGACCGCGTTGGTCCAAATATACTTTTCAGTAACACAGGCGGTAATTTTAAAGACGTTAGCTTGGAAGTGGGTCTCGCAGACACTCGAGCAACAGTTGGAGCGTGCTGGTTTGATTATGATCAAGACGGCCTTCTAGACTTATTTCTTGCGAACCAAGGTACTGGTAAAGATGCTCTCTATAAAAATACAGGTAGTGGTTTTGTCGATATAGCAAACTCTCTAGGCCTAGAAGGCGGCCCTCGAGAACGGTCTGACGGTGGTGTGGACTGCACGGTCGGAGATTTCAATAATGATGGATATCTGGACCTTTTTGTTGCTACTTACGGCTTTAATAAGTTGTATCAAAACGATGGGGCTGGCGGATTTAGCGAAGTTAGCAATATGATGGGAATCTCTGGAAATGATCATATGGTTGGGGCTAGCTGGGGTGACTTTAATAATGATGGGCATCTAGATCTTTTCGTAGCTGGTTATCATGATGATGATGGTGTACGGTCGCCCCATGACCGTTTTTTCCAAAATCTGGGTTCAAAATTTAAAGAGTTAGACGTGGATAAAACTGTTCTCAATGGCGGAGATCATGGTGTGCAGTGGGCCGACTTCGATGCTGATGGTGATCTCGATCTTTCTCTAACCGAAGGTTATAACATTGCTGGCCGACATCCGTTGATTAGAAACGACCTGCCAGAGAGNGCTCGATTACAATCCTTGTATGTTANCGTNACTGATGCCGANGGGGTGGCGAATCGAGCAGGCGCAGAAATCCGAATTTATGATGTTCGCGATNAGCTCCTTGGCTTACGTATGGTTAGCACTGGTGACGGGTATAACAGTCACAGCAATCAGGCGGTTCATTTTGGGTTGCCTGGTCAAGAGTCAGTTACAATTGAGGCCACTTTTTTGACTGCTCAGGGCAGAAAAACTCAGCGTTATGAAAATGTGAGACCAGCCGATTATTTCGGCGAATTCATAACAATTCGACAGGAATAGATTTCTTTTAATAATGGATTTACCATTAAGTCAGTTAGCGGCGGTATCCGAAACAGGTATTTTTGAAAAGGAGACAAATTCGCCAGTCATGGAAAAGACAAGCTCTAACCGCTGCCTGCTTCCGCTATCGAGATACGAAACTATCCAATTCTGAAGCCCATTGACCCTGGCGATCTGAGCATTCGTTGTCTCTTGTGCCGACCAGAATGGGTCCAATTGGCCTTCTTCAATCAAGCTTCCAATTTTGTCAGATGCAGCCTCTATTGCTGATGCTTGGTCAAGCTGCTTAGCATGCTCATGTCCCTCATGGGCTGTAACCAGGGGAGTCAAAACTAAGCTGCTGGCTATTATTATCAATCTCAAAAACGTAATCACAGCGGTACTCTCTATTTGTTATTGGGTAGTTATCTGTACCCGATTACATCGTAATTGCCCAATGTTTTCAAGCTTATGGAGATATCTTTATCCGAATCGTTGCGCCAGTACCAGCCATGTGACCCAGCGAAAGGGACCGTGACTGAGCCGCTCATTTCATCAACAGTAGCCGCTCCATAGCTCTCAAAATAACCTGAAGTATCACCTTCAGGTTCTCCGTGCATGTCAAAATAAAGAGATGAAGTGCTACCCCACTCATAGGTAAGGTTGGAATGCATATCAAGAAAAAATTTGTATTCTAAACCGTCATTTGCTGGGATCAATATTTCTATTTCATCTTGACGAAATACCAAATCGCCTTCACCAGGCCGGCTTATGATCTCCGGATTATTATCTTCAGCACTTAATGCATTTAGGCCAAGCATCGAACCCATGCCGGTGATGTCAATCCCGAACTCGGCAGGTAATACGATCGTGACAAAAACTGCTATCGCTATTAGTAGTGAAACTGCCANAGCTTTNAACAAATTGACTATCGACTGAACTGGTTGATCGANNTCTTNCATANATTAGGGTCCTCTGGGCAATGTCAGTAGGCGATCGAGTAAGCCTCTCGTCTGGGGTCTGCTGCTGCCGTAAGGACGCCGGTGTCCGGATTATGATGGATCATCTGAGCACCGCCGAAAGTGGCGGTCCAACCCTTGATAAGATTCAATTCATGGCCGCGTGACTGCAGATCCCTGAGCACATCTTCGGAGACTCGATCCTCTATGGCTAGNCGTGAGAGGTTCAAAGAACGGAATCGGGGCGCTTCAATAGCCTGTTGTGGCGTCATGCCGAACATCAACATGTTCTGAGTGATTTGCAGTATGGTCTGGGTTTGGCTGTCGCCGCCCGGAGTCCCCAGGGTAAAAGCGAATTCACCTTCCGGATACAGTGCCATCACTGGCGATAATGTGTGGTATGGACGCTTACCCGGAGATATTTGGTTGGGGTGTCCGGTCTCAAGTGTAAAGAGGGCTCCACGATTATGNAGTAGAATCCCGGTAGNCTCATCCAGCAAACCAGAGCCAAAGCCGGCAAAGTTAGATTGAATCCAGCTTACTGCGTTACCCCATTGATCGACGGCTGTNATGAATACAGTGTCACCGGCGTCCGAACGATTTCCATTGGGTTCTACAAAGATCTCATTACCAAACCCCGGGTCTACCTCTGTTGCTGCAACTGACATGTCAATTAGCTGCGCACGTTGTTTTAGATAGTTCGCGTTGAGAAGCTGCTCCACGGGCACATTTGCGTGTTCTGGATCGGCGACCCAACGGTCACGATCAGCGAACGCTAACTTCTTCAATTCGACTAGGGTATGTAAATAGTCTGCACTGTTTTGCTCCATCAAATTTAGATCGTGGGATTTGGCCATTTCAAACAATGCAAGCTGGGTAATACCCTGTGTATTAGGCGGCATTACTACAAATACATGATTCAAGTACTCGCCACGAAGAGGGGTCACCCAGGAAGAGGTATGGGANTCAAAATCGTCTTGGCGCAAGTAGCCGCCCTGCTCTGTGATAAAGGCCGAGAGCTTTTGGGCGATGCTGCCGTTGTAAAAGCCCTCCTTACCCTCATCCGCAACAATCTCCAGAGAATTCGCTAACTGTGGATTGCGCAGTAGGGATCCAACTGGCGGTGCAACTGCGTTGGGCAGGTATAAGTCCCTGCCAGCCTCATTTAGGTTCCCACCTTGTTCCTCAAAGTCCTGAGCCAGCCTAGTCGATACCGCGAATCCATTGCGTGCATACTCAATTCCGGTGCTCAACAAACTGGCAAAATCCATGCTTCCATAGCGCTCNTGNGCGTCAACCCAGCCGGCAACTGCACCGGGAACACTCACGGACATCGGTCCAATACCTGGTATTCTTTCAACGTTGGCAGCGGCAAAGAACTCTGGAGTAGCAAGTGCACCGGAGCGCCCACTGGCATTGAGCGCAGTCACCTCACCGGTCTCGCCATCGTAGAATATACCGAAAGCATCTCCTCCGATGCCATTCATGTGTGGTCTGACTACGGCTAGTACGCCTGCCATAGCGATGATGGCATCAGTTGCGTTTCCACCATCCTGTAATACTCGCAGGCCAGCTTGCGCTGCCAATGGATGTCCAGCTGATACTGCGCCAATTTGACCCCGTACATCGGGGCGGTTCTGANGAGCATAGACCGTGGTGGACAGGGTGTTTTCCGATGTTGAACTCACGCGATCAATGGCAATATCGGTTGGCCGNTCGCTACAGTGCGCCAGCCCCAGGGCTGCGATACAGGGGTAAATTAGAGCTTTTGAGACCTTGGATTTTGTCATAGTTGGTTCTCGTAGGTATCTCTGAGTCGAAAGAGTATAAACCGAAGTCCTATCAGGGCAAAGACCCGGAGTGTGGAGTCCTGAAAGGGATGGGGATTGATACAGCTACGAAGGTAAAACTAAGGAAAAATCAGCGTGAAATGAGTTACACTACCGTCCTTGTATTTTCCTCCTCTTTAATGTGGTAAGTGTAGAAGTGCAGACTACAACCGATGATAGCAGCGATCAGCCTCTGCTTGGTATAGATGAAGCGTTTAGCGCTAAAGAGCTCCTTGCTCTTTGTCAGCGCATTATGGAGTCGGGTGTCCTGGGGCGCTCCAAGAATTATTCGGCACTGCTTGAATATTTGATTCAATGTTCGTTGTCTGGCAAATCACCAAAAGAAATTGAGATTGCCGTGGATGTGTTTAATCGGGGTGATAACTTCGATGTTTCCGCTGATTCAAGTGTCCGAGTTTACATTCATCAGTTGCGCAAGAAATTAGATGTTTACTATCAAAGTAATGAAAAAGATACTGTCTTTCGTATTGTCATTCCAAAGGGTCAGTACACAATCTTGGCGCAGCAAAGAACGCTAATTTCTCCTGTTCAATTATCAAGTGGTGAGCAAAGATCAAATTTAAGAGTTAATAATGGCTTACTCCTCGCCGTCATAATTTTGTTGGCCGTCAATCTTTTATATATGGGGATCACTGGTCGGGGAAGTACTTTAGAGATCTCTCAGGCTACCTCTGAACACCCAGTGTGGAATAGTGTTTTGCAGGATGATCAACCGATCCTGATTGTCATGGGCGATTACTATATTTTTGGTGAATTAAATGCCAATGGGAATGTGGCGCGTATGGTGCGTGAATTTAACGTGAATTCAAGTTCTGATCTGGAAGAAATGCAATTCACTGACTTTGACCGTGCCGAAAATTATTTGGATCTGGATTTAAGTTACATGCCGGAGGGTAGCGCATTTGCGTTAGCTCGAATCGTGCCAATACTTCAGGAAGGTGGCAAGACTGTAAACATTTCCATGATGTCGGATTTAACTTCTGCAGATATTCGAGAAAACCACATAGTTTATATCGGGTACATTTCCGGTTTAGAAAAACTCACTGACATGACCTTTGCGGGGTCTGGATTGAGCTTGGGTAGGAGCTATGATGAGTTAGTTAATGTCCAGACACAGGAGTATTACACCAGTGACGCCGGGTTGCCGGAGGAAGGTCAGCCTTTTAGAGATTATGGTATGTTTTCTACCTTTCCCGTTAGCACTGATACCCAAGTTGTCTTGATTTCGGGTATGCGAGATGCCGGACTCATGCACACTGCGCAGGCACTCTCGGACTCAGAGGCTCTCAATGACTTGGTGGTTGCCATCGACAANGATACCGATGAAGCAGTGGCTAGCTTCGAGGNGCTATTCGAGGTGCTNGGTATNGATCGTATGAATTTCGATGCTAATTTGGTNTACGCAGAGCTACTNGATACAAGTCAAATATGGGCTATACCGGCACCGAATCAGTTAAATTAAATTTGGTTAAAGCGCCGCTCGCTATTNTCTCCTTCCCCCACGTANCGCCCCTCTGCACGCTTTGTTTTTAGGTTATTAACAGTTATTTACTGAAATTTAAGGATGCATGTACGCTAGTATTCGCCGCTTTTGAAATGAGCGGAACGATTAAAGAGAGTCTGTTTTTGTCTTTAAAAATTGAACCTTGAACCTGGGGAAGTAATGTCATGCACCTATACCTAACGAAAATTCCTAATTTGAAAACTGTTTCGACTCTGTCGCTGGGAGTCGTCTTTTTAGCAGGCAGCGCATTCGCGCAGGTTGATAGGGTTGTAGAGGAGATAGTTGTTCCGGGTCGCGCTATTGACACCCTCGATCTGAATGCGACCTCCAGTACTGGAAGCCGCTTAGGTCTAACTGTCATGGAAACCCCAGCGTCAGTCGAATTGATTGATTCGAGTGTTATGCGCGCACGCGGTTACAAGAGTGTAGCTGATGCAGTGAAAAGTTTACCGGGCGTCACCTCTGGCGAGAGTCCGGCGGCACCATCCACGTTTTCGATGCGTGGATTTAGTCGAGGTTCAATAACTGTGCTCCGAGATGGAATCTGGCTAGGCCCAGCCAATATGGTTATGCGTCCCCAGAACACCTTTAACCTAGACCGGATAGAAGTACTCCGAGGCCCGGGGTCTGCCCTTCATGGACAAGGCGTCGTTGGTGGCACCGTTAATAGCGTTGTTAAAAGGGCGACCGCTACCGAGCAGCCAATTGAGATGCTTGCATCATACGGTCGCTTCGGTACCTACCAATTTGGTGTCGGTGGTAACACACAGCTTGGNGATTCAACTTGGTTGAGAGTGGACGTCAATCAATATGGNTCGGACGGCTACGTTGATCGGATGGATCCTGAATCGACCAATGTAACGGCGAGCATCCTCTGGCAGGCGACAGAAGACTTTGATGTCGAATTCCAGGTGGACTACCTTGATGATAGTCTGGCCGATTACTGGGGTACGCCCCTGGTCCCGCAAAATTCGGCCATTAAGCCACTCGATGATGTTATTCTGACTAGCTCAGGGGAAACCGTAGATGAGAAGGCCAGATTCCGAAATTTTAATGTTCGCGATGGNCGCGCTGAATCTGATCAGTTGCTTTTTCGCATGGACTTAAGTTGGCGGCTAACCGACAATATTGAGCTTAAGAACACAACCTATAGTTTCAATGCCGATCGAGACTGGGGTAACGCAGAGGGTTATGTTTACTGNACAGCAGTTGTCGATGTCTGCACCGAGACAGGGGTCATTCAACGCTATTACGGTTACTTCTTTGTGACTCATGACCAGGACTTATTAGGTAATCGGTTTACAGCGAATATCAATTCACAAATAGCTGGCCGCGACAATCGACTGGTTGCAGGAATTGAGCTTACAGATTTAGATTTTGAAAGGGCTCGCGGTTTCCGCAGAAGAATTCCTTTAGCCGCTGGTGACTCAGTTGACCCCATTAGGCCCGTTGCGGGAAATTACGGCGCTAGAGAGCTGCGTGGCNTAAGCCCAACTGATATCGATACCCGAGCAGTATTTTTAGAAGATGCACTAGACTTAACCGATAGAATCAAATTAGTAGGTGCATTGCGNTACGAGGAGCTTGATCTTGTCCGTAACAATTTTAACGATTCAGGTGTATTAGAGGGTTCNAGCTTTGCAAGAGATTTTGATTGGGTAAGCATGCGTTTAGGCGCTANCGCTAGANTGNCAGANGACGTTTCTGCCTATGCACAGTACAGTGATGGAAAGGACCCNGTGAATGCCAATATATTTCTTGTCAATTCTGGGGAAGACCTTGACCTAACGGATGTTGAGCANTGGGAGATTGGCCTGAAAGGGTCTTGGCANGATGGGCGCNCACAGGCGACAATCGCCTACTTCGACATCCAAAGNGACGATGTGCTCGAAAGAATTGGGNTTGACTCCGCGGCNAGTATCGGCGGTCGCGATTCAAGTGGTTTCGAANTATCATCAACGTTTAATCCTGTTTCGCGNTGGCGCGTGGGTGCCAATGCGGCCTTTACTGACGCTGAGTTTAGAAGATCTACAAATTTCGTAACNTTTGCGGGNAACACTCCGCCNAANGTTGCNGANGTCACNGGNAATCTTTGGACTTCTTACAGCGAGATAGNTGGCCTGCCTCTCGAAATAGGAGGCTCAGTTCAATATGTGGACGACAGGTATGGTGACAATGCTAATCTAGTCGACTTGAGCTCATACACACTAGTGGATTTATTCGCTACCTGGAGCGGAGCGAATTATAATCTGACGGCTAGGATTCACAATCTAACTGATGAAATATATGTACCATGGTCTGATGTGTTTTACCTGCAGCAGAATGACCCGGGATTTATATATGCTAACCAAATCATGCTATCAGCACCTAGAATGTTTGAGCTCAGCGTCGAATTCGCTCTTTGAGAGGAAATCGGATTGCTGGATGGTAGATGACTAAACTGCTGGTTACCTTTCATCGATGGGTCAGCATTTTACTCTGTCTGATGTTTGCCGCTTGGTTTGCATCTGGCATCGTCATGATCTACGTACCTTTTCCTGCATTATCAGATGCGGAGCGCATTGAGAAAGCCGAAGTAATAGATATATCTGGTGTTACTTCGCTTTCTGAGCCGTTTATAGCGACTGGAATAGATACTGCTGCTCGTATAAGACTTTTACAGTATCAAAATCGCCCGATATTAGTTGCAGAGGACTACTCTAATAATTCGGTGGCGGTCTTTGCTGATTCGGCAGAGCCTGTTCCAACGCTTACTGCCGCAGACTCGCAAAATATAAGTAAGAATTTTTCCGACGCCCCTATCGTTTCAGTTAGTGATCCAATTATGTATGACCAGTGGGTTGTTCATGATCGATTTGATCCATATCGTCCTTTCTTCCGAGTTGAGCTTGGAGACAAAGATCGAACGCACATTTATATATCAGCAAAGACTACAGAGGTATTACAAAAGACCAATCGTCACCAACGTGTGTGGAATTACTTTGGCGCCGTCATACACTGGATCTATCCAACAGTCATTCGGAAGGACTGGGCATTATGGGACCAATTAGTATGGTGGGTCTCGCTCTTTGGTATTCTGGGAGTGATCGCTGGGATGATTCTTGGCATAAAACACTCAGTTGCAGGATGGAAACGTGGCTCCAAAGGATTAGCTAGTCNTTTCAGTGGTTGGCTGGCATGGCATCACAAAATTGGATTTGTATTCGGTGTCTTTGCATTGCTCTGGATATTTAGTGGTTGGTTGTCGATGGATCATGGGCGGCTTTTTTCTACCCCAGCTCCTTCAGACAAACAGGAGGCAGACGTTCGGGGTATTAGCTTAACCACAGCATTAAGCCAGGCGAGTCATGAAGATCTAACCAAATTCCTTGATACTAGAGAATTTGAGATCTCGGCTCTTGCTGGCCAAGCACTTTTGATAGCAAAAAATGATCACGCTTCCGAACTTTCTTTGATAGGAATGGACCTTATTCCAGACCAGCAATATTTGATTCCTGCGGTGCAGTCTGCGGTGTCGCACGCTTGGCCGTCGATCACAATTAAGGATAGCTATATGGTCGCCGCAGATGATGTCTATGGGCATCTGCGAGAAGGCTCCTTGCCTGAGTCAACATTACGAGTTGTCCTCGATGATGTTGATGAAACTTGGGTNCACGTNAACCTANANGANGGGCGNATAATTTCNGTGATGGANNGGAGTNGNCGGATNTACCGCTGGTTATTTAANGGTATCCACAGTCTTGATTTACCTGGGCTTGCTGATAAAAGNCCACTGTGGGATGTATTGATGGTTCTTTTTATGATCGCTGGTTTTATGTTTAGTATCACAGGTGTTGTTATTGCTTACAGAAAGTTAGTTAGACTACTAATCAAGTAAAAAGTCCTAATGCTTAAAACCAACATTCTTTTNATAGAGAAACACCGAGCCTAGGTTTGCGGCACTATTTTGGTGCCGTTGTGGTCGAATTGCCATCTGGGAGTCAACAGGCGATTCTGAACCTAAAAGCTGGGCCGAATTAGACAGTCGCGTCGAACATTTACTTTGGTCTCCAACCAAAAAATCAAAAACGCTTGCGGGAACCTCGCGACAAGGTACTTTGAGCCTCTTTGACGCCTCTGGGATAATCTAAGAAAAAGAAAGCGCTCGGGAGCCCTCCCGTAATCCCTTTTCGATATTCGGTGCTAGCATGTAAATGAATTCGCAATTAGTATATGNCNTCTNAATGCNGAGTAAATATTCAAACCTTACTGAATGAGTGCTACCTATGGTTTTCTGTTCTTCTTTTNNATCANATTTTAGACCCTATTTTTCATTGATCGCGTTNCTTGGTGTTGTACTTGGCGCTACTCAGTCAAGCTTNGCTCAGNAGCAGATCGAGCAAGANGGCGTTGACGACTGGGTGNCTGACTCTATGTGTGCGATAGGNAATCGTTCGGTAGACCTCGAGCAGCCACCTTCCTTTACGTTTACTCAATCTGATGGGAATAATCCACGCCATCTNGATTCAGCTCAGGCAGGTCTTTCTACTGGGGATTTGTCTAATCTGGAATTGGCTTGGGCGGTTGCTTTCCCTGATACTTCTGGCTTGCGTGCCGCACCAGTGATTATAGGCTCAACTATTTTTTATTCTGCCACTGATGCAGGCCGGGTCTTTGCGCTAGATATCAATAGTGGATGTGCCAAATGGGTTTATGAAGCTGAGACACGTCTCCGTTCCTCGGTGGCTTACGCTGAAATCGACGATT
>NHGO01000045.1 GCA_002172295.1 Gammaproteobacteria bacterium TMED139 | reverse complement strand
TTGAAACACCAGTCTTCGACAATTTAGAGGCTGCTGCCGATTGGGTCTTAGCAGAGTAGTGTTTTTGTTTTCATAAAACGCAATCAAATATCGAGATTTTCTGCAGTCAATGCGTTGTCCTCAATGAATTCTCTGCGGGGATCCACTTGATCACCCATCAATGTGTTGAATAATTGATCGGCTCCGATTGCATCATCGATAGTAACTTGCAACATACGTCGTGATTCAGGGTTCATAGTAGTATCCCAAAGCTGCCCGGGATTCATCTCGCCCAGTCCTTTGTATCGCTGCAAGTAGATCCCCTTCATGGCCTCTTTGCTTAACCATTCCATAGCACTCGCGAAGCTGTCTATTTCGCGAACCTTTTCTCCACGCTTAACAAATGCTCCCTCTTCAATCAACCCATCCAAGGTCTTACCTAGGTCAGCTAGAGCTTTATATTCTCCAGAGTTGAAAAAATCAGCACTAAATAAGTATTTTCTTTCCAAGCCATGAAGATTAAGAGTTGCCTCTGGCAAGACAATATTCCGCTCAAGGTCTGGCTGGGTTTTGAAAGTATAGTTAGTACTCACTCCTCCATGTTTTTCACTCAACTTTTCTTCAAGTTTACCCAACCAAGAAGACATTTCCTTACTAGATTCAATTACATCACTTGTCATTGGATTAGTGAAAATCATTGCATCTAGAATCTCTGGTGGATATAGCCTAGCCAAGCGAGCTATGATTGCGTACGTTTCATTGTACTGTTTCACCAATGCCTCTAGGGCCTCTTCTTTTATCCCCGGGGAGTCAGGGTTCACGTGAAGACTTGCGCCCTCTAGCGCTACTTGTGTTTGGTGGTTCGACAATTCAATGTCATCTTTTAAGTACTGTTCTTGCTTACCCTTTCGAATTTTATATAACGGAGGTTGTGCAATAAAAATGTGGCCTCTCTCTACAAGTTCTCGCATTTGACGAAAGAAAAAGGTCAGAAGAAGTGTTCTGATATGGGAACCGTCGACATCAGCATCAGTCATAATTATGATTCGATGGTATCGTAAATTGTCTGGATCAAACTCATCGTTCCCAATACCGCAACCCAGGGCCTTAATTAACGTTCCGATCTCAGCAGACCCCAGCATCTTATCAAAACGTGCTTTTTCTACATTTAAGATCTTTCCTTTCAGGGGTAATATCGCCTGGTTCTTCCGGTTTCGACCTTGTTTAGCTGAGCCACCCGCCGAATCTCCCTCGACAATATAAATCTCCGAATGGGCTGGATCTTTTTCTTGGCAATCTGCAAGCTTTCCCGGAAGTCCAGCAACATCAAGGGCTCCTTTACGCCTCGTCATTTCTCTTGCTTTTCGAGCAGCCTCTCTTGCCCGTGCAGCGTCTATCATCTTATTTACGATTAACTTGGCATCCTGTGGATTTTCCATTAAGAAATCATTGAGATGCGTCGACATTTCTTGCTCAACCACACCTTTCACTTCAGAGGACACTAACTTATCTTTTGTCTGAGACGAAAATTTGGGATCAGGAACCTTTACTGAAATAATCGCTGTCAAACCCTCCCTTGCATCATCACCAGTTGTAGCAACTTCTTTTCCCTTTTTATTCGCCAATTCCTTATCAATATAGCTTTTCAAAACCCTAGTTAGCGCGCCTCTAAAACCAGCCAGGTGAGTACCTCCGTCACGTTGCGGGATATTATTAGTATATGGATAGATTGACTCTTGATAGGAATCGTTCCATTGCAAAGCAACCTCCACAGTTACCCCATCCTCTTCTCGAGCAGCTATAAAGTGAAAAATCCGATTCACGGTGTTTTTATTTTTGTTCAAATAATCTACAAAGGCTTTTAAACCTCCTTCATATTTATATTGTTCCTCCTTACCTGACCGCTCGTCGATCAACTTAATGGCCACACCAGCGTTCAGAAAGGCAAGTTCTCTCAATTTTTTTGCAAGAATGTCATAGTGGAACTCAACATTTGAAAATGTCTTAGCTGACGGTTTGAAATAACATTCAGTCCCTGTGCTATTTGTTTCTCCAACCACCGCCAATGGCGCAACTGGAACCCCATGCTCATATAGCTGCTCGTGAACTTGCTCTTCACGCCTTATAGTCAGTTTGAGTTCCTCTGACAATGCATTAACTACGGAAACACCAACCCCGTGAAGACCGCCTGAAACCTTATAGCTATTATCATCAAATTTACCGCCAGCATGTAAAACCGTCATGATAACCTCTGCAGCTGAAACGCCCTCTTTATGCATTTCAGTCGGAATCCCTCGGCCATTATCCGAAACAGTTATTGTCTCCCCGACATGAATAGTTACCTTAATCTCGTCACAGAAGCCTGCTAAAGCCTCATCAATTGAATTATCTACCAGCTCAAAGACCATGTGGTGCAAGCCGGTACCATCATCGGTGTCGCCAATGTACATCCCAGGGCGCTTCCGAACAGCGTCTAAACCCTTAAGCACCTTAATACTGTCCGAGTTGTAGTCAGTTTTAGGCTCAACAGTCATCAAAAACTCCAACGAAATCAATAAACTCTGATTCCAATAACAATTTATTATTAAGAGGTAAATTAGGGGGTAATTGTACCACGTTCCACGTGGAACGTGCGTTTTTCAGCGGCATGGTTTAAACAATTTTGGATTGAGCTAAGATCAACGCAAGTTACTAAAAGCTGGCACCTCAATTTATACATGACCTCAAGAATGCTTGCTCGGTTTTTGAGGTCAAGCTCTGATGGCAGGTCATCCACCAGATAGATGCATTTATCGTCAACGACAGTTTCATGAAGGATGCCTTGAGCAATTTTTAAAGCACAAACTAGCACCTTTTGCTGCCCTCTTGAGAGAACGTCAATAGCATTCCTATCGCCTGCTTTTACAAGTATATCAGCTCGGTGAGGGCCGTTTTGAGTGGCCCCATATCTTCGATCTCTTTCCCTTTCAGCTGATAGCAAAGCCGAGAGGGATTCGCCCTCCGGCCACCCTCGCCAATACTCCAAAAATATAGGGTCCGCCGTATCGTCTACCAAAGAGGTGTAAACCCTCCTGAAGACCGGCTCAAACTTCTGAAAATATTCTTGCCTTGCGGCATGTACTTTTGCCGCAGAACTGCAAAGCTCTGCCTCCCATACCTCTAATTGAGAAACATCTAGCTGGGAACCTTTAAGGAGTATATTGCGGTTAGCCACACATTTTTTTGTCGACCGCCAATCTCTAAGAAAAGAGTGTTTCACGTGAAACACCCCCCAATCCAAAAACATCCGCCGAGCCTTTGGCCCGCCTTCTAGCAACAAGAAAGACTTGGAGTCCAAAACCTGAACTGGAAGCTTCCTCGCAACAGAGTCCCAATTACCCTGCAGTTCAGAATCAAGCTTTAGTTTGTGCTTCTCACGATTTGTTTTAGTAAGTCCGATTCGCGACTGGTGGCTGGTTTCAGCGAAAACAGTTAGCCCCGTCTTAGCTTCTGAAATAAGTGTGCTGGTTTTAGCTGTACGGAATGAACGTCCGACCGCAAGGAGATGCGCAGCTTCTAGAATGCTGGTTTTCCCACTCCCATTGATTCCATATATTATGTTAAGGCGAGAATTAAGATCTAACTTGATTTCTTCGATGTTCCTAACCGAGGTAATTTCAAGTCTGGTCAAGAAGCTCATTATAAAGAAGCCAAAAACTGCGCCCCTAAAGCCTCATTGGCATAACGACATAGAGCGCTTCAGAATGTTTCTCATTAGCAGCCTCAAGCAGCGCGCTACTATTAGAATCCGAGAGTGTAGTTCGCACATCCTCACTCTGAAGAGTAGCTAAAACATCAATCACATAACTTACGTTAAAACCGATCTCTAGAGCCTCGCCGTCATAATTTACTGAAACAACTTCTTCAGCTTCCTCCTGCTCAGGATTGTTTGCCAATATCTTTAGCTGGCCAGCCGACAATATCACTCGAACGCCACGGTATTTCTCGTTAGACAAAATAGAAACCCTAGAGAAAGCATTTCTGAGCTCTTGGCGATTACCCAGCATCACGTTATTTCCGCCTTTGGGGAGGACTCTCTTATAATCCGGAAAGTTTCCATCAACAAGCTTTGACGTAAACGTATATTCTGTCATTGAAGCTCTGATTTGATTTTGCCCGACAGTAAGGGATAATTCTTCATTTCCGTCGGAAAGCAATCTAGACAGCTCCATTACTCCTTTCCTTGGAACTATCACTTGCCGGCCTTCTTTGGGAGAAGTCGTTTGAAGGGCTAAATCGGCCATCGCAAGCCTATGGCCATCCGTTGCCACCAGCCTAAGGTGATCTTGACCAATTTCAAAAAGCATGCCATTTAGATAGTAGCGCACATCCTGCTGAGCCATCGCGAAACTCGTAGCCTCTATGAGTTCTTTCAACTTCAATTGAGGTATTTCTAGTGAAAAAGTTTCAAGCTCTTCTGTAACCTTCGGAAATTCAGATGCCTGTAGTGTTGTGAGGCTGAACCTTGAACGCCCTGATTTAACAAGGCATTTGTTCTCTTCTACGCTAAAATTTATAACTGAATTTTCAGGTAATGACTTACAGATATCGAAAAGCTTCCTAGCGGGGACAGTAATTTCACCACCTAACTTTGCTTCATCCACCATTAATTTACCAGTAAGCTCAACTTCTAAATCAGTACCGGTAAGTAATAGCTCACTATCTTTTAAAGACAGTAATACATTAGATAAAACCGGCAGTGTTTGACGCTTCTCCACCACACCACTTATCATTTGCAGAGGCTTTAACAGTGACTCTCTTGTCACAGAAAATTGCATGGCTCTTTTCCTTTAATTGTAGTTTTCGTTACTAACTAGATAACGAGCGTAACAGGTTATTATAATCTTCCTGGATATCCGTGGAACTATGGCGAAGCTTACTAATCTGCTTACACGCGTGAAGCACCGTGGTGTGATCCCTCCCGCCGAATGCATCACCAATTTCAGGTAAACTGTGATTGGTCAATTCCTTGGACAACGTCATAGCCACCTGCCTTGGTCGGGCGACAGATCGATTTCTTCGCTTTGACAGCATGTCCGCCATCTTAATTTTATAATACTCGGCAACTGATCTTTGAATATTATCGATACTCACAAGCTTATCTTGTATTGCAAAAAGATCACGCAATGCTTCCTTTATCAACTCCAGGGTGATTTCTTGCCCTTTAAAATTAGCATGCGCTATCACTCTCTTAAGTGCTCCCTCAAGCTCTCGCACGTTAGAACGCAAACGTTGTGCAATAAATAAGGCCGCCTCATAAGGAAGCGTAACTCTGCTNAGNTCTGCCTTATTCATTAAAATTGCCGCTCGCGTCTCTAGCTCTGGTGGTTCTACAGCAACGGTCAAACCCCAACCAAACCTAGATTTTAACCTCTCTTCCAACCCGGTGATCTCCTTGTGAAACCTATCGCAAGTAAGGATAATTTGGTGGCCACCCTCTAAAAGAGCATTAAACGTATGAAAAAACTCTTCCTGGGAGCGCTCTTTGCCTGCAAAAAACTGTATATCATCAATTAATAATGCATCTACGGACCTATAGAATCTTTTAAATTCATTAATTGCATTGAGCTGAAGCGCCGAAACCATCGTGGCGACAAAAGTCTCAGAATGGAGATATACCACCCTCGCATCGGGTTTTTTTTCTAAGATACAATTTCCGATCGCATGCATTAAATGGGTTTTTCCAAGCCCTACTCCCCCATAAATAAATAGTGGGTTATAAGCGTAGCCTGGATTCTCAGCAACCTGCATGGCTGCAGCTCTAGCAAGTTGATTCGATTTACCAATAACAAAATTTTCAAAATTGTTTTCCGAATTTAGAGCTCCCCTATGAAGGACGCGTCCCTTTATCACATTCTTGTCACTATCCCTCCTTCGCCCCTCAGTAAAACCATGAGATACCTGCTCATTTTGGGTTTTCCCGTCACCCAATTTTTCTGAAGTCATTACAAATGGCTCNCGTTTTTGAACCTTAGAACTAGCACCGACTATAACCTCTGAGGGCTGAATCAAAACATTCTCACCTTCCGACTGAACGCCTAACCTGACTGCAATTTCTCCCTCATCATAAGCGTTGACAATCTCTGTTATCCGAGCAAGAAATTTTCCCCTTACCCAATCTGAAATAAACCTATTTGGAGCAGAGATTTTTAAAACATTCTGATGGATATCAACTTTTAGAGGGGCGATCCACGTGCCAAACTCTTCCTTCGATAGTTCTACTCTTAAGCTATCAATACAATTTTGCCAAATCGTCAACATTGAAGTGTTTACCTTTTCATTTTCATCTGTTCTTGAAAGATTCTAGCTACAGTAAGCTAAGTTATCCACTGATAACAACCGCAAAAACCAATTTTTTTGCAGTGTTTTTTTTCATTATTTTTCAATTGGTTATGGTTTTATTGCTTATAAAACTCAGTTTAAAAACATGGCTTTTTTTTCGAAGAAATCAACGTCTGTGAACAGATACATTGTGGATAACTTGTGATTAAGTTTTTATTAACTTAAATTAGCAATCATCTCGGTTCTTTTTACGAGAATGAGTATAAGAAATTAATTTTAAGCTCATGTCTAGATTGAAACTTTCGAACAAAACATCTAGAATTCGCCCTCGTTTTCTCAACTACTTTCATCGGTGCACTTTTGGAATCACGACTATGAAAAGAACTTTTCAACCTAGCGTTTTAAAGAGAGCACGCACTCACGGCTTTAGGGCCCGCATGTCTACAAAAGGTGGGCGNCTCGTTCTCAAAAGACGTCGGAGCAAAGGTCGAACAAGACTATCTGCCTGACACAACTAAAGTCCTTAAAAATTGAGACACTAAGTGGCCGAGCACAGGTTTACTAGAGATTTTCGGCTTCTGTCTCCGGCCGACTTTAAAAGCGTCTTTGATGGTGCTCAGCACAAAGTTTCCTGTCGTTACATACTTATGTTAGCAATCAAGCAACAAACACCCCAAACTAGGTTAGGTATGGTAGTAGCNAAAAAAAACGTCTCCAANTCAGTTGAACGAAATAGAATCAAACGCCTAATCAGAGAATCTTTCCGACACGCCAGATTGCAATTACCCGGTTTAGATATAGTTGTCTTAATCCGAAAGGGTTTGGATAACCTCCCTAATTTTGTAATTTCTAGTAAAATAGACGCGCTGTGGAAAGACCTTCATACTAAAGCAATTAAAGAATCGGGAAGCGGTGCGCAAGTCAATTAGGACTAAAAGGCAAATGGTAAAAACCTATTTAATAAAGCTCATTACTCTATACCAAAACACACTTAGCCTTTTGGTTGGAAGACAATGTCGATTTGAACCATCATGTTCACAATATACTAAAGAAGCAATAGAGCTACACGGAAGTATCAAGGGAACAATATTAGGTGCTCGCCGAATCAGCCGATGTCATCCTTGGCACGAAGGAGGTTACGACCCAGTGCCTAATTCTTGCTGTAAACAAAATAGGTAACCGCCGGTATGGATTTAACGAAGTTTGCACTATACACATCATTGGCAGCTATTACCTACCTGATGTTACTAGCCTGGCAAGAAGATTATCCGTCAATAGTTGATACCGGATCGATAAATCAGCAGTCTCCTCCACCCCTAACGTTAAGCTCTCCTCAAGCGGACGATATTCCTAGAGAAGTTCCAACTTCGTCACAACCTGTAAATCAGCCGTTAATATCTTCTGTCGATGTCAACGGAAGCACTGGGGAATCCACTACTGATATCATTCAAATTAGCACAGACACTCTACAACTAAGTATAGATCTAACAGGGGGAGATATTGTAGGCCTTTCCTTGCCTAAATATCTGAAGCAATTAGATGTGATAGATGACCCCTTTGTAATTTTAGAATCTTCCACCGACAGAAATTACGTTGCCCAAAGCGGTCTAATTGGCCAAAACGGTGTCGACACTTCAGGAAGAGCTCTGTATAGAGCAGAATTTGATAGCTATGAATTACAAGAAGACGCCAACTCTCTGCAAGTTGATCTAGTCAACACACAACAAAACGGCGTTACTNTTACTAAAAGGTTTTCATTTAAAAGGGACTCCTACCTTATTGATATTGATTTTTTGATACAAAACAATACTGAAACAAACTGGCAAGCCAACGCTTTTGGTCAAATAAGGCGAAATAACTTCGATGACCCTAGCAGTGTCGGTGGTTTTGGACGAACTTTCTTAGGGTTTGTAACTACTTCAACCGACGACCCTTATATCAAAATAGAGTTTGATGATATTGACGGTCGCTCTGAAAGTGTTGAAACTCCTGGTGGTTGGGTGGGGTTCAGTCAGCACTATTTCTTGTCTGCCTGGATACCAAACCAAGAAAGCGTAAATCGGTTTACCACAAGAAAAAATGAGTCGGGCCAATACCTTGG
The DNA here is from genome assembly GCA_002172295.1 of Gammaproteobacteria bacterium TMED139. Lineage (GTDB taxonomy): Bacteria > Pseudomonadota > Gammaproteobacteria > Pseudomonadales > Pseudohongiellaceae > UBA9145. The sequence goes on along the minus strand of NHGO01000045.1, from coordinate 25,954 downwards.
GGAATTCACTGGCAGCGCCTTTTCAGTTCCAGCCAACTCCTCAGGAAATTACCAAATACAATTTTATGCCGGCCCAAAAGATCAGTATTCTCTTGCGGAAATTTCCCCAAACCTGGACTTAACGATTGATTATGGCTTTCTATGGTTTCTAGCAGCTCCTATATATTGGCTGCTTACACGTATTGATTCCGTCATCGGTAATTACGGCGTATCAATAATTTTACTTACGTTTTTTGTTAAGGCCTTGTTCTACAAACTTTCAGAAACCCAATATAAATCTATGGCAGGAATGCGTCGACTGATGCCAAAAATGCAACAGATCAAAGATCGATACGGCGATGACAAAATGGGTCTACAGAAAGCAACAATGGACCTTTATAAAAAAGAGAAAATTAACCCTTTCGGCGGGTGTTTACCCATGCTAGTGCAAATGCCCGTTTTTATAGCTCTTTATTGGGTGCTTATGGAAAGTGTTGAACTGCGTCACGCTCCATTTATAGGATGGCTTATCGACCTTTCTGTTAGAGACCCTTTCTTCATTTTACCTCTATTGATGGGCGCAACCATGTTTCTACAAACTAAATTAAGCCCCGCACCTGCAGATCCAATGCAGGCCAAAGTAATGCAATTAATGCCCGTAATGATGACTGCTTTGTTCCTCTGGTTCCCAGCTGGACTGGTTTTATACTGGCTCACAAATGGCTTGTTGGGTATTCTTCAGCAGTGGTACATTACAAGCAAGATCGAAGCAGCTTATGCAGCGAAGTAAAGTATTCTTATTTAAGTAAAACATTAAACATTCAATTTAAATGTCTCTCTCGGAAGAAAGCACGATATGCGCTATTGCCACTGCGCCAGGACGAGGTGGTGTTGGTATCATAAGAATATCTGGTCCTAAAGTGACTTCCATTGCCACGCAAATCCTTGGATTCGAACCAACAACCCGCCTTGCGCATACTTCTAGTTTTTTAGATCTTGATGGATCGATTATTGATACTGGGATAGCGATATTGTTTAAAGGTCCAAACTCGTATACCGGAGAAGATGTATTAGAGCTGCAAGGCCATGGCAGTGCACCTCTATTAGGAGAGATTCTCGGTAGAGTCTTAAGCCTTGGCGCTCAGATGGCCCAGCCGGGCGAGTTTACTGAACGATCATTCTTAAATGGCAAGATGGATTTGGCACAAGCCGAAGCTGTCGCTGATCTCATTGAAGCTAGCACTGTACAACAAGCAAAATCTGCATCCAGGACCTTACACGGCGCATTTTCAGCTCGCATCAAAAAACTTCAAGAAAAGCTCACTGAGACTAGGGTCCATATTGAGGCCACAATCGACTTCGCTGACGAAGATTTAGACTCAGCTTCTGAAAAAACAATAATCAACCTTTTAAACCAATGTCTTGAAGAACTAGCATCGATTTTTAAGGAGGCACAACAAGGCGCACTCATAAAAGATGGTCTGCAAATCGTGATTGCTGGATACCCAAATTCTGGTAAATCAACTCTCCTTAATACTCTAGCCGGCATCGAGAGTGCTATCGTTACCGANATCCCGGGTACGACAAGAGATGTTCTAAACGTGGATATTTCAATTGAGGGGATTCCTATTAATTTGAGCGACACTGCTGGCTTTCGAGAAACCGAGGACGTAGTTGAGCAGGAAGGAGTCAAGCGGGCCCAACATGCAGTGGAAGCCGCGGATCACATCTTATTTGTAGTCGATGCTACTACTTTGCAGAAAGACTTCAATAATCTTGAAGGAATTCTGGATAACTTTATCAGCAAGTTCTCGCTAAAATCGGACTTCAAAAATAAATTTACCATAATAAACAATAAGTTGGATAAAATTGAAAATTCTAACTTTTCTAGTTCAGTTTTACCTGTTTGGAATACTTCTGTTCCAATAATAGGAGTTTCTGCGGCCAAAGGAAAAGGCATAGAGCTTATTCGAAGCCACTTAGTTGAAGTAAGTGGTTACATTCCTTCTAACACAGGAAATTTCAGTGCTAGAACCCGTCATATCAATGCGCTAAAAATAGCAAATTCCCACTTAGACAATGCTAAGAGTCAATCAAATATCGAGAATAGTTCGGAGTTAATGGCTGAGGAATTACGGCTTACTCAAAGAGCTCTCGGAACAATTACTGGTCAATTCAGCAGCGACGACTTACTGGGGGAAATCTTTGCAAGCTTTTGCATAGGGAAATAACCAATCCCATGTATAAAGTCGTTTATGGCAAAAGTCAGTTGTAAACCAGTGGGTAAAACTAAAATAATTTTAATGAATACTAAAATGCCTTTATTTGGCTAAGTTTTATCAACAACTTAGCAAATGCTTATCTTTAGTTTAATCAGAAGATCCTAAGAGCTTTATAAGCTAGTAACCTTCTGATTTTTAATAATTATTATGACTTATCAACGGATTTAATCTACCCTATAATAATAACATTAATACCTTTATATACTTATTTATATAATATATTTAATTATATTTTGATATTCATATTCTCATAAAGAACTATATACTTCCCGTCCCTTTCTCACATATCAGCTTTTCTGGAAACTCTATGCAGAGTGAAACTAAATATGACGTAATCATAGTTGGAGGTGGTCATGCCGGCACTGAGGCTGCTTTAGCCTCTGCGCGTTTGGGGGTAAAAACCTTATTGATAACGCATAGCATAGATACTCTTGGACAGATGTCATGTAATCCAGCTATTGGAGGTATTGGCAAAAGCCACTTGGTTAGGGAGATTGACGCGCTTGGTGGCGCTATGGCTAAAGCAACCGATCTATCAGGAATCCAGTTTAGAGTGCTTAACGCCAGTAAGGGCCCAGCTGTTCGAGCCACACGGGCACAAGCTGATAGGACTCTTTATAAAGCGGCTATTCGTAAGATGCTAGAAACTCAAGAAAACCTAACATTATTTCAACAAGGTGTAGACGACTTAATTATCGTAAACGGAGCTGTTAAAGGTGTAATCACTCAGATGGGCTTGTCTATTGAAGCCTCAAATGTAGTCCTCACAACGGGCACATTTTTAGGAGGAAAAATTCATATTGGCCTAGAGAATAGATCTGGTGGTAGAGCCGGTGACCCACCTTCTATTGCGCTGGCTGAAAGACTCAGAGAACTGCCGTTCAAGGTTGAGCGATTAAAAACAGGAACACCGCCGCGCCTGGATAGGCGGTCAGTTGATTTTTCTGTTATGAAGACGCAAGCGGGAGATAATCCCACGCCGGTCATGTCTTATCTTGGTTCTAGAGAAGATCACCCCAAGCAAATTAATTGCTTCATTACTTATACCAACGAAGAGTGTCATGACATCATTCGTGGAGGTTTAGACAGGTCACCCATGTACGCTGGTGTTATTGAAGGGGTAGGCCCTCGATATTGTCCATCGATAGAAGATAAAGTAATGCGGTTTTCTGATAAGCATGCTCATCAAATATTTGTTGAACCAGAAGGCCTGGAAACTAACGAGCTTTACCCCAATGGAATTTCAACAAGTCTACCGTATGATGTTCAATTCGAAATGGTTCGGCAGATTAAAGGTTTTGAGCAGGCACATATTACTCGACCCGGCTATGCAATCGAGTATGATTTCTTTGATCCGCGAGATTTGAATTACTCCCTTGAAACTAAATTTGTAAAAGGGCTTTACTTTGCTGGTCAGATAAATGGCACTACGGGCTATGAGGAAGCGGCTGCGCAGGGTTTGCTCGCTGGGCTAAATGCTGGATTAGCAGCAACGGGGGAAGAGCCCTGGTGTCCTCGCCGTGACGAGGCTTATCTCGGCGTACTGGTAGACGATTTAATTACGCTTGGCACAAACGAACCCTACCGCATGTTTACTTCTCGTGCAGAGTACCGCTTGACACTTAGGGAGGATAACGCAGATTTACGCTTGACAGAAAAAGGGCGAACCTTAGGTTTAGTTTGTGATCATCGCTGGCGATTGCTAAATGAGAAAGTAGAGGAAATTGAAATAGAATTGTCCAGACTTCGATCCACGTGGGTTCAACCGCACACTGAAAAGGCTGAGAAAGTGAATCAACTTTTAGAGAAACCCATTTCTCGTGAATATAATCTAGCAGATTTATTAACGCGCCCCGGTGTTAATTTTGAGTCTCTATTAGATGCTGTTGATCTTAAAGTCCCGCCAGTGGATTTTAATTCAGCGGCTGATCAAGCTAGAAAACAGGTCGAAGTCCAAGTCAAATATCAGGGGTACGTAGATCGACAAACAGAGGAAATAGCTCGTGTAAAGAAACAAGAAAGTACCTCACTTCCAGCAGACCTTGACTATGAAAAAATGCAAGGCCTGTCTAACGAATTAAAGCAGAAACTCATTATGGCCAAACCCGAGAATGTGGGCAGGGCGTCTAGAATACCTGGGATGACTCCAGCTGCTGTTTCATTGCTTCTGGTCTATTTGAAAAAGCATAAATCTCCTTCTTTAAAAGCAAGTTGACGAGGGCGTCAACGCAAATGCCCTTAGATCTTCGAGAAGAAGTTTTAGAAGGCCTCACGAAATTTGGCTTACAACCCACCACCAAGCAGGCTAATCAAACAGTTAATTACCTTTCACTTCTAGAAAAATGGAACAAGTCATACAATTTAGTTTCGACGAAAAATGTTAGTGAGTTGGTTGAAAGGCATTTACTAGATAGTCTCACCATCAACCCTTTTCTGAGCGGTCGAAACATTCTCGATATAGGTTCCGGCGCTGGGTTTCCGGGTATACCTCTAGCGATATTTAATCCAGACAAAAACTTTACACTAGTTGATAGTAATGGGAAAAAAACACAGTTTCTTTTTCAGGTTAAGATCACTTTGGAGCTGTGTTTTGTAGAAATTGAAAATTGTCGTATTGAACACTATCAAACAGCACGTCAAATTGATATGGTGGTTTGCAGGGCTCTTTCTAATCTAGCTGACGTCGTGACCAAAATTCGCCATGTCGTTTCAAAAGGTTGTAGAATTTTTGTAATGAAAGGAAAGGTTCCGAATGCAGAAATCAGAGCTCTACCAGATGATTTTGTGGTTGTTAATGCTATTAAGGTAAACCTTCCTGGCGTCGATATCGAAAGGCACTTAATTGAAATTTGTCGAAAGTAACAAAGTTGTGTGTAAGAGTATCACGCAGGTTTTCGAGAGCTGTAAAATGGAGATTTGCCGGATGGTCGAGTGTGTAAAATAATTGCAGTAGCCAATCAAAAAGGAGGGGTGGGCAAAACAACAACCTCAGTTAATCTTGCAGCTTCTTTGGCTGTTACGAAAAATAAGGTCTTGCTAGTGGATCTGGACCCCCAAGGGAATGCAACAACAGGTTCTGGTGTCGAGAAATCTAATTTGGATTTTTCGGTGTACGATTTGCTAGTAGGTTCCTTAACCATCCAAGATGTTCTAATAACTCAGACTGCAGACTACGACCTTTTGCCTTCGAACTCAGATTTAGTTGCAGCAGAAGTGGAGTTATTAAAGGGTGAAAATAGAGAAATCAGGTTGAGAAAGGCTATTGCTCAAATACGCGACCATTATGAATTCGTATTAATTGATTGTCCGCCGTCTTTAAATATGTTGACCATTAATGCCTTAGTGGCTGCAGATGGAGTTGTTATACCAATGCAATGTGAGTATTACGCGCTAGAGGGCCTTTCAGCGCTTATGGAAACTATTAAAGCGATTAAAGAAGAACTGAACCCTCACCTAAAAATCGAGGGAATTTTGAGAACTATGTATGACCCTCGTAGTAAGTTGACCAGCGAGGTGAACGGACAACTTTTTAACTATTTTGGTGATGCTGTATATCGCACGGTTGTTCCTAGAAACATCCGTTTGGCAGAGGCCCCAAGTTTTGGAAAGCCGGTGATTAAGTATGATAGGCAGTCTCGCGGGGCGATAGCTTACTTGGCGCTAGCAGGCGAACTACTAAGGCGACACGACGAGTCTTCAGCAAACGCTTCGGCTTAACCTAGAGAAATAATAATTAAATGGCAGATAGAAAAAAACTAGGTAAAGGACTGAGTGCACTTTTGTCTTCTGGCAGCGCCTCAAGCATGTCTGATCTCCTGAGTGAGCGTGCCGTTGACAGGGGTTCCGTGCTGGGTGAAGAGGAGCGACTAAGAAATATACCTATTGATCTGATCCAAAGGGGTAAGTATCAACCGCGAGTAGAAATGAATGAAGCAGCCCTAGAGGATCTTGCTGCGTCAATCAAAGCTCAAGGTGTAATGCAACCAATAGTTATTAGGNCTATTGCTGCGCAGAAATACGAAATCATAGCNGGTGAACGCAGGTGGCGAGCCAGCCAAATGGCCGGCCTTAGCTCAATACCAGCGGTGGTTAAACAGGTTAGCGATGAAGCTGCAATCGCGATGTCCTTGATTGAAAATATTCAGCGGGAAAACCTGAATCCCATAGAGGAAGCTATGGCCTTAAAACGTTTGCAGGACGAGTTTGAACTAACCCAACAGGAAGTAGCCAGCGCTGTCGGTAAGTCTCGAGCGACCGTCACCAACCTTATGCGTTTGATAGGCCTGCATATTGATGTGCAAAAGATGTTGCAAGTTGGCAAACTCGAGATGGGGCATGCAAGGGCNCTGCTTACTCTGTCAGAAACAAAGCAGGTTGAATTTGCCAAGCTTGTCGCAAACAAGGGTCTTTCGGTGCGGCAGACAGAGTCTTTAGTAAGGAATGTGAATACTGGCAGCGAACTAGACAGGAAAAAGTCTATCGATCCGAATATAAAAAAACTGGAGGAAGATTTAGGAGAAAAGCTCGGAGCAAAGGTGATAATTCAGCATACAGAAAAAGGGAAAGGGCGCNTGGTCATTAACTACAATAGCCTTGATGAGTTGGATGGCATCCTGGTTCACCTAGAATAGAGAAATTTCCTTACCGCCCTGTGGAATTGTTTCTGGGCGCGGTTGATACTGCATAGTAAAGCTCCTATAATGCGCGTGCTTTTTTCTTCACTGCTNTAAAGAATTGAGTGATAAGGGGTTTTGACACTAACAAGAAGCGAACTTTAAAGCCTATTTCGTGACCAATTTAAAACCCCCTTCAATATACAGAGTAATAGTCGCGCAGCTAGCTTGGACAGTTTTGCTATCGATAGCTGGCCTGATGGNGTTTGAGGTTGTTTTTGGTTACTCCGCATTGTTAGGCGGGCTTATAAGTGCACTACCAAATAGCTATTTNGCTTTACACGCTTTCANATATCAGGGTGCGCAAAACGCGGACAAAGTTGTCAAAGGTTTTATACGCGGGGAGCTTGGCAAAATAGTATTTACCGGCATGCTTTTCGCACTTAGTTTTACGTTAGTAACNAGCTTAAATGAATTTGCTTTAATAATCGGTTTNATAACAACTCATTTCGTCGGTGTGGTTATGTCTGGATTCATTGGCTATAGTCCGACGAGGAAANACACCCAAATNTAAATTAACGAAAAGTAGAGAAGAATTAAGACCAGATGGCCGACGCATCCCATGCCGCAGCGGAATTAACCGTTCAGGAATACATTACTCATCATTTATCGTTTCTTACTTTTGGACGAATCGATGGTCATTGGGGGTTTGCCCATACCCCAGAAGAAGCCGCTGAGATGGGTTTCTGGGCGATCAATGTTGACACTTTTGGATGGTCTTTGTTTTTGGGCGCCGGATTCCTTTGGTTCTTCTATAGGGTGGGGAAAAATCTATCTGTTGAAAACCCTTCTGGAGCACAAAACTTCGTGGAGGCCGTTGTAGAGTTTGTTGACGGGCGTGTTGCGGAAACATTTAAGTACAAAAATGAGTTGATTGGTCCTCTGTGCTTGACCCTTCTTTTTTGGATTTTACTGATGAACACGATGGATCTAGTTCCAGTCGACCTGCTAACTAGTTTTGGATTCGAGAAGTTCGCGGCTGTTGTTTTTCATTTCGAACATGCTCCCTTTAAAATCGTGCCGACGACAGACCCCAATATCACCATGGGCATGTCAACCTTGGTGTTTTTCATGATCATATACTACAGCATAAAGAATAAGGGTCTTGGGGGTTTTTTGGGAGAGTTGGCGTTTCATCCGTTTGGGAAATGGATGCTACCCTTTAATCTAATAATTGAAGTACCAACACTCTTAGCGAAGCCTGTTTCGTTAGGGCTGCGACTATTTGGAAACTTGTATGCGGGGGAACTCTTGTTTTTGTTGATTGCTGCGATGCTTGGGACCTGGCAGTTGCCAGCGCACTTTGTCTGGGCGGTTTTTCATCTGCTGGTGATACCCCTACAAGCCTTCGTTTTTATGATGTTGACAATTGTGTATCTCAATGCGGCGCACGAAAAACCGCACCACTAATTTGCTAGAAACTCTGAACTTAAGAAATACTGGAGGAAAAAATGGAAATAATATTGGCTAACACTGTACTAGGTGTCTTACTCGTGTTGGGTATGGGTGCGCTTGGGACAGCGATAGGTTTCGGAATTTTGGGAGGNAAGTTTCTCGAAGGTTCTGCTCGCCAACCAGAGCTTGCACCTAAATTGCAAGTATCAATGTTTTTGGTTGCGGGCTTGATAGATGCCGTAACGATGATTGGGATTGGTATAGGCATGTGGTTTACCTTCGCGAATCCGTTCACTGCCGCCTTGGGTGGCTAAAGAGCTTGCATAAGCCGGAGAAAAANCGTGAATATTAATGCGACTTTTTTGGGTCAAATGATAGCAATGGCCTTTTTTGTGTGGTTTTGTGCCAAATATGTTTGGCCGCCTTTTGTTTCTATTATGGAAGAGAGGAAAAAGCGTATCGCCGACGGGTTAGAGGCAGCATCGAAGGCAGAAAAAAACCTTGAATCTGCTCAAGCTAAGTCGGAGGAGCAGTTAAAACTGGCAAAGACGGATGCAGCGGCAATCATTGATCAAGCAAACAAACGAGCCTCCCAAATTGTAGATGAAGCTAAAGATCAAGCTCGAGAAGAAGGACAGCGTATTATCGCCAACGCAAATGCGGAACTTGAGCAAGAGGTCAACCGCGCGAAGGAAGCCCTTAGAGCGCAAGTCTCAGCCATAGCTGTTGCTGGTGCTGAGAAAATTCTTGAAGGCTCTATTGATAAAGCAGCGAATGAAGAAATGTTGAATAAGTTAGCCTCGGAACTTTAATTAATTAGTAATGGCAGAGACAACTACACTTGCAAGACCCTATGCAAAAGCAGCTTTTGAAGTAGCTTTGCAAGATAATTCATTGCGAAGCTGGTCTAGCTTGCTGGCCCTGTTTTCCTCCGTATCGAGACAGCCGGCTGTTAGCGCNGTTCTCCGCGACCCATCTCTCTCGACCAATCAAATTGCAGAGTCTTTTGAGAATGTCTGCGGTGATGGGATAGAGAATAAGGGTAAGAACTTTATTCGTCTCCTTGCGGAAAATAAGCGTTTAGTCTTGCTATCAGAGATTGCTGATCTATTCGAAATTTTAAAGGCNGAGCAGGAGAGTTCTCTNGAGGTTGAAATAACGTCAGCGTTTGAAATCAGCTCAGAGATTGCAGACAAGTTGGCGGCNTCATTAAAAGCGCGATTAGAAAAAGAAATTAATCTAACCACCAGTGTTGACGAGTCGCTGGTTGGTGGCGCAGTAATTCGCGCCGGCGATATGGTTATCGATAGTTCGGTGCGAGCAAAATTAACTAAATTAGTTGAATCAATAAATTCTTGACGTTTCATGACATAGGACAAAGAGATGCAACAACTGAATCCATCAGAAATCAGTGAAATTATAAAGCAACGGATAGATAATTTGGATGTGTCGGTTCAGGCAAAGAACGAGGGCACGATTGTAAGTGTGATGGACGGAATCATNCGNATTCACGGACTCGCNGATGTCATGTACGGTGAAATGATAGAGTTTGAGGGTGGCATTTATGGNATGGCCTTAAACTTGGAGCGAGATTCTGTGGGTGCAGTGGTACTGGGTGACTATCTTCAATTAAAGGAAGGCCAGACCTGCAAGTGTACGGGGCGAATCCTAGAGGTACCTGTCGGGCCGGAACTAGAGGGTCGAGTGGTTGACGCACTTGGCAAGCCTATAGATGGCAAAGGCCCAATANACGCAAAACTCACNGACCCAATTGAAAAGGTCGCACCTGGTGTAATCGCCAGGCAGTCGGTGTCTCAGCCGGTACAGACGGGCCTGAAATCTATCGACTCAATGACCCCAATTGGGCGAGGACAGCGAGAATTAATAATTGGTGACCGNGAGGTGGGTAAGACAGCTGTTGCGATTGACACAATNATTAACCAAAAAGGTAAAGGTGTTAGATGCGTTTATGTGGCTGTTGGACAAAAGGCCAGCTCTATCTCTAATGTTGTCCAAAAGCTAGAAGAGCACGGGGCAATGGAGTNCACGGTCGTCGTCTCAGCCTCCGCCTCCGACCCAGCTTCTATGCAATTCATAGCGCCGTACTCCGGTTGCTCTATGGGCGAATACTATAGAGACAGAGGCGAGGATGCTCTTATTATCTATGACGATCTAACAAAGCAGGCTTGGGCCTATCGTCAGATTTCATTGTTGCTCAGAAGACCCCCTGGGAGAGAGGCATACCCAGGAGATGTATTCTACNTACACTCACGTCTTNTNGAGCGTGCAGCGAGAGTGAGCGCTAACTACGTTGAAAAATTTACTGAAGGTAAGGTCAAAGGTAAAACCGGCTCCCTCACAGCGTTGCCGGTTATTGAAACACAAGCAGGCGATGTGTCGGCGTTTGTCCCNACTAACGTGATTTCGATCACCGATGGTCAGATATTCCTTGAAACTGACCTCTTTAACTCGGGTATCCGNCCGGCAATGAACCCTGGGATNTCAGTTTCACGTGTGGGGGGTGCTGCACAAACTAAGATTATTAAGAAACTGGGAGGCGGAATTCGAATAGCGCTCGCTCAGTACCGTGAACTAGCTGCTTTTGCTGCTTTCGCTTCCGACTTGGACGACGCAACGAGGGCGCAGCTTGAACACGGGCAACGGGTGACGGAATTAATGAAACAAAAGCAATATTCACCTCTATCCATTGCCGAGATGGGTGTATCTCTTTTTGCAGCGAACGAAGGATTTTTGGAAGANATAGATCTAAACAAAGTCTTGGACTTCGAATCGGCTCTNCTGGCTTATATGAATAGCGAGCACGGGGAGTTGCTGAGTAAGATAAACGAAACTGGTGATTATGATGATGAAATAGAGTCATCTTTTAGGGACGCGCTTGAAAAATTTAAGTCAACCCAAACTTGGTAGGGTCCATGTCTAATTCTTTAAAAANCTTGAATTTAAAATAGATTACGNATAGGCAAGCGAAAACATGGCGAGCGGAAAAGAAATTAGAACAAAGATTGCGAGTATCAAGAATACTCAAAAGATCACCAAAGCCATGGAGATGGTCTCGGCTAGTAAGATGCGAAAAGTACAAGATCGGATGAAGCTTGGTAAACCATACTCCCAACGAATTCGATCTGTTATCGGTCATATCGCGAATTCTACTCCTGAGTATAAGCATCAATATTTTNATACAAGAGATGCCAAGCGCGTTGGTTACATTGTGGTATCCACTGATCGAGGNTTGTGTGGTGGACTTAACATCAATGCATTCAAAGCTACCGTTTCCTCAATGAAGGAGTGGTCAGATCAGGATGTTGAAATCGATATATGTACTATCGGTGCAAGAGCGGCGACTTTTTTCAATAATTATGGTGGGAATGTAGTAGCCGCAGTTCGAGATATCGGCGANGCCCCGGAAGTGGCAGACATAATCGGTGCGGTAAAAATCATGCTAGATAAATTCGATAACGGAGAAATTGATAGGCTNATGGTNGTTAGTAATGATTTTATTAATACCATGACTCACAAGCCGTTAGTAAACCAGTTAATTCCNCTTCAACCNNCAGAAGAAGAGGCCTTGCAACACCACTGGGATTATCTTTATGAGCCCGATGCACGAGAACTCTTAGATGGATTGTTANTANGGTTTATTGAATCTCAGGTGTATCAGGCAGTTGTAGANAATAACGCTTGTGAACAGGCTGCGCGGATGATNGCAATGAAAAGCGCTTCAGACAATGCGGGAGATTTGATAGAGGAATTGGGTCTCGCTTACAACAAAGCAAGGCAAGCCGCTATCACTCAAGAGTTGTCGGAAATCGCAGGCGGTGCAGCAGCAGTATAATTAATTTTGTTAAAACTTTTTGAAAAAGATTGAGGAACCGAAGATGAGCAGCGGTCGAATCGTAGAAATTATTGGGGCGGTAATAGACGTCGAATTTGAACGGGACAATGTTCCCCAAGTTTATGACGCGCTTACCGTCGACGGCACTGAAATTACCCTTGAGGTGCAGCAGCAGCTTGGCGACGGTGTTGTTCGCACAATTGCCTTGGGCAGTACAGAGGGACTAAGCAGAGGGTTGGCCGTCGACGATACTGGTGCACCCGTGTCTGTTCCTGTNGGGACGGAAACACTTGGAAGAATCATGGATGTTTTGGGCCGGCCAATTGATGAACGAGGCCCCGTTGGCGAGAAAGAACGCATGCCAATTCATCGTAAAGCGCCAACCTACGAAGANTTATCGACAACAAACGAATTGCTGGAAACAGGTATTAAAGTAATTGATTTGGTNTGCCCTTTCGCTAAGGGCGGTAAAGTGGGGCTCTTCGGCGGAGCGGGTGTTGGTAAAACCGTAAATATGATGGAGTTAATTAACAACATAGCTACAGAGCATAGCGGACTTTCTGTTTTCGCTGGGGTTGGAGAACGTACTAGGGAAGGAAACGATTTCTACCATGAAATGCAAGAATCAAAAGTCATAGATCTTGAAGGCGAGTCAAAGGTATCGATGGTCTANGGACAGATGAATGAACCACCCGGTAACCGATTGAGAGTTGCTTTGACGGGTTTAACCATGGCGGAGAAATTTCGGGATGAGGGCCGCGATGTGCTCTTGTTCGTCGATAATATTTATCGTTATACGCTCGCGGGCACTGAGGTATCAGCGCTTCTTGGCAGAATGCCTTCAGCGGTTGGCTACCAACCCACGCTTGCTGAGGAAATGGGTGCGCTACAAGAGAGGATTACCTCAACGAAAGACGGGTCGATAACCTCTATACAGGCTGTCTATGTCCCCGCTGATGACTTAACCGACCCATCACCCGCAACAACCTTCGCGCACCTAGATGCAAAGGTTGTGTTGTCTCGTGAAATCGCTTCACTGGGTATATATCCTGCTGTTGATCCCCTCGATTCAAGCTCTCGTCAATTGGACCCATTAGTAGTAGGTCAGGAGCATTACGAAGTTGCTAACGGTGTTCAGACTGTACTCCAAAGATACAAAGAGCTTAAGGATATAATCGCAATACTTGGTATGGACGAGTTATCAGATGAAGATAAACAAACTGTAAACAGAGCTCGCAGAATTTCTCAGTTTTTGTCTCAGCCTTTTACGGTGGCAGAAGTTTTTACAAACGCACCGGGAAAGTATGTTTCACTGAAAGACACAATTGCCGGTTTCAAGGGGATTCTTGACGGTGACTACGATGAATTGCCAGAGCAAGCATTTACNATGGTTGGAACAATAGACGAGGCCATNGAGAAGGCGAAGTCACTATAGTTCTTGAGTTTTNGTAGGCGCGAGATGACGTCAGAAGATTAGCGTTAAAATAAGAAGGTAAGTTTGATGGCCATTACAATGCAGTGCGATATAGTGTCNGCTGAAAAGAGTATTTTCTCTGGTGCGGTTGAAATGGTAGTCGCTGCAGGTTCTCTCGGAGACCTTGGCATAAGTTATGGGCACGCTCCTTTGCTTACTGCACTCATTCCAGGACCGGTNCGCTTAATTTTAGNGGGAGGNCAAGAAGAAGTTTTCTATGTCTCAGGCGGTTTCCTCGAAGTTCAAAAAGAGGTCGTGACTTTATTGACAGACACTGCGATGAGGGCGGAGGATGTTGATGAATCGGCTGCNTTAAAAGCTGTTGAAGACGCTGAAAAAGCGATGACTAACCAGAATTCAGAGTTTGACTACGGCACCGCTGCGGCGCAGCTTGCGGAAGCGGCCGCNCAACTCCGCGCTTTAAAGCAGATGAAAAAATAGCCTCTTTNGCAAANGAATAAATAAAAAAAGGTAGCACTTGCTACCTTTTTTTTTGGTAATCTAAATCTTAATAATTCTATATCTAAGGTCGTAAGATGGAAGCGGTTATCCTGGCAGCTGGCAAAGGAACAAGAATGCACTCCAAATTGCCGAAGGTTTTACATACCGTCGGCAATAAGCCAATGCTTGTCCATGTAATAGATTCCGCGGCATCTGCGGGCGCAAAAAAGATACATATTGTCGTTGGTAATGACGGGAAGCAAGTGAAAGACAAAATTCGCAGCTTCACCTTCCAAAACAAGATTTCTTGGGTTTTACAAGCGGAACAGCTCGGTACCGCACATGCGGTCCAAAAAGCCATTCCTCACATCGGAACAAAAACTCGAAATGAACATATATTGGTGCTCTACGGTGACGTCCCCCTCATAAGGCCCGACACCTTGAGGCAGTTACTNGCTAGTACAAGAGCAAACACAATCGGAATTTTGACTCTGATAACTGCGAAAAATAGAGGTTTGGGAAGGATATTGAGAGATGAGTCAAGTGAAATAATAGGTATTGTGGAAGAGAAGGACGCGTCAGACTCACAAAAAGAGATTCAAGAGGTAAATAGTGGCATTATGGCACTACCTGTTGGTCAGCTGNAAAGTTGGCTCGGTAGAATTGAAAGAAATAATCANCANTCAGAGTACTATCTGACAGACATNGTCNCANTAGCTGTTGCTGAAAAAGTGGCAATCAGCTCAGTTGTTGTTGCGAATGANATGGAAGTCCAAGGGGTGAACGATAAGTCTCAGCTGGTATTAGTAGAAAGGCATTTTCAAATGACTAAGTCTAAGNCGCTATTAGAAAAAGGAGTAATGCTCAAAGACCCCTCCCGAGTTGATATAAGGGGAGAACTTAACTGCGGTCATGATGTGGAGATCGATATAAATACATTATTCGAGGGTAACGTTACTCTTGGTGATAATGTGAAAATCGGACCGAATGCAGTCATAAAAGACTCTTCGATTGGAAACGGCACACAAATCTTGCCTNNCACTATTATCGAAGGAGCAACCATCGGTGAAGAAACCATCTTGGGCCCAAGCGCTAGGATTAGACCCGGCACTATACTGAAGAATAAAGTTAAGATCGGCAATTTTGTAGAAACTAAGAATGCTGTGATTGGTAAAGGATCTAAAGCAAATCACTTGGCTTACATCGGCGATGCTGAGATTGGAGAAAACTGCAACATTGGTGCTGGAACTATATTCTGTAATTACGATGGCGCCAACAAGCACAAGAGCGTACTGGGCGATAACGTTTTTATTGGTTCTAACAGTGTCCTTGTGGCGCCAGTCAACCTAGAACGTGATTCTTTCGTCGCGGCGGGTTCAGCAATNAACGCAAACGTGCCGGAAGGCCACTTGGCTGTAGGNCGCGCTAAACAGAGAAACATAAGTGGCTGGAAGCGGCCATCAAAGGAAAAGAATAGCTAAGTCGTATGTGCGGAATTGTCGGCGCCATATCAGAAAGAAGAGTCTCTAGGATACTCCTTGAGGGGTTGAAACGCCTCGAGTATCGCGGATATGACTCCGCGGGTATCGCACTCCTGTCAGAGACGAGCGCAAGACTTCAACAGTTGAGAAGCGTTGGAAAGGTCAAGAAGCTTTCAGATACAGTCTTAAAAAGAAAATTGCACGGCAACACTGGCATTGCGCATACGCGCTGGGCGACTCATGGTAAGCCATCGGNCAGGAATGCTCACCCTCATTCATCCCATAATGAAATTGCAATAGTTCACAACGGCATTATTGAAAACTATGAATCACTCCGTAATAGGCTTACCAAAAAAGGGTATGACTTTAAAACAGAGACAGANAGCGAGGTAATTGCCCATCTCATTCATCAAGAGAAAAGAAATGGGAAAGTATCCTTACTTAATTCTGTGATGCAAGCCGCACAAAAACTTAATGGGGCTTATGGGATTTGCGCAATCGACAATTCCCATCGTAATCAGATAATTGTCGCGAGAAGTGGGTCCCCCNTGGTTATTGGTGTTGGGATTGGAGAGAACTTCATAGCGTCCGATCCGCTTGCTCTAGGCCACGTTACGGATCGATTTATCTATTTGGAAGAAGGTGATATTGCGCGAGTTACCCGTGAAGATATTGAAATCTGGAATGGTAATGAGCGAGTCGCCAGGCCAATAACTACTGTTGACTCCAAAACTAAGGAGGTTCAAAAAGGCGAATACAAGCATTTTATGCTTAANGAAATATATGAACAGTCAGCCGTNNTAAAAGATACTTTGGACGGGAGGATAACTGCAAGTAAGGTTTTAGAAGAGGCGTTTGGAGTAAAGGCAAGTAAATTCTTCAATAAAACAAAGAAANTCCAAATAGTTGCATGTGGCACTAGNTTTCACGCTGGCCTAATTGCCAAATATTGGTTGGAGTCTATTGCTAAAATACCCTGCCAGGTAGACATTGCGAGCGACTATCGATATCGAGATATCATTGTTCAACCTGGGACCTTGTTTGTTACGATTTCACAATCTGGTGAAACTGCCGACACGCTTGCGGCACTCAGATATGCTAAGAAGATGAGCTATATCGCNGCCCTTGCTATATGCAATGTGGCCACTAGTTCTTTGGTCCGCGAGTCGGATTTCAGTGTTCTGACTATGGCTGGACAAGAGANAGGAGTGGCGTCCACAAAGGCCTTTACGACGCAACTAGTCTTACTATTAATCCTATCGATCGTGCTTGGTAGAAGGAATGATTTGAGGCCTTCTCAAGAAGCTAAATTAGTTAAAGATCTTAACACCCTTCCTCGACTGATTGACAAAACGCTAAAATTGAACGACGGCATAAAGAAGATCTCGAGACAATTTTCCAGCAAGAACCATAGCTTATTTTTGGGCAGGGGCATACAGTATCCGGTCGCGAAGGAAGGGGCGCTGAAATTAAAGGAAATTTCATATATCCACGCAGAGGCCTATCCCGCTGGTGAGTTAAAACACGGTCCACTAGCGTTAGTCGATAGCAAAATGCCCGTAATTGCTGTTGCGCCAAGAGATGAACTTTTAAGTAAGCTTAGAGCTAATCTGTCAGAGGTAAGTGCTCGTGGTGGGAAGTTATATGTTTTTGCTGACGAGAGCATAAAATTTGAGAGCGACAAACGATGCAAGGTAGTGAATGTGCCACATTGTCCAGAGGTTTTAGACCCAATAATTTTCACGATTCCATTACAGCTTCTTTCGTATCACGTGGCAATTATGAAAGGGACTGACGTAGATCATCCCCGCAATCTAGCAAAATCGGTAACTGTGGAGTAGAACATAACAGTTAATTAGCATGGGTATATTGTTATCAATTCATATATTAGCTGGAACAATTGCTCTTCTTTGTGCTGCCCTGGCAATTTCATTTGAGAAAGGAAAAAAATTCCATGTTCTTTCAGGTAGAACATATTTCTGGAGCATGGTTGGTATTTTCTTAACAGCTATTCCCATGTCAATTATCAACAGCAATATCTTTTTATTTCTAATAGCAATTTTTTCTTTCTATTTAGCTTTTGCAGGTATGCGTTTCGCTAAAAATAGAAAAAGTATAGCGACGACAATTGACTGGATTGCGGTTAGTTTAATGATTTTATCAGGATTGGGGATGTGGGCATTGGCTGTAATTTACTTCATAAATGATAATTCTCAATACATAACACTTTTTGTTTTTGGATTTATTGCACTAGCAATTGGATATGGTGACTATGGAAGCCACAAGAATAAAGCAGGAATAGGAAAACAGAGAATNGCAAAGCATCTAACCAACATGATGGCTGGAACCATAGCCGTTGTTACTGCTGTTTTAGTGGTTAATGTTAATATCGAGCCTATATGGATATGGTGGTTGTTACCAACGGCGGTCATTACACCAATTATCTTTTATTGGAACAAAAAAACTTTGTCATCGTGAAAAAGTTATTCACTGTTCCAAAACACTCCGTTACGGTGGAGTAAGTTTGGGTCGGACCAACCAAAATTAATAATAATTAGAAAAATGATTAGGAGAATTATGTTCGCAGTTTCAAAAAATTTGGCTATNTGCATTCCTTTAGTGCTTTTTGGCATCACAGGCAACGTGTATGCACAAAAGTATATCCCTTTTGGTGTGGAGTTTGAGGACGGCCATAAACCGATTCCGGTAAAAGTTGTGATCGTGACCATGTTTGAAATTGGTGAAGATGAGNGAGATCAGGCGGGAGAATTTCAATTATGGAAAGAGCGACAGCGATTGAATGTCCAGATTGCCTTTCCCCACTCACACCACGACTTGTTTTATAACGAGGATACTCAAGTACTGGGTATAGTCACTGGTATCGGTACCGCGAAATCTGCTTCGGCAACCATGGCATTGGGACTAGATACCCGATTTGATTTATCCAGCGCTTACTGGATTATCGCAGGGATAGCGGGTATTGACCCGGAGGATGGTTCTATCGGCTCTGCTGTGTGGTCTTCCTATTTAGTTGATGGAGACTTGGCTCACGAGATTGATCCAAGAGAAATCCCAGATAATTGGGATTTTGGTTATTTTGCGCGTAATACCGCTTTACCGTTCGATCCGAATAAACCCGAACCTACCGGAGAGTTGTTTGTTGCGAATGAAAGTTTGCGAGACTGGGCGTTTGACCAAACTAAAGATATTACTCTTCCAGACTCTAAATCATTAGAGGCAACTCGGATGCTTTACACAGAACATCCTAATGCAAGACTGCCACCATTTGTTTTAAAAGGTGGCCACATTGCAGCGATGACTTTTTGGCATGGTGAGATACTTAATGAGTGGGCTAATAGGTGGGTAGCTTACTGGACAGATGACAAAACTGATTTTGTAACTTCAGCTATGGAAGATACAGGNACGTTTCANTCGCTGGAATATTTAGACCGTATTGATCGGGTAGANAAAAATAGAGTAATGGTGTTAAGAGCAGGCAGCAACTACACCANGCAACCTCCNGGGATGACTGCTGCTGAGAATATGTTGAGTGAAAACAAGGGCTTCGCTGGCTTGGATGCTTCCCTGGAATCGTTATACATTGTCGGCTCCACGGTNTTAGAAGAGATTGTCNGCAACTGGGAAAAATACGAAAATACCATTCCTGCACATTGATTCCATATAGCAACTCAATAGTTCAAAACTAATATGAATACATGGTCCGCAACGGCACTTAATACNGCTCCAGATTCTGAAAATCGAATACATGGTGACGATCTTGCTAAAGAATATGGGTTCGAGGGAGGTTTGGTTCCAGGGGTCACTATATCTGCTTATCTTGTTCATCCTTTAATCGAACGCTGGGGAAAGAGTTGGTTAGATAGAGGTTACGCGAATTGCAGAATTACTTCCCCGCTATACGATAAAGAAATTTTTGAAGTTAAAACTGAAATGGTCAATTCTTCCAAAGCCAACACAACACTGATCAGAGGAAATGGGGTAGTTTGTGCAAATGCCGAGGTGGCATTAACTAAAGAATTACCTCCGGCACCACTTTTAAGAAAAGATAGATTAGTAAGTCAGGACTACAAAGCGCCTCAGGCAAGTAAGGAAATTTGGGGGAAACTTAAATCGGAAGGATGCCAATCATTTATTTTTTCTTGGATGCATGACGACCCATTAATTTATTTAANAAATGANGACTATTTACCTAAATTACTTCAACCTAGAGAAGGAGGATATTCAAATTTATCTTTCTTGTTGGGTTGCTCCAATTGGATTTTAGCTGGTAATGCTTATATGAACCCATGGGTTCATTTGCAAACTATCTCTCAAAATTATAAGGCTGTTGGGCTAAATAGCTCGCTGATAGCTGAGATGGAGGTCAATAAAATCTATGAAAAGAAGGGGCATGAATTTATTGACGTGTTTGTAAATCTATTCGATCAAAAAGATAAGGCGTGTGTTATGAGGATTAATTTAATTGCCATTTATAAGCTTAGGGGTTCTTAGATGAGAAATGGATGTTTCTGGCAGTGCAGTCAAACTAAAAGCGATGTAACTCATAGCNAAAAGTAGCACATTCAAATTTGTATTGACGGTTAACAGGAGCAGCCGACCCACTGCTCCTGCTTAGGTTAATGGCTCTTAGTTGTCTATCTTAAATACATACAGTTGACCGCCTTCGGGAATGGAAACGTCGCCGCCAGCCAAGCCGGCTATAGATCCAAAATTTCCAGATGCAATTGCAACATAAGCATCTCCATCCAATTCATAGGCGATGGGCTGACTTCTGATACCGCCACCGAGTCGCTTACGCCAAACTACATCGCCAGTCTCTGCGTTTAGACCAAGCGCATGACCGGTTTGACTTCCTGTAAAAACTAACCCTCCGGCGGTACTTAATGTTCCAGCCATCATTGGCTGCGGGTCGTAATACCTCCATGCGATATCACCTGTGCTGTAGTCTACCGCTGAGATATGACCATACGCTGGCCATTCCCCTTCCTCATTAGGCTCTAAGTCCACAGGGATCGGGAGGCCGCCAAAAAACAACTGGCCTTCGACGTGCATACTTATGCCCTTCTGCATTAATTGGCAACTCTCTATTACCGGGATGAAGGCTAAGCCTAGTTCTGGGTTCAGAGAACCTGAAACTGACCCATTCATNCCTCCAAAAACCCCGGGACAAATNCGGAAGGTCGGNTCTTCATTTGGCATAGCGTCAGGATTAACTACGGGTCTACCATTTGGTTCCATTGAATCAGCCCAGTTCAATTGCTCCATATAACTAGTTGCCCGAATGAATTCGCCGTTCGTNCTATTNATCGCATAGAAGAAGCCGTTACGATTAGCTTGGACAAGTGCTTTGATAGTTTGTCCATTTTCTTCGAGGTCTGCTTGGAACAGATGAGAATTACCGTCATAGTCCCAAACATCATGCGGTGTAAATTGGTAGTACCACACCCTTTCTCCTGTATCAGGGTTGATCGCCAGAACGCTATCAGAAAAAAGGTTGTCGCCGAGGCGCGCATCACCATTCCAATCCGGAGCAGGATTTCCTGTAGTCCAATAAAGTAGATCAAGTTCAGGGTCATAAGTACCAATCACCCATGCTGGTGCTCCACCTGTTTCATAGGAATTGCCTGACCAAGTTTCATACCCAGGTTCGCCTTCTGCGGGGACAGTATAATGTCTCCATTCTCGTTCACCCGTATCAATGTTATAGGCATCAAAGAAACCTCGTACTCCAAACTCNCCACCACCGACGCCTATGATAGCCAAGTTCTTAACTATGAGTGGTGCCGAAGTAGCGCTAAACCCTCTAGAGTAATCTATGATTTCAGATTCCCACAACTTTTCGCCACTAAACCTGTCAAAGGCAAGTATTTTTGCATCCAGCGTTGCCATAAAAATTTTATCACCGTGGATAGACGCCCCTCGGTTTGCTGGCCCGCAGCATATCCGAAGGTCTTCAGGTTGTTGGTGATCGTAACGCCAGTACAACTCACCTGTTCGAGCATTGACAGCGATCAGTCGATTGTATGACGTAGTTACATACATAATTCCATCGTAGACTATGGGAGAGACGGAAAATTGACCCAGTGTTCCTGAAGGAATAGACCATTCGAATTCTAAGTTATCGATATTTGCAACTGACAGTTGCTCGATCGGACTGTGTCGATTGTTTGAGTAGTCTCCGCCGAATTGAATCCAATTTTTGCCCGCCGCTACGCTTTGATGTTCTAGGAGCATCTCATCAGTGACCGGGCCTTCTCCATCTCCAATAGGCCGCTCATTTAGCCAGTGAGTTGTAGTAATTTCAAAACTTTCCCCAGTGGGATTTTCAAAAATTTCCGAATTCTCAGTCATGTCCATATTGTCGGAAACTATCGTATTTGAAGTGGTGGAGTTCTGATCTGCAGGAGAACACCCCAGAAGAAATAATACGCATAGCACACTAGGTATAAATTTTGTGTCATTGAATCCGCTTAGTTTTCTCATATTCTGATCAATCTCCAATATTCACTCTTTCTTAAATAACGTTTACGAGCACTCGGCTCTATTTGATTTTAAAAATGCTATTAGCTTCCATAAATCTTCTTCTCCCTCCGGGAAGTTAGTGCCGAAGGCAATCATCCTAGTATTTGGAACGCCATTTGATATGGTGTTAAAAATTTCTTGGTCCCTACCACCATGCTTCCATTCGCAGTCGAATAGGTAGAGCGCGTCGCCTGCTCCTGGAGTGAGTTTGTGGCAGTAAGCTGCGCAGGTGCCTGCGAAAATAGACCTACCTCGCTGAACAGCTGCGGCATCAGCTAAGTAGCCATCAGCCTTGCTCGGCGGCTCCGCGGCTGGGCCGCACGAAACTAAAATAAAGGGTAGTAAGCAGTTAAAGAAAGCAANTTTGAAGTTTTGCATATTTTAGTTAAACACCTAAGACTATCCTGACANCCGAANNTTATANTTAATAAAATCACACAAAGNCGTTTAGGTGAAAGCCGAAAACGACAATATGTTGTAGTTTNTAGCAAGAAGCTAACTGCTTTGANGGCGNTTTAGCTTCNAATTAATANGACTAACCGAATACGGGTTGNCATGCTTAAGAGTCAAGNTTTGTTTANACGAAACCTNGTTTAGGAGCATAGATTTCCTTTACACCGCCCCAGCNACAANACAATANCNATTAATACCAGAATACTGTGACAACTGACAACCCTAAAAAGACGAATTGATGCTTGGGGGATAGACATCTCAAGGCTGATTTAGTCCGTAAATTCTTCTATTTTGGAGTTCTCAAAGCTTTTTGACTCTTTTCAAGACGTTTTAAGTGCTCTTTTAACAGTGGCTTACGGTGTCGAGCCACCCCCGTCGCTAATACGTCGATAACGACTAAATGCGCAATTCGCGATGAAACTGGTGTAAAAGACTTCAAATCTTCTTCCATATTTACATAAATAGCTAGATTACATACGCGAGATAAGGAAGTATTGTGAGGCGCTAATCCGATCACGTTGGCGCCAGCTTCTCTCGCTAGCGCTACGCTCTCCAAAAGAGCTTGGGTCTCTCCGGACTGAGAGATAGCCACGACTACGTCCTCAGGGCCCAAAGATATGGCAGACATTCGTTGAATGTGCGGATCTGTATAGGCAGCAGAGGAAAGCTGAAGTCGGAAAAATTTATGTTGAGCATCAGCGGCTACAGAGCCAGAGGCACCAAAGCCATAAAACTCTACTCTTCGTGCGTTACTTATAGTGGTTATTGCTTGCTCGAGAACTTCCGAATTAATTTCTTCTCTTGCTGTTATCAAAGAGCCTACCGTTGTATCGAAGACTTTATTGATCAGGTCTGCTACGGTATCGTTATCCTCCACGGCAAACTGTGTAAATACCGAACCAAGACCCAGTTGCTGCGCCAGTTGTAACTTAAACGATTGGAATCCATCAAAACCTATTGCTTTACAAAAACGAATCACCGTTGGTTCACTGACTTCAGATTTAGAAGCTAGATCGACGATGCGCATTTTTATAACTTCACTTGCATTCGCCAAAACATAATTAGCCACCTTCGCTTCCGACTTACGAAGAGATGCTTGGTTCTCTGTGATACGCCTGATTAGATTAGGTGAATTCAAGGAGCACCTGTAACATTGGAGAAAAGAAACATGCTACTTAATTTATCAGACTCTAGCCATTAGATTTAGTATGAAGAAGCTAAGGATTGACTTTGTTGAATCAATTGAAGAAATCGGTAGCGAGATTTGGAATGGCCTGGCTGGTATCGATAATCCTTTTACGCGCTATGAATTCCTTCATTCGCTTGAGTCTACAGGGTGTACTACCGACGATAGCGGNTGGAAGCCTTACCACATTCTAGTAACAGAANNNGATGTNGAAACACAAAGCNGNCNCCGGGCTATAGCTGCAATGCCCCTTTACCTGAAGAATAACTCNTGGGGTGAGTACGTTTTTGATTGGTCNTGGGCCGAAGCATATACCCGACACGGAATGAACTACTTTCCAAAGTTCGTTACATCAATTCCCTTCACTCCTTCCGTTGGCACGCGNATTCTAATCANAGAGGGCATTGATAAACTTGCTGTAGCGCNACTAATCTTTGAAAAGGTGCAGTTANAGGCTGAGGCCTTAGGAGCATCCTCCTGGCACATACTGTTTCCGAAGGAAGAAGAGCACAAGTTATTCAATAGCATCGGGATTTCACCAAGAGTGGCTACCCAATTTCACTGGTATAACAATAGTTACGACAGTTTTTCTGATTTCTTGGCAAGCCTCAATGCTCGAAAACGAAAAGCTATAAAAAAAGAGCGAAAACAAATTGAAGATGAGGGCATCATATTTCGGCAGACAGATGGAGCAGATATTAGCGAAACACAGTGGTCTGATTTCTACCTTTTTTATCAGACNACTTACTTAGCTAGAGGAATGCAGGGNTATCTTGATANAGANTTTTTTCGAAAAATCGGAGAAACGATGCCAGAACAGATTCTATTGATAAATGCTGTGNAAGATNACCGNGATATTGCTGCTGCGTTATTTTTTAAGAGCAAAGATTCCTTGTTTGGGCGCTATTGGGGNAGCCGNGTTGAACAGCAATTTCTCCATTTCGAAACTTGCTACTATCAAGGGCAGGAGTACGCGATAGANAATAACTTGGCTGTTTTTGATTCAGGAGCCCAGGGCGAGCATAAAATTCAAAGAGGATTTGAGCCAATCTATACCCATTCGAATCACTGGATTGCTGATCAAAATTTTTCCCGGGCTATCCGAAACTTCTTAGAGGAAGAACGCGGCCATATTGATCAATATAAAATTCAAGCCGAATCTTTACTTCCGTTTAAGAAGCAGTGATTTTATATTGAGAATTTGAAAATACTAAAAGTTGATTATTCGCAGGCATTTGAAAGTCCTCAATCAAATTTAATCCAGCTTGAGCAGCNAAGGCNCTTATANTCTCAAGATCCCTGACCCCGCTATCNGGATCCCGCTCTTTCAGCCAGGTGTCAAATTGGGCGTTACTTTCAGTTGTAAATTCACCGCCATATTTGAATGGGCCATAGATAAATAGTAATCCTGGGTTTAGAAGAACAGCAGGAGTACCAATAAAAAAGTTTTCTACTGATTTCTCAGACATGATGTGCAAACTATTTGCAGTAAACACAAAGTTATAACCCGCAGCACATGAATCAGGTTCATTTACATCTAAAGGAATAGCTAAGGGCAAATTTGGCAAATTACTAGAAGATATCCTTAGGTTCAATTTAGCGACTGCGCTCGGGATGTCGGATGTTTGCCAACGTAATCTCGGAAATTTCTGAGCAAAAAATTCTCCGTGTTGCCCTGTGCCGCTGGCTATCTCTAGGAGGCTACCTTCACTGGAAATATATCTTTGCAGGACTTTTAAGATGGCGAATTTGTTATTTTCACACGCCTGGCTATACGGCAAAGAGTCTTGAAGCATGACTTTCGTTTCTAATGGCCTTGCTTACGTTTGAAAACCGGCTTTAACTTTGTTGATTCCTCAGGACAAAAAGAATAACCGTCAATTCCAAACTCAACTAACTTTTCTGGTGACTTGACTCTGTTCTTTATTATATACGCCACCATAAGACCTCGAGCCTTTTTGGCAAAGAAGCTGATGATACGGTATCTATCTTTAGACCAATCTTTAAATTGTGGTGTAATTATCTCCGCTTCAATATCGTTAGCATGAATTGATGAAAAATATTCATTGCTGGCCAAATTAATAAGATATCGACTTGTTTTAGGCTGTGCTTGTATATCTGCATTGATATTACTTGTAATTTTTTTGTCCCAAAACTCATACAAATTCTTTTTATCATTTACGCTAAACTGCCT
>NHGO01000044.1 GCA_002172295.1 Gammaproteobacteria bacterium TMED139 | reverse complement strand
TGTCGAGTTCCTAACTGCAATGAGATTATTGGCTCACTGATTACATTAGAAGGCTTTGTCGATTATGATTCTGTCGATGGAAAACCAGTTGATTTAATATTTGTGTTGATCGTTCCAGAAGAAAAAAAAGAGGACCATATAAAAACCCTCTCTGTAATTGCAGAAAGATTTAACAACGTAAACTTTTGCGATACATTACGGCGAGCTCAA
Organism: Gammaproteobacteria bacterium TMED139; assembly: GCA_002172295.1. Taxonomy (GTDB): domain Bacteria; phylum Pseudomonadota; class Gammaproteobacteria; order Pseudomonadales; family Pseudohongiellaceae; genus UBA9145. Next base: position 16,398 of record NHGO01000044.1, on the reverse strand, counting down.
AATAGCCTTGAACTGTATGAAAATGCGATTGCTTTTTAACGAGAGCCATAACGAAACTGAAGTCGAGTCGTCTCATTCTCAAATCTAAAACTAATAAAGCTAGCAATAAACAGTGATCGATCTGGCTCAGGTAAGCACACAGTTCTCCGTCTCTTAGGGGACCAAGGTTACTATTTTATCGACAACTTACCCGCAAGTTTGCTGCAAACATTGGTGAGTCGCGCTTTTAATGATGAAACCCTAATTTCTAAGGTTGCTGTGAGCATTGATGCTCGAAATATATCTCTGAGCCTACAGCAAATACCAAGTATCATCGACAAGCAAAGAGCATACATATTGAAACCATTTTTTAAAACGCAGACGGCCAGACATTATTAGATCGATTTAGTGAGAGTCGGCGCAAGCACTCGTTGTCAAATGCTCAACCCGCCTTAGAGGATGCAACTAGCAAAGAATGTGAGTGAGTGACTTGAGCAAATCACACTGATGGCAAATCTGTCAATAGATACGAGGGTAATGTCTTTAAAACAGGTTTTAGGAAGCCCAAGAGAGTAAAGTAAGCTATGTTACTGTTGCATAAGAGTACACCAGCGAACAGCACCGATCAGATTATTTATGCGAAAGGTAAGTCGCTTCCTTGAACAAATAACTGAGAAAGTGCAGGTCCGTCATCAAGAATTAACCATGTAAAGAATAATCTTAATGAGAACAGCTACATTTAAAGTAACGAACTCAGCCGGACTCCACACACGACCTGCGTCCAAATTAGTGGAAGTCGCGTCGAAATATGAGTCGACAGTAAGAATCGGAGACCAAAAAATGGTAGACGGCAAGAGCATTCTCTCGCTGATGATGCTTGCAGCGATTAAGGGCACGCAACTGAAGATAGAAGTAAAAGGGCCAGACGAAGACCAAGCAATTGATGCGCTTCTTAATCTTATAAATGATGATTTTGGAGAAACCGCCTAGACGGCACCTACACTGTTGTTTCTTAGAAAAAGAGGTTAGAATTGCCTAAGATTTTACTGGGGATACCTCGTTGAACCTCAATTCCCCAGCTCAAGAAATTCTGAAATGACTCACTTGTTTTCGGTGAATAGCGGGTTATCAATAATGCCTTTGGTCACGGATTCAAAATTCCATAAAGATCATGCCCTAGAACTGAGTCAGGCTATCGACCGCGGTTCACTCTCCCAAGTAAGACAAATGATCAAGACGCTACCGAACCCCGGTATAGCTCATCTACTAGAATCATCTCCCCCCAAATCTCGGACAGTTCTTTGGCAACTTATTGACAAGGAGTTGGAAGGCGAAATTATTCAGTATCTAAATGAAGATTTACAGAGTGAGATTTTGAGCGAGCTGGATGCTGAGGAAGTTGCCGAGCTAACAGAGGGACTCGAAACTGACGATCTAGCAGACATATTGCAGCAACTACCTCATCAAATTGCCAAAGAAGTATTAGAGGCNATGGATAAACAAGACCGACAGCGAGTGGAGAAAATTTTATCCTATGATGAAGACACTGCTGGCGGATTAATGAACACTGATTCAATTACAGTAAGAAGAAACCACACGGTGGAATTGGTCCTTAGATATTTGAGAAGGCATGAAGCTTTACCTGACATGACTGATAACATTCTTGTCGTAAACCGCGATGATGAATTACTTGGTATATTACCCCTTAAAGAAGTGCTTGTGTCTGACCCAAACACGTCAGTGCGCGAAGTTATGAGTAAAGATATAAATGCTATTCCTGTCGATATGGAAGCTATAAAAGTAGCTCAACTATTCGAACAAAATGATTGGGTTTCGGCACCAGTGGTAGATAACCGTGGCAAACTTCTAGGACGAATAACCATCGATGATATCGTAGATGTCATCCGCGATACCGCTGAGCATTCTTTAATGAGCATGGCCGGGCTAGATGAAGAAGACGACACATTCGCTCCAGTGATGAAAACTGCTAGAAGGCGAGCGTTATGGCTTGGGGTAAATCTTTTTACTGCGATACTCGCATCATCGGTCATTTATCTTTTTCAAGAAACTATTGATNAGGTGGTTTATTTAGCAGTTTTGATGCCTATCGTTGCCAATATGGGTGGCGTAGCCGGCACNCAGACNCTAACTCTTGTAATTCGNAGTATGGCATTAGGGCATATTAGCCCCTCNAATAGTCGTTGGTTGCTNTTGCGAGAGCTAGGTGTCGCGGCAATTAATGGGATCATTTGGGCATCATTAATTTCAATTATTGCCTTTCTCTGGTACCAAGACTTGAAAATCAGCTACATTATTGCCGGAGCAATGATGATCAATTTGATTACAGCGGCACTTGCTGGCGCATATCTTCCGATATTTTTAAAAAGAATAGCCATAGACCCCGCTCTCGCTGGGTCAGTAGTCCTTACAACAGTAACAGATTCCATAGGCTTTTTTGCTTTTCTAGGTTTAGCTCAAATTTTTTACGTTTGATATACGATTTACACTAAGATGCATGACGAACCTGAATCAATAAAAATTATCAGCAAAACTCAGTTGAAAAAAGAAGCCACCGCGCTTCAAGAACTCGGTAGAGAACTGACTGACTTCAAGGCTGATGACCTTGACAAGCTCGAGTTAAGCACGAGATTGCGGGCGGCTATAGATGAATTTAAAAAATTACCCAACGCACATGGCGCAAAGAAACGACATTTACAGTACATTGGACGACTCATGCGTGAAAGCGATGGGGAAGACCTCAAGAGAAAGATTCGTCATCTTGACACATCACCGCAAATATCTCCTAAAGTGAAATTTGAAAATGAAATTTTNGAAAAAATAATGACCAGTGGAGATGTAGCTATAAATGAAATAGTTATCCAGCAGCAGCGATTTGATCGTCAGCAACTACGGCAATTAAAAAACAACATAGTTAAAGCNGCTCCTGNAAAACGCNGCTCCTTAGAAAATAAACTTCGAAAATACATAAGACTTAATATTAGCTCATAAAAAAGCGAAAAGGTTTAAATAAAAATTAGATANCCGCTCTTAAATTAGAGCGGCTATACCCGATGTTAATTAAATGATATTATCCAGCCGCTGCAAACGTAGAGTTGCNGACCATAAGTTTCTCAAAACGCAGATACATTGCTCATTGCTTAGAACTAAAATAATTAATAAATAAAGAGGTATCTATGAGTGGTAATGCTGACACTTACTGGAAGTCGAATTTAAAAATCGTTTCAGCTCTCCTATCANTCTGGTTTTTTATCTCTTTTGGTTGCGGAATACTATTNGTCGATTATTTAGATCAGTTTCGCTTCGGAGGCTTTAAACTGGGGTTTTGGATCGCGCAGCAAGGAGCGATTCTTGTCTTCGTCGCACTAATATATATNTATATCTACTTGATGGATAAGTTAGATGATNAATATAACCTAGAGTCGACCAAAAAGGATGATTCCGACCTTATTGATCAAAAGGGAGCATCCGAGTGAGTGTTCAAACCTGGACGTTTATTTTTGTTTTTTTAACCTTTGGGCTCTACATTGGAATAGCNGTTTGGTCGCGAGCACGCTCAACAAGTGACTTCTANGTTGCAGGAAGCGATGTACCACCGCTTGCAAATGGAATGGCTACTGCCGCAGATTGGATGTCTGCCGCATCGTTTATTTCAATGGCCGGATTAATTTCCTTTCTTGGGAGGGATGGCACTTTTTATCTCATGGGGTGGACTGGCGGCTATGTTTTGTTAGCTTTGCTATTAGCTCCCTATCTAAGAAAATTTGGAAAATTCACCGTGCCGGATTTCATTGGGGATCGATACTACTCGAAACTTGCCAGATTAATCGCGGTTTTCTGCGCCATAACAATTTCTTTCGTATACGTCTGCGGTCAAATGCAAGGTGCGGGGATAGTATTTTCGCGCTTCTTGGAAGTGGATATAACCACTGGAGTCATTATAGGAATGGCTATTGTTTTCTTTTATGCCGTCATGGGTGGCATGAAGGGCATTACATATACGCAGGTAGCACAATACTGTGTGCTAATTTTTGCTTTCATGGTTCCTGCGATTTTTATCTCGATCCTTATGACAGGGGTCGCAATACCGCAAGTTGGATTTGGCTCTGAGTTAACCGAAAGCTTTGGTGGAGGCTACCTGCTTGATCGATTGGATGGAATGAGTGAAGAACTCGGTTTTGCGACTTACACAGAGGGTCAGCGATCAACTCAAGACGTCTTTTTTATAACAGCTGCGCTCATGTTTGGTACAGCTGGATTACCTCATGTGATCATAAGGTTTTTTACTGTCCCTAATGTCAGAGATGCTCGCCGTTCCGCCGGATACGCTTTGATTTTCATTGCGATCCTATATACAACTGCACCCGCTGTTGCAGCATTCGCTAAAACAAATCTAATAAATACTGTTGATAACGTTGAATATAATCAAGTTCCCGAATGGTTTACCAAATGGGAAGCAACAAATCTGATTAGTTTTAACGATAAGAATAGTGATGGGCGAATTCAATACGTGGGCGATCCTGAGAAAAATGAACTGGAAGTGAATAGAGATATCATGGTTCTGGCAAACCCAGAAATCGCAGGGCTTCCAAACTGGGTCGTTGCTCTCGTTGCCGCGGGAGCTCTCGCTGCAGCCCTTTCCACAGCCGCGGGCTTACTGCTGGTTATCTCAACGGCGGTTGCTCACGACCTCATGAAAAGAAGTTTTTCGCCATCAATGACAGANCGTCAAGAATTACTTTATGCCAGAATAGCGATTTTTGTTGCTGTAATCATCGCAGGCTATGTCGGCATAAANCCTCCAGCTTATGTGGCACAGGTAGTAGCCTATGCTTTTGGTTTAGCTGCAGCATCATTTTTTCCAGCAATAGTTTTAGGTATTTTTCAAAAAAGGATGAACAAGCACGGAGCGATAGCCGGTATGCTGACAGGGTTTTTGTTTACTGCAGGCTACATAATCTTCTTTAAAACACTGAATCCATCGTTAGATAACCCTGAAGGATGGTGGCTTGGCATATCTCCAGAAGGGGTTGGTACTTTAGGCACCATTGTAAACCTAATCGCCGCTTATACGGTCTCTAAGTTCACGCCTGAGCCTCCAATTGAAGTTCAAGAAATTGTACAAAACATTAGGTTACCTGGGGAGACGGTTTCACGTTAGCGTCTGAGATGGATGCTATGCCACTTTCCTAGGCGATAGCTACCGACAAACGAATTAGCTATCAAATTTATTCCAGTAATCGTTGATAGTTTTCTTTACCTCTTTGTGCATACACAGAATTCCCAAAAGATTGGGAACGGTCATAAAAACTATAGTAATCAGGGAAATATTCCAGATTAAAGTCGTATCAGCTAGTGCTGCGTAGAAAAAGCCAATCACAAAAAATACCCTGTAGGGAAGCACAGATCTTGAGCCAAATAAGTAAGTCATGGCTCTGTCTCCATAATAAGACCATGCAATTACTGTGGAAAACGCAAAAAGAACAAGGCCAACAGATACGATGTACTGACCGTACTCACCAAACAAACCCTTTGTGAAGGCCCGAGTTGTTAGAGGCACCGAATGTAGAAGTGACTCTCCTCTTACAGATATGCTTTGGTCGACTAATGAGCCGTCCACAACCTCAATAGAACCTGTAAATACCCCCTCCATATCACTAAACACAATATTCTCTGCAATCGACCGAGAGTTAATTAAGGTAAACATATTCTGGTCTTGAGCCCTTCCCTCTATTACATTAATTGAACCGCTAAAGCTGATTACACTGGACTCGTTACCATTCAAATAAGCAAATAATTTTCGTTCATCCCCATCATTTACCTCTGCGTAGACCCCTTCAACAAATATCATNTCTGCTCGTTGAAATTCGTTATCGAATTTCTCAATCCAAACCCCAGATGACAGAATTACTAGACCGGTAATAGTGCAAACAATAATTGTGTCAATAAACGGTTCGAGTATCGAGACCATACCCTCTTCTGCTGGCTCATCAGTTCTTGCTGCTGCATGTGCTATTGGCGCCGAACCCTGTCCCGCTTCATTTGAGTAAAGACCTCGATTCACGCCACGGTCAAATGCGTACGCGAAAGTAGCACCTAAAAAACCCCCCGTAGCCGCGGATCCAGTAAACGCATCTGAGAATATTGCTAAGAAGGATGGAGTAACGTTACTTAAGTTTGGAATTATTACCGCAAAAGCCCCAATCAAATAGATAATTGCCATCGTGGGAACAATGGCTGCGGCTACTCTCGCTATTCTCGTTATACCTCCAATTATCACCAACGCTAGTAAGACTGAGAGCACACACGCAGTTATTAGCGGTTCCAGATTAAACGTAGTTTCTAGGCCGGAAGCAATGGCATTTATCTGTGGTAGATTTCCAGTTCCAAACGAGCTAAGAACAGTTGCAAACGCAAATATTACCGCTAACCATTTCGCGTTTAAACCCTTCTCCATGTAATACATCGGCCCACCTGAAACGGTTCCATCATCGGAAACGCTGCGATACTTATGAGAGAGAGTTACCTCAACGAACTTACTTGTCATACCAAAAAATGCCGTCATCCACATCCAGAATAACGCAGCTGGTCCCCCTAGATGCAAGGCAAGAGCCACCCCTCCAATATTGCCAGTGCCTATTGTTCCAGAAAGTGCGGTAGAAAGCGCTTGAAAGTGTGTTGTTTCACCTTTTGCCCCTTCCTTGTCGAACTTCCCCGCTGTGGCCGATACCGCATGTCGAAAATAGCGAATCTGAGGAAAACCGAGATAGAGCGTAAAAAACATACCAGTGAACAACAAAAGTGTTGGAAACCAAACTGCGGAACCTAAGAATCCATCCAAGTAAATCAGGAAATCATTTACCACGTCCAAAGTTCTTCTCCTCTTTGTAGTAAAGCTAGGCGTGGAAACAAACTAGCTTTTGGCAGAAAAGCATTCATTCACTACTTCAAGAACTTCAATCATCAGTTATCGATATTTTCGGCTCTTTAACATTATGAACTAAATCATGCGAAATCCTCTCGTCCATATTAGTGGCTAGCTGCAGATAAGCCTCGGCTGAAGAACCTTCCGATGAACCAATGATTGGTGCGCCGGCATCAGCTCGTTCTCTTATGTCTATATCTAATGGCAAGCGCCCGATTACCTCGGTTTGGTACTGCGAAGCNAGTTTCTCCCCACCACCACACCCAAAAATCTCCTCTTCATGACCACAATTAGCGCAAATATGTATGCTCATATTTTCGACTATACCCAGAATAGGTACCTCAACTTTATTAAACATCTCAATCGCTCTTCGTGCATCTAATAACGCCACATCCTGAGGTGTCGTGACGATTAAAGCACCCGTAATTTTGACAGCTTGACTCAAACTAAGTTGTATATCTCCGGTCCCTGGCGGCATATCGACGATCAAATAATCTCTATCCTCCCAAACCGTATCGTTTAAGATCTGATTAAAAGCCGAAATAATCATTGGAGCACGCCAAGCCATGGCTGTTTTTTCGTCAACAAGTAATCCCATTGAATTAACTTTAATACCATGCGTTGAAATCGGAATCATATATTTTTTATCGCGAATTTCGGGCTTCGTGCCAGACTCGATACCCATCATTAATGGGATGCTCGGCCCGTAAATATCTGCGTCTAAAAGTCCTACCCTCTTCCCAAGATGGGAAAGAGATAGAGCCAAATTAACCGCCGTAGTCGATTTTCCAACCCCTCCTTTTCCGGAGGCAACGCACACTAAGTGCTTGTATCCACGCATTTGATTCAATTAATCACTTCCAAAATAAACGACCCANTACTTTAACCTTCCTCAACATGCCACTGGAATCATTATCNGGCATCCGGCTTCAAAAGAAAATAGGAATGGCGCAAGAGATGTAAGACCGCTAGAATTAAACGATGCATTCGATCATAGAGCACATGGCTTTCTCTTCTAAACTGAACTGTATACCAATAACTCTATTTCTCCTACTCGCGGGCGNATCTTTCGCCCAATCCGAAGAAATCACGAGAAGTCCTGACGTTAAATTTGCTTTTTATTCATCTGCTTGGACAGCTGATTCCGATGATGGAATGAGACTAGTACTTTTTAATAAAAATAACGTTGCTATTAATCTTACCGCAATTGTTTTTCAAAAGACTGACCAAAGCTCAAAAACTATAAAGATAGAGCTAAATAAAGAAATCCCACCTCAAGGCTACGCAACCGCAGAATTAGAATATATTGACTTGTTGCAAGGGAACGATTGTATTNCAAGAACCTTAACTGACGGTTGGAAACTTACTGAGATATCAAACCATACGCTCAATCCATCCGTGCGAAACCTAATAATTGAAGACACTGATTCATTTAGGATCTATCAGTGTATAGAANATGTACGAATATTTTGGTCGGATCCCGTTTCAAATGAGCGAAAAGAGTCCTTTGAATGGGCAATTTTTCACTTCGAAACTATATGATTTACTTGAAGTGAGGTTAAGGGGCTTGACGCCCCTTAATCGAGGAGCAGTTTTAAAGCAATACACCCCCGTATTGAACGAAGAAGGGAGCAAAGACCAAACTTAAAATTGCTGAAAGTTTAATCAGTATATTTAAAGAAGGTCCGGAAGTATCTTTTAAGGGGTCTCCGACGGTATCTCCAACTACTGCTGCCTTATGTTCTTCAGAGCCCTTGCCTCCAAGATTTCCAGCTTCTATGTATTTTTTTGCATTGTCCCAAGCACCACCACTATTAGAGGAAGCTATTGCGAGAACTCCCCCAGTAACAAGCGAACCGGCCAATAAACCAGCGACAGCTTCTACCCCGAACAGGAAGCCAGCGACCANNGGCGCACCCATGATTAGAACACCGGGTGCAATCATTTCTCTTAAAGCTGCTTTCGTGGAAATAGCTACACACTCGGCGTAGTCCGGCTCCCCTGTACCCTCCATAATGCCTGGTATTTCTTTAAATTGACGACGCACCTCTTCAATCATGTCAAAAGCTGCTTTACCAACCGATTTCATCGTCATAGCGGAAAACAAAAATGGTAAAACGGCTCCGATAAACAAGCTAGTATATACGAGCGGATCCAATAGGCTCATCGTGATAGGTTCACCCTCGAGTGTAGAAGCAGCAGTAATAAAAGCAGCAAACAACGCTAAAGAAGTTAAAATCGCGGCCCCTATAGCAAACCCTTTGCCGATTGCGGCCGTNGTGTTGCCTGCTGAATCCAGTATGTCTGTGCGGCGCCTAACTTCCTTCTCCAAACCCACCATCTCTGCAATTCCACCAGCATTATCCGCAACGGGCCCGTAGGCATCAATCATCAAAGCGATTACTAGCGTGCCAAGCATTCCAAGCGAGGCAATGGCAACCCCATACATTCCCGCAAGATCCCAGGAAACAAAAATACTGACGGCTATAGCTAAATAGGGAAGTACCGTAGATTTGTAACCAAGCGCAAGACCGTAAATTATATTTGTTGCGACACCAGTTTCACATGACTTGGCTACTTCTTTGACTGGCCCATAATTTTCAGAAGTATAGTATCCAGTCAGAAGCCCAACTGCTAACCCCGCAATTAGACCAGACAAAAAGCACCAGTAAACTCCCATGCTAGTGTAACGCTCACCGTTAAGCTCGAAGAATTCAGGTATTAGCGCAGACGTAAAGAAAAACATTACCACAGCCATCAACGCACTAGAAATTATCAATAATTTCATTAAAGCTGGCGCCACGTCGTCCTCTGTTGNTACNCCGACTAGTAGTTTAGTTATCAGGCTAATTGGTATACCTACCGCACTTATTAGTATTGGATACAGCAAAGCATTAGGATCTGCAGCAAAAACCGCGGCACTGATAACCATTGCCGCACACGTGCTCTCGGCACAAGAGCCAAACAAATCAGCGCCCATGCCCGCCACATCACCCACATTATCCCCAACATTGTCTGCAATCACTGCAGGATTTCTAGGGTCGTCTTCAGGTATGCCCTGCTCAACTTTACCAACTAAATCAGCGCCTACGTCGGCTGCCTTGGTAAAAATACCGCCACCAACTCTCGCAAATAAAGCAATTGTAGATCCGCCCAACCCAAACCCAGCAATTACTTCCATCAAAATATGATTATTTTCTTCTCCCAGATCTGCGAGCAGAAATTTCATCATTACATATACAAGGACTAGGCCGAGTGTAGCAAGTCCAACCAATGCAAACCCCATTACTGCGCCGGAATCAATTGCGACATTAAAAGCTTGAGATATATCTTTTTTCGCAGATACAGTAGTCCTTGCATTTCCCTGCGTCGCCACCTTCATCCCAATATAACCAGACGCGATTGAAATCGCACCACCGAACAAAAATGCGAGTGCCGTATATATACCCTCTCGAATATCTGGCGTATGGGTGTCATCAATAAGGATTGCTATTATTGCGGCAAAAACAACCATAAAGATCGTGAGAAATTTGTATTCTTGTGCAAGGAAAGCCATCGCACCATCGGCTATTGCACCATGTATGAACTTGAGTCTAGATGCTTCTTTTTCCTCTAACCCCATATCTAAGGGCACACCGATTACTCTCTTCATNTAGAAATAAGCAATGCNCAAGCCAAGTAATGCTAATACTGTTGTTATCGAAATTGTTACCGACATCTACGCGTGTCTCCCCAAAATGGTAAGTTGATTTCAAAGCCGCGCACTGTAACATAATGGGGCATACAAACAAAGAGTATCAATGGGCTTGAAAGTCAGTAGAGCAGAGGCATAACGATTAGATTTTATGGTAATTCAATACGATGGCTTAACTGATAAATCACATGCTTAGATTAGCTGCTGTCTTCTAAACAAGGGCGGTAAATATTGATTACGGACAACTCTTTACTTAACACTATCTCAATNAAAGCAGACTCTTAATTTTGGGCCAATCTATTGCGCAGCTGCCTGGCCTACTAGCTCCTCTTTGCGAGACTCTAATTCTAAAATTAACTCCTTAGCGAGAGGTTCGCGAGTAAAGCCAGATTCATCGATCTCCTCGTATTTAGCTTGCTCACTTGTTAAGACAGTCAATAACTCCTCAGCCGCTGCGATCGCAGCACTTAAGGCTAAAATTNTGCTCTCACTATTACTAGCCTCCAACTGAATCTCNTCGAGCTGACTCTGTAGCTCTGCGATTTTAGCTATTTTACCATCTCGCTCAGCCTGAGCTNAAGCTATCGCTTCCGCATCTTGCTGTCTTTGTTGCTCCTCTGCCTCTGCGGCTAGCTGTCGTTCCCGTATTTCAAGCTGACGTTGCTCCTCCGCAACTAAGCGCTGACTCTCGGCTTCCGCTGCATTCTTTCTCTCCTGCTCTGCTTGGCGCGCCCTCTCAGCAGCTACTTCAATTTCTCTAGTCTCCTGCTCCAGGGCTCTTTGTCGTTCTTTTTCTAGCGCAGCTCTCGCGAGGTCTTGCTGAGTAGCAATCCGATCAGCTTCTTGCACAGCCAGTTCAACGTCTTGGGCAATTTGCGAGCTACAAGCCGTAAAACTCAAGGCCATAACCGTCAGTAGTCCTAAATTTCCAGCAAATCTGGGACGCAGAACTGTAAAATTTCTCGTAAGACTGTTTCGCATATTGTTTACACCATAAATTATTCATGTGATTTTCGTAGACAACACGTGTTAGCGTCAAGGATTAGTTGAATAGGACTTTTTGCTCCGATTAAGATAGATAACAAAAATACATCATTTTTGTAGCGATAAAGAAGGAGTTTCAAAGTAAAATCAGGCGGGAGGACTTATAAGATAAGTCCGAATTAAAAGCAGAAAATAAGGAGTGGGAGTTGATTTAAAGCATTACTCTCGAGAGGAAAACCAATTGAAAAAGTCCCTATCAAGCCTCATGCGCTATTTTTTGCAATCTTTGCTGGTTCTCTCTCTTAGCGCCCCTTTAATAATTCTATTGACAGCTTTACAAACGGCGCCAACAATTTTAGAGAATGAGCCCATAACCATGAGGGAAGTGTCTACAGTAGAAAGTCTCATTCTCAACATGGCACCTGAAGCACTTGGCGAGTCAAGTATTATGGGCCTATCACTGGATATATCAGAAATTAACCTTCTAATCCGATATTCACTGAGACTAACTGGCTTATCAGAAAAGTGGAACGCTCGGCTAGCAGCTAAGGAAAACTCGGTAATTTCTACTATAAATTGGAATTTATTATCGGGGTGGCTTCCGGTGTATATGAATTTAAATGGTACTTTCTTAAACGAAGATGGCCAGCTGCATCTAAGCCAACTCACTATTGGAAAAATTAAAGTNCCCGAGAACTGGATAGNTTGGTTTGAAGAGGTCNTTAGAACTAACNTCCTGNCCTCTTCCTCAGCTTATCAAATGTTTGGNCAAATCCGTGAAAAAGTNTCAGTCAAGTCNATCNCTGACTCAAAAGTACAGATAGAAATGCAATGGGAGCCAGAATTGGTTCTTCAAATTAGTGATCAAGTCCAGCGCCTGTTGATTTCTTCAGAAGATCAAGAACGGGTTATCAAATACTATTTATTGATAAACGACATCGTAACAACCCTTCCCAGCGATACTCGAGCAATATCTCTGACTGCACTTCTTGCTCCCATGTTTGACGCGGCTTATAAAAATTCTATAGTTAATGATGATCCAATAGGGGAAAACCGAGCGCTGTTTCAAACCTTGGCTATTTATGTGAATAACGATGAAATCTCAAAACTTATCGAAGAGAGTGATGTGAGAAATATACCCAAGGCTAAGTTCATAGAAGTTAGACTTTTAAGGCGACAGGACTTAGCGCAGCATGTCGCTTCAATTGCCGCTATCTCAGTTTCACTAGGCCCTGAACTAGCTGAATTAGTATCAACAACTAAAGAAACTTACGATGCTAGATACAGGTCTGGNTTTAGTTTTTCGGACTTAACTGCGAATAAAGTCGGACTCGCATTAGCAGGTTTAGCAATTAAAAACAGNGGCTCNGCGTTTGAATTACAGAGACGCTTANCTAATATAGAAACAGAGNCAGACCTTATACCAGAGGTCGGAAGTAACCGTGATGGAATATCAGANTCAGATTTCAACGCNATATATGCNGACAGAAGCAGNGCAGAGTATNTNNAACGCATTAATGAAATCAAAATAGCTATTGAGTCTAAACCGATATTTCAAGGCTTATAAACACCATCGTAGGCCTGAAATGACAGAACTTACCGTNNACCAANTCGCTANCCTTAAAAAAANACTTAAAGAACTTGAGATAAGTCTGCAAGAACAGTTTGTCATGAGCAGCGCCTCTTCCAAAACAGTCAGTCTTGATCAAACAATGATCGGCCGCCTGTCGAGAGCTGATTCACTGCAACAACAAAATATGGCAATTTTTTCCAGGCATAGGGCAACCATGCGATTGAAAAAAGTAAAATCAGCTATCCAATCAATAGCGCTTAGTGAATACGGATTTTGTCAGAAATGCGGACTCGATATCGGCTACGCTAGATTAGAAACCCAACCAGAGACTTCTCTGTGCTTCAGCTGCCAAGATAAAGCAGACCAAAAATGTTAAAGCGTATATAATCTAAAAAATTTCAAGAAAATTGATGAGCGGAATNAAACCTTATGAATTGCGAATGTGCTATTAGAAATTTTTAATAGATTAATTCATACTCATGGCNCGATNTTAAGGCATAGTAACATCTTCATGAAAAAAGAAGGCTTTAATACAACCAATTTGCATTCTGATCGCGCTGATAAACCAGAGCACGGCGTCTTACATAAGCCAGTTCATACTTCTGTCGCATATGGTTACGAAAAGGCAAAGCATTTAGCTGAAGTATTCCAAGGGAAACGTCAGGGCTATAATTATGGGAGACAACTTAACCCCACAGTCACCGCGCTACAGAAGCGGATTACTAAGATGGAAAATGGCATCTCTAGCGTTGCCTTTAGTACAGGGATGGCAGCAATTTCGTCTACAATGCTATCTCTTTTGAAAGCCGGAGATCACGTAATTGCATCGTCTTTCTTGTTTGGAAATACAAATAGTTTTTTTGGAACTCTGAATCGCTTGGGGATTGAGGTTTCCTTTGTTGACGCAACCAAAGCGCAGCTTGTAGAAAATTCTATAAAACAAAACACAAAAATTGTATTTGTCGAAACAATAGCAAATCCTGTTACTCAAGTCGCTGACTTAGCCTTAATTGGCCGGATCTGCAAAAACAAAAACCTAGTCTATATCGTTGATAACACAATGACGTCTCCCTTCTTATTTCAACCAAGAGATGTCGGTGCGAGCTTAATTATAAATTCATTAACGAAATATATTGGGGGGCATGGTAACGCGCTAGGCGGAGTGGTAACCGACGCGGGTAATTTCGATTGGAAAACGTATGAGAATATTATTGAGACTTACCGTTCAGAAAAGCCCGAACTTTGGGGTCTTACACAAATAAAGAAAAAAGGTTTAAGAGATATGGGCTCTAGTCTCGGACCTGAGGCTGCTCATCACTTAGCCGTTGGATCAGAAACTCTATCAATACGTATGGAAAGAGCAAGCACGACTGCACTCGAACTCGCGGAATTTTGTTCTGGGCACAACAGAGTAAAAGGAACATATTATCCCGGACTACCCCATCACCCTCAATACGACAGAGCACGAGACTTGTTTAAACAGTTCGGCGCAATTTTCAGCATTGATCTAGCAGACGGATTAGATTGCTTCGACTTCTTGGATCGACTTGAGTACATCGTTTCTTCGAGTAATCTTGGCGATACACGGACCTTGGCAATTCCGGTTGCCCATACAATTTTTTATGAAATGGGAGCAACGAGAAGGAAGTCTATGGGAATCTCAGACTCAATGATTCGATTCAGCATCGGAATAGAGGAGTCAGGAGACTTGTTATCTGATTTAAAGAATGCACTTGCATGATAAAACTAATTCCAGCCGATGATCTCGATGAAGGCGCGTCCCGGGGTCTCGAGTGTAATAATAAGTATTTATTTGCTATCAAGAAAGATAACCTTTTCCATATATACTTCAATATTTGCCCTCATCTTGGCACTCCTCTCGAATGGCAAGAGGATCAATTCCTAGATGAGAGTAAAGCCCTGATAAGATGTGCCACGCATGGTGCCTTATTTGATATTAAAAGCGGGAATTGTTTAGTCGGGCCATGCAAAGGTAAAAGCTTGAGGAAAATTCCTTTTGTAGTTCACGAAGGGGTAATTATGATTGACGAAAACGACCTTAGGTCCCCATCAATTTTCTAAACTTTAACGGCCACTGCTCGTTCTAATTCAATTCTAGATGAGTCTATATCGACCTTGAAACGATATGCTAATACCTCCACCCCCAAACCATGGGCTTGTTTTAGCAAATCACTATAGACTGGATCAATTTCCTCAGCCGGAGCCACACTATTTAACCCGCTGTGTTGCACACAGAAAAATAATACGGCCTGGATACCCGACTTTTTTAAGAGTATCAATTCTCTTAAATGTTTTTGCCCGCGAGTCGTGACGGCATCGGGGAAAAAACCTTCTCCATTAGAATTGCCGAAACTGACATTCTTTACCTCAATGTAGCAAGCGTTATGCATGTCATCTTCTAACAAAATATCTATCCGACTTTTATCACGACCATATGGTACTTCGGTTCTTACCCTCGAGAAGGATTGAAACTTGTCAATAATTTTCGTTTGGATAGCGTCTAGTACCAATTTGTTCGCAAGTCCCGTATTAACGCCCACCAAATCTCCATTATTCAGCTCAATTAGCTGCCAAGTATACGGATACTTTCTCGATTTATTTTTTGAAGTCGTAAACCAAACTGTACTGCCGGGTTCTTGACAATTTTTCATGGAACCAGTGTTTGGGCAGTGGATAGTTATCTGACGACCGTCAGCAAGCTTTACGTCTGCCAGGAATCGTTTGTAACGTTTTATCAAAACGCCTGATTCTAAGCGACTCTCAAATTCCATAAAACCTTCGTAATCTATTTATTATTTTAATGCGATCTTTAACCTTTCTATCCCAAGTTCAAGATTCTCCATAGAGGTAGTAAAGGCAAACCTTACATGCTGACTAGCTTTATATTGACCAAAATCTGTCCCTGGAGTTATTGCAACGTGATGTTCGTTTAACAGACTATTACAAAAAAGCTCTGAGTCTTCCGAAAATCGTGAAATATCAGCATAAATGTAAAATGCTCCTTGAATTTCCTTCGGGATAACAAAGCCAAGAGATCGTAGTTCGGTTGCCAGAAATGATTTACGTTGTTGAAAAGCGATTCTCCTCTCTTCAAAGACCTCCTCCGCTTCATTAGTAAACGCGCCAAGGGCAGCATATTGTGCAATAGATGAAGCCGAGATGAATAAATTCTGAGCAAGAATATTAGCCATTTCTATGAAGGCA
>NHGO01000043.1 GCA_002172295.1 Gammaproteobacteria bacterium TMED139 | reverse complement strand
GTAAGGGGAAGCGACTTAATTGAATCGACGCCGCGTCAAATTTACCTCCAGAATCTCCTTGGCCTCAGAACACCCGATTACGCCCATATTCCAATCGCCGTAAACAACCAAGATACGAAGCTCAGCAAACAGTCCTTTTCGCCGGGAATCGAGGCGAAAGATGGGTCTATTTTAATCTTTAAATCGCTAAAATTCCTCGGACAAAACCCACCAAAATCACTAACTGCAGCTCCAGTTCGTGAACAATTGCAGTGGGCAATATCTAACTGGGATATACATGCCGTACCCAAGTTAGCTAACATCAGAGAAACATCACTTACCGAGGAGTGACATTATGTATATTCCAAGATCGATCCTAGTCTTAATTGTCATTATCTATCTGCTTTTCTTGACTAGTATCGACTGGATAAACCAACCTCAAGGCGCATGGTACCGCCCCTTTTTCGTCGGGTTATTAATCATAATTATCGCCGCCTGGTCTCACAGAGAGCAAGACACGGATGAATTATGAGTTAACAACACTATTACTCCTGGGTGGAGGATACCTAGTCCTGCTATTTGCAGTCGCATATTGCACCGACAAGGGCTGGGTTCCTGCCAAATTGGTAAATCATCCTATCGTTTATGTTCTTTCCTTGGGTGTATTTGCTAGTATCTGGGCTTACTACACGTCTATCGGAAATGCCCTCAGAGAGGGTTACGGCTACCTTGCTCATTCAATGGGCATTTCATTAGCATTCTTGTTTTCNCCGCTCCTACTTANACCCATACTTGAATTAACCCGAACTCATCAGTTAAGTTCACTTGCCGATCTAATAGCCTTCCGCTATCGATCACCATGGGCTGGGACTATTACCACAATAGTAATCCTGATTGGAGTCACCCCCCTCATTGCNNTGCAAATCAGAGCTGTTGCTGACACCGCCAACATACTTGCCNCANCCACAANTAGAGGCNCCATTGCATTTGGTTTCTGCGTCTTAATTACACTATTTGCAATCCTNTTTGGGACGTCAAACCGCGCTGGAAGAACTCGGCACGACGGCTTAATGATGGCAATCGCATTTGAATCTNTAGTCAAGCTTATCGCTTTTCTTGCTGTTGGAGCTTTTGCGATTTTTGGAGTCTTTGGAGGGTTTGAAGGGCTCACTTATTGGTTGAGCACTCAGCCGGCTTTAGTTCAAACTCTCAAAGAAACTGACTATCTCAGCTCTTTTCATATTATGGCACTACTATTTTTTTCTGCTTCCGTAGCTATGCCTCATATGTTCTACGTCACGTTTAATGAAACACGAAGAAGTCATTCTCTGTCTACGGCGAGCTGGGGATTACCGCTTTACTTTTTACTTCTAAGCCTTCCCGTCCTGCCAATCCTATGGGCTGGTCTAAAGACTGGCACAGGGCTGCAGGTCGAGTATTTCCCGGTGATTATCGGAGCCGCTTATGATACCCCTATCTTTTCTCTAATTGGATACTTAGGTGGACTGAGCGCTGCAAGCGCACTGATTATTGTTATCACACTAGCTTTGTCGAATATGTGTCTTAACCATATAATTCTTCCAATTTATCAACCTACCGCCAAAGATGACATTTATCGCTGGTTACTATGGCACCGAAGGGTACTTATAACTGCCATCATTTGGGCAGGGTTTTTATTTCATTACCTGCCGGATAACCGAATAAGTATTCAAACTATAGGCATCGTTGCATTTTCAGCGTCGCTGCAATTTTTGCCCGGCATTGTTTCCATTTTATATTGGCCCTCAGGCAACAAAAAAGGATTTCTAGCCGGGCTAAGTATATCTTTTTCTCTATGGTTCTTATTTATTATGCTGCCACTGTTCTATAATTTTTCTGGAACGCCACTAACAACATCACCAGATTACTGGCAGCAAGTATTAGCAGTTTCACTCATTCTAAATAGTATCTTTTTTGTACTAGTATCCCTTGTCACAAAGTCAACTGATGAAGAGAAAAGTTCTGCAGATCTCTGTGCGCTGGACACAATTCAACGGCGCAAAAGAAGCGGTCTTGTTGCTAAATCACCTGCTGATTTTATAAGCGGCCTAAGCAAGCCTTTAGGTAAAAAAACTGCTACGAGGGAAGTTAATCAAGCTCTAGGTGATCTAAATTTAAAAATGGAAGACAGGCGGCCTTACTCTATGCGGCGACTGAGAGGAAAGCTAGAAGCGAATTTATCTGGCCTTTTAGGCCCCTCGTTTGCTCGAGAGCTTATAGATAGGCATCTTCCATATAGTGTAATTTCTGAGCACGGAAGTTCCGACTTAAATGTAATTGAAAACCGTATCGAGGCTTATAGAAGTAATTTGTCAGGCATGGCAGCAGATCTAGACAACCTTCGTAGATACCATCGACAAATTTTGTTGGACTTGCCTCTCGGTGTTTGCTCATTAAGTTATGAGAATGAAGTAATTATGTGGAACCACTCCCTCGAGGAGTTTACAGATATTTCAGCGTCGGATGTAGTTGGATCGCAATTATTAGACCTACCAGAGCCTTGGCTATCTTTAATCAGCACTTTCTCGATCGAAAATGCAGATCACTCATTCAAAGCAAAATTCCAATTAGCGGATCAAGAAAGGACTGTTAACCTTCACAAGTCATTGATCGGAGANTCTGGCAAGCAAGACAACGTAAATGACGGAATAATAATTCTTATTGAAGACATCACGGAGACTGAAATACTTGAGGCAGGACTCACTCATAGTGAACGCCTTGCATCNATTGGTCGACTCGCCGCAGGAGTAGCACATGAAATCGGAAATCCTATCACTGGTATCGCATGCTTAGCTCAAACGATAAGAGATGAATACGAAGGAAACGAATTAAATGACTTAGCTAATAAAATAATCGAACAGACNGACCGCACCTCAAACATATTGCAATCCTTAGTTAACTTTGCCCATGCGGGTTCGAGTAGCAAAAGCGATAAAAAAGAGATTGTCCCTATAGAGGCNTGTATACAGGAAGCTAAGATGCTTATTTCTCTGGACAAAAAAAATAAAGAAATCGAATATAAAATCTCTTGTAGTCCGGANGCAATAATCCTCGGTGACTTTCAACGAATCTTACAAGTGTTAGTNAACTTAATAAACAATGCTCGAGATGCAAGCAAACCCAGAAGCGTCATTACATTAGACGCGACTACAAACGAAGAGCATGTGTTAATTGTAGTTACGGACCAAGGGGCTGGGATATCAAAATCAATTAAGGACCGCATTTTTGACCCGTTTTTCACAACAAAAGAGGCCGGGGAAGGCACNGGGCTTGGNCTTTCTCTAGTTTTNAGCATAATAGAGGACATGGACGGAGATATTGATATAATCAGCCCGGTCAACAAGGAAGAAGAAACTGGGACACAGGTAATTATTCGGTTCCCTCANTTTAACGGCGACACTGAATATATGGAAATTTAAAAGAGCTTTNAAACTATGACAAAGGCGTCTACGAAGTAACGAAAATGGCAGAAATGAAAAAGGTCTTAGTTGTGGAGGACGAGGAGATAATTCGANATTCTCTCACGCGACTGTTAGAGCGGCATGAATATGAAGTGTGCGAAGCTGGTACCGTAAAGGAATCAGTGGAANAGTATAACATGGACGAATTCGACGTCATCATAAGTGACCTTCGCCTCCCTGGCGCTCCTGGAACTGATTTAATAAAGATTACAAACACACCAGTATTAATCATGACCAGCTATTCCAGTATTCGATCTGCCATCGACTCTATGAAGATGGGCGCGGTGGACTATATCGCCAAACCTTTTGAGCACCAAGAGATCATTGGCGCAATAGAGAAGATAACGCTTGAGCATGCGAAAGAAACCATAGTATCAATGAGGACTGATCATGAGCCGCCCGTACATGGAATGATAGGCAGCTGTCCGCAAATGATGGAGATGTTTAGGCGCATACGAAAAGTAGCCCAAACAACTTCCACGGTACTGATCAATGGTGAGTCAGGAACTGGCAAAGAATTGGTGGCCAAAGCAATCCACAATCTAAGTGGGCGTGGAGAGCATGAGATTGTTTCGGTAAATTGTGCTGCTATTCCAGAAAGCTTGATTGAGTCTGAATTGTTTGGCCATGAAAAGGGCGCTTTTGTTGGGGCTACATCGACCAGAACAGGATTGGTGGAGACAGCCAACGGTAGCACACTTTTCCTTGATGAGATTGGTGAACTTCCTCTTGAAGCTCAAGCCCGATTACTAAGGGTCTTGCAGGAAAGCGAGATTCGAAAAGTCGGATCCGTACAATCAAAAAAAGTAGACGTCAGGTTGGTAGTAGCAACTCATAGTGATCTTAAACAACTAGTAGTAGATGGTAATTTTAGAGAGGATCTTTTCTATCGAATCAACGTAATGACTTTACTGATACCCCCTCTAAGAGATAGAGGAAATGATATACTGGAATTGGCGGATACCATTCTTCAGAGCACATGCAAAAGACTTAACAAAGGAATTTTACAATTTAGCNCAAATGCGAGCAGGGCTATTGCAAACTACAACTGGCCAGGCAATGTACGAGAACTCGAAAATTCGATTGAACGCGCCGTTGTACTCGCGGAGGATAATGAAATAAGCGAAGAATTGCTCAGTTTCAATGAAAACGAAACAACCCTGGTTTCGACTTCCGAACCAGTGACAATGAATCAACCAGCCGAAGGTCTATCTTTAGAAGACTACTTTCAACAATTCGTACTTGACCATCAAGATTCTCTTAATGAAACTCAGCTCGCTGAAAGGCTTGGGATATCCAGGAAGTGCTTATGGGAGAGGCGACAAAAATATGGTATCCCTCGTAAAAAAAAGTCCCCCAAAAAGTCACATAGTACTGCAGCAAAATCACTTTAGGTTCGTAAGAAATAAACCACTAACATAGCTATTCTTTGAAATGCGTTATAAGGTCGGCAGTAATGATACTTATCGATACATTTTTTCGTGAATAATAGTAACAGTTTCAAACAATCGGCGAATCTTTTAAATAATTGTTTACTAAGTTTTTAACTCATATTTATAATGACGACATAATAATAAAAAAGAATAAGAATCCTTAATAAAAATAAGAATTGCATTGCTAATTAAATGCAGTAAACAATAACAAGGGTGGTTTTTGCATGTTTGGGAGGATATTTGCCTCCGCTTTCAAAAATACCAGCCAATTAGTTTGGGTAGCCGGTTTGGCCTCCCTAGGAAAATATATAAAAATAAGACAATAGCCGCACAAAGTAGCGGCACCGGGGGTGTTTTTCGCCCCTTTTTTGTTTCTCTGAAATATACCTTTACTAGAGCTAATTTTCGTAATGGAATGAGCCAATAATTCTATCTTCAGCCAACTAGCGTACTAATGTTTAGTATCTGANACCCCNCAACTGGAAGACAAAAATCACTTACGCGTCACAATCAATGAATTCCGAATTAGATGTCCCCGGCATAGAAAACGCTAATATTGTTGNGCGAGATATGCATACCATATCACGCAAGAATATTTCGCGTAGCGCATTAAAGGTATTATACCGCCTTTCAGGAGCAGGATTTAACGCTTATATAGTCGGTGGCGGTGTCCGCGACCTCCTCCTTGAAAAAAAACCAAAAGATTTTGATGTCGCAACTAATGCAACACCAAAGGAAATAAAATACTTGTTTAAAAACGCTAGAGTAATCGGCCGGCGTTTTACGATCGTGCACATAAGATTTGGAAAAGAAATAATTGAGGTCACCACATTCCGAGCCGACCATGCACCTCAGAATGAAATATCAGGCAACATGTCCGCCAGGAAAATGAAGGACTTTGACTCGGCTCATTCAGAAGAGGGCATGATCCTTCGAGATAATGTCTACGGTAACATTGATGAAGACGCAAGGCGGAGAGACTTTACCGTTAACGCGCTCTACTATACAACTGATGGATTCCGCTTACTCGACTTTAACTCTGGCTTAGAAGATTTAAAAGCGAAACAAATCCGAATGATTGGAGATCCAAATGAAAGATACAAAGAAGATCCTGTACGGATGCTTAGAGCAATTCGCTTTTCAGCGAAATTAGGGTTTAGTATTGAGGAAAATACTAAAAGACCTATTGATGAATTGTCCTATCTTCTTGACTCGNTCTCGTCAGCCCGACTTTTCGATGAGACGCTCAAACTGATGATCGGGGGCTATGCTGAAAAAACGTTCGCAATGCTCGGAGACTATCAGCTAGGCACTTATCTTTTCTCGCCCACACTAGAAGCCCTAGAGGAAGCAGATAGTAATTCAGCAAAGCTCGTAGATTTGGCTCTAAGAAGCACAGATGAGCGATTAGCAGAGGGTAAATCTGTCACTCCGTCATTTTTGTTTGCAGCACTACTTTGGCCAGTCTTCAGGTTAAACATAGCAGAAAACAAAAATCTTGGGCTTGCGCCTCAGCAATCCTTCGATAAAGCAGCTGAATTTGCAATTAATGAACAACTCGGTTACACAGCTATTCCTANAAGATTCACAGCGGCAATGAAAGAAATCTGGGAGTTACAGAACAAGTTGAAAACTCGNTCAAAGCGAAGCGTTGAAAGAGTTTTTAGTAATCCTAGATTTCGNGCAGCATATGACTTCCTTTTACTCAGAGAAGCGTCTGGCGAAGAATTAAACGGCCTAGGTCAGTGGTGGACAAAATTTCAAGCATGCAATGCAAAAGAAAGGGAAGACTTACTTGTGTCAGCGAACAATAAGAAAAGACGCTTTACGAAAAAACGCAAGCCAACACACACTGATAATCGGGCGTGACAATGGCTAAAGAAGCTATGGGCTATACGCAAACTACTCCACGGTATATTGCGATCGAAGGCCCAATAGGTGTAGGAAAAACAAGCCTTAGCAAACGATTAGCGTATTCTTTCAACTACGAATTGCTCCTGGAAAAAAGCGAACAGAACCCATTTTTAGAACGTTTCTACAAAGAACCTAAGCGGCATGCTCTCTCTACCCAGCTATTTTTTTTATTTCAACGCGTCCAACAAATTCAGGAATTACGACAAGAAGATATGTTTCAGCCTGTTCGAATTGCAGATTTCCTCATTGAGAAAGATCAGTTATTCGCGAAGGAAAATTTAGACACGGATGAATATGCCCTTTATATGAACGTGTTCAGACATTTAACAGTGGACGCTCCCACGCCAAATCTAGTTATCTACTTGCAAGCGCCAACTGATGTTTTGTTAGATCGAATTAAGACACGAGGCATTTCATCAGAGCAGTATATTGAACTTGGGTATTTAGATAATCTTAATCATGCGTACACTGAATTTTTTCATTACTATGACAAGTCTCCATTACTTATTGTCAACACCTCTGAGATAAACTTAGTGGCTAACGAAGAGGATTATCAACAACTAGTGGACTACATCAAGTCAAACCCAACGGGAACTAATTTTCTAAATCTCAATCGCTCCCTGCTTTAAAACTGATACTCACGACGCCATTACATAGTAAAATGCACTGACGGATTAGATATCTTTCACTAAGATTTTCTATTAGACTTCGCAAAATGAGCAGCCATAAGAATCCTTCGACAATTACCTTAAAATCNTTGCAACAAATTAAAGAGCGCGGAGAAAAATTTGCTTGCCTGACGGCCTATGATGCTTGCTTCTCATCTATCTTAAGTCAGGCTGGCGTAGAAGTGATCCTTGTNGGTGATTCTCTTGGCATGGTTTTACAGGGTCATGACAGCACACTACCTGTTACGATGGGTGATATGATCTACCACACAAAATGCGTAAAACGTGGTAATAAAGGCTCGTTAATCATGGCAGATCTTCCTTTCATGAGCTACGCCTCCGAGACACAAACACTCGAAAATGCCGCCTCTCTAATGCGCGCAGGTGCTCACGTGGTAAAGCTTGAGGGTGGCGCTTGGATATCAAATACAACTAAACTGCTGACGGAGCGCGGCATTCCGGTCTGCGCACATATGGGCCTAACCCCTCAGAGCGTTAATCGAATCGGGGGGTTTCATGTGCAAGGTAGAGATACGGACCAAGCTCAACTAATTATAGATGANGCCGCGATGCTTCAGGACGCTGGCGCCAACATCTTACTTCTTGAATGTGTCCCTCGAAACTTAGCTAAGAAAATAACGAATTTGCTAGAAATTCCTGTTATCGGAATCGGAGCTGGCCCAGACACAACAGCTCAAATTATGGTTCTTCACGATGTCCTGGGAGTATCACCAATAACACCNAAATTTGTCAAAAACTTCTTAGATGGCTCGGGCAGCGGAATTTATGATGCAATAGAGAAATATGTCAACGCCGTTAAAAAGCAATCATTCCCATCGGAAGAACATTGGTTTAACTAAGTTTTGTTGAATCGTTTCTATGGACTTATCTCACAGCATTGTTCACCTTAAGAGGAAGCTCAAACCGCACTACGGTGCAGGCAAAACTATAGGGCTGGTTCCTACAATGGGGAATCTGCACGATGGTCATATGTGTTTGGTTCAAGAGTCACTTAAAGACAATGATTGCACCGTTGTGTCAATTTTTATTAATCCCCTGCAATTTAATCCCGATGAGGACTTGGCGACCTATCCTAAAACTCTCGATGAGGATACAAAAAAGCTCCGCGAATCGGGCTGCCATTATGTATTTATCCCAGATACGCAAGAAATTTATCAGGGCAATATTGACTCCCACACACAGGTCTATGTGCCTGGCTTATCAAAACTTCTTTGTGGTAAAACGAGACCAGGTCATTTTGAGGGAGTCGCCACAATTGTTAATAAACTATTAAATATTGTAAGACCACACAACGCATATTTCGGCCTTAAAGACTATCAGCAGTTTTTAATAGTAAAAAGAATGGTAAGTGACTTACAAATTGGTACACGGATTGTTGGCTTGGATACCATACGAGACCCTGGCGGCCTGGCTCTCAGCTCCAGAAATAGTTTTCTTTCTGAGCTTGAAATTCAAAAGGCCCGCCAACTATATTCCTCCCTCAAGCAAGTAGCGAGTGCTCTCGACCAAGGTGAATCAAATTTTCTTGATCTCGAAAAACAAGCATATAATCGCCTAACGGTTGCAGGATTAAATCCAGACTATTTTTCGATTTGCAACTCTGAAACACTCATGCCAGCGACGGCAGCGGATCTTGACATAGTCATCTTAGCAGCGGCTTACTTAGGTTCAGTCCGATTAATTGATAATCTTCATGTATCTCTAGCACCTCAGACGCAAGCAACTCAGGTGATTGAGTAGCATTTAGCTTTCGGGCATACTAAAAGTCTCGCGACTCTTATGTCAATAATCACGATAAGTAACGCGGCTAAATGGATAGTATCCACAAGTCTTTGAAAAACCGTCAAGCTAAATGCATAAAAATGCTCATAGGAAATTTAGATGTCACAGGAAAAGGTATATCCAGTTACCGAAGCTACATCAAAACATAGTTATCTCAATCGTGAAAGTTACGAGGAGCTGTATAAAAAATCTGTTGAGTCTCCAGAGGAATTCTGGGCAGAACAAGCAGGCAAGTTAATACACTGGCATGAACCGTGGACGTCCGTTAAGCAAGGCGATTTTCAGAATTCAAGCAATGAATGGTTTACGGGAGCAAAATTAAACGTTTCCTTCAATTGTATTGACAGACACCTTGAAAGGCATGGAAACCAAATAGCTATCATTTGGGAGGGTGATGATCCAGAAGATGACGCAAAAATTACTTATAAAGAATTACACGAAAACGTTTGTAAGCTCGCGAATGCGCTAAAAAATAGAGGTGTTACGAAGGGTGATCGAGTTTGCATTTATATGCCAATGATACCTGAAGCTGCCTATGCAATGTTGGCCTGCGCTAGAATAGGTGCTATTCATTCGGTTGTTTTTGGCGGTTTTTCTCCAGATTCGATCAAAGACCGAATTTTGGATTCGGATTGCCAAACCGTTATTACTGCAGATGAGGGTGTCCGAGGCGGAAAAATAATTCCTCTAAAGAAGAATGTAGACACAGCGCTGAAGAGTTGCCCGAATGTTCACTCAGTTTTTGTAGTTCGACGCACACATGCCAAAGTTGAATGGTATGACTCGCGAGACATTTGCTACCACAAAGCAACAGAGCCTATGAGTGAAGTGTGCGAACCTGAAATCATGGATGCAGAGGATCCACTTTTCATTCTGTATACTTCAGGCTCAACAGGAAAGCCAAAAGGTGTTTTGCATACCACTGCAGGATACCTTCTGGGGGCAAGTATCACACACAAGTATGTTTTTGATTATCATCCTGGAGACATCTACTGGTGTACTGCCGATGTTGGCTGGGTAACAGGACACTCCTACATTGTATATGGTCCTCTTGCTAATGGCGCGACAACACTTATGTTTGAAGGAGTGCCCACCTATCCAGATGCATCTCGATTTTGGAAGGTCGTAGACAAGCACAAAGTCAATACCTTCTATACCGCGCCCACAGCAATTCGTGCGCTGATGTCAGGTGGCGATGAACCGGTNAAGACGACCTCACGCAGCTCCTTGCGCTTNTTAGGCTCCGTTGGTGAGCCTATAAACCCAGAGGCCTGGGAATGGTACTACCACGTGATAGGAGATGCTCGATGTCCCATTGTCGACACTTGGTGGCAGACAGAAACAGGNGCTATTATGATAACTCCTATCCCNGGCGTTACAGACTTAAAGCCTGGCTCAGCGACTTTACCGTTCTTCGGAGTNAGTCCAGCTCTTCTCGATGCTGATGGTCGTGAAATCCCAGGAGCCGCTACAGGAAACCTTGTAATTAAGCAGTCTTGGCCNAGTCAAATTCGCACTGTTTTTGGTGATCACGAGCGCTGCATCGATACCTATTTTTCGACGTATCCCGGATATTACTTTACCGGAGATAGTGCCCGAAGGGATAAAGACGGGTTCTACTGGGTAACTGGCAGAGTCGATGATGTGATCAACGTATCCGGCCATAGATTAGGTACAGCTGAAATCGAGAGCTCGCTCGTTCTTCACAGCGATGTCGCAGAAGCTGCCGTGGTTGGGTATCCGCATGATATTAAGGGTCAAGGTATCTACGCTTATGTGACTCTTATGGCTGGTATTGAGCCGGCCGAGGCATTGCGTAAAGATTTAATCGCTTTTGTGGCAAAAGACATCGGTGCATTCGCAAAACCTGAAATTATTCAATTTGCACCAGGCTTACCCAAAACTCGATCGGGCAAAATCATGAGACGGATACTTCGTAAAATTGCGGCTAACGAGCTCGACAATTTAGGAGATACGACAACACTAGCTGACCCGACAGTCGTGGAGCAACTTATCGAAAATCGAGCAAATAACAGACTTAATTTAAACAAATAGATTAAGCTATCTAAAAATTCGCTCACTCATTTTCGGCAAATATCAGAACAGCATCAAACAAATGGAAAAATTCTATCTAAATACTATTAAGAATTATCCTGTTTTGAAAAAGATAGCGCATATCATTTATGGCGTTTTCCCTCTTACACTGCAAGGCACTATAACGATACTGATATCTGCGACATGTCTAAAAGTTTTTGGGTATGGCTCAATGGATTTGGTCGTCTTTTCTTTAGCCATTTGTGCCATTGCAATTTTGATGTTCTGCTTATTTTGTGTGATTATTGGTGGATTAATAATTCAAAGGAGAATTCAGAACAAATTCAGTACAGAGGCCTCAAACTATGACTCTATTTCCGTAGAAGTAGGCTTCCCAAACGAAACCGGATTAATTATCCCGCCAATAAAACTTCTCCCTCTCGTCCAACTTAGTTGGAAAATAGTTTACCCCGACCATATTAGGACCCGCGTAAGAACTCTCAGCGAGAACGCTCTTGCGGAAGAAATTATTCCAAAAAGCCGCTGTAAAGCACAACGCGTAACACGGGAATTTATCATTTCCGATGTGTTTGGTTTCTGCAGATACTCTTGGACTGAGAACCAAGCCCAAAATTTCAAAGCCCTCCCCCAGACAAATACACTTAACACAATTCCACTACTTCAATCCCTTAATGCTGAGGACGGGTTGCCTAATCCCTCTGGAGAACCAGAAGGTGACCGAATGGAAATTCGCCGATATGCTCCGGGCGATTCAATCCGCAGTGTAATGTGGAAGGCATACGCAAGAACACGCAAGCTAAATGTCCGATTGGCAGAAAAAAGTGTATCCCAAAATACGAAAACTGTGGCCTACTTACTGAGTAGCAAGCAAGATGAAGCAGCTGCCGCTGTCGCGAGAATGGCTCTCGAAGCAGGCGCACTAGGCGAAGACTGGACTTTTGGTGCTGATGGAACCCAAGAACTATGTAAAGATTTGAGTGGAGCGCTTGACGCAATTGCAAAATCCCGAGCGATAGGGGCTCCGCATGAATACGGCCTTGACAAGTTCCTTAAACTCGCAGCCGGTCAACTGGGCGCGCACTGTATCGTCTTCGCATCGGCAGAAACAGCTTCCTGGCTTCCGAAACTCACAAAAACGGTACACAGTTTATCGAGCGGTTTCTCGGCAGTATTGGCTATCGAT
This sequence comes from Gammaproteobacteria bacterium TMED139, assembly GCA_002172295.1. GTDB lineage: Bacteria > Pseudomonadota > Gammaproteobacteria > Pseudomonadales > Pseudohongiellaceae > UBA9145. Next base: position 11,917 of record NHGO01000043.1, on the reverse strand, counting down.
GGCTTTGAAGAGCAACAAGAACAAAAGCTCTGGAAGAAACTGTTGTTTAGGTCACTTCCCGACTCGAATAAAGAAACAGGAAAAGGTAGTTCGAAAAGCGATATCCTGCGATTATTGACCCAACTGAGTCAGCTAGTAGAATCCGTGGTACTGATTGATAGGCGCACTGGTCATAGTTTCGATAAACAGTTTAGAAAAGTCTAGCCAAACATTTGCTTGATTAAGAATGAGAACCTAATGATATCTTCGCAAGAAAACTCAAATTACCATTTTCTGAAAGGAATCTTGCATACGACGATTTTAGGAGCAAGCTTCTGGATACTAAGCATACCAATGACAACACGCAGCGGGTCGGTAGCAGCTCTTGTCGGTTGCTTCCTTGCCAGCTACTTAATCAGCTCGAAGCGTCATAGAAGGATTGTAGAATCAATAAAGACAAGAGTTCTTTGTGGGTTAAGCTTGGGCTTTCTTTTTTTCGGAGCATTGCTTNCAGAGCTCTTCGTTACCACTAAGGNTATTGCAATCTCTCTTTCGCCGATACTCACTTTTAATCTTGGTGAGGTAATTAAATGGCTCGCCATAGGCTTATCTTGCGGCTTATTCCTGAGGATTCTAACACTGCGAAAAATTTACGGCCCAATACTTGAAATTCTATTTGTCTCAGCTGCTGTCGTATGGACACTCGCGGCCCATAGAAACGGCATGATTCATAGGCCTTTTTTTATTGGAGATTTTGCGCAAATTCGAGGCATTGATCCTTCTACGATACTTATGGCCTTCGGATGCGCTGCCGTCCTAACACTATCAGCTTTGCTTATATTAGAGAAAAATACCAGAAGGCTCGTATACCATTTCTCCTCTCTGATCGTCTTATGCTTTTCGCTTTTTATTTATGTAGAGTTTTTTGGTCTCCCCACTCCGCAAACTACAGACTCGCTGGGGCTTACCGGCCGCGAAAGCGGCACAAATTCACAAAGAGAAAATCCGTTTCGAGATGGGGAAAATGAAAATAATGACAAAGAGGCACCTGTCGCCGTAGTTGTATTTAGAGATGATTATGACCCACTTAACGGATCCTATTATTTCAGAGAATCGGCTTATTCCCAATTCAACGGCATTATGCTGGACTACTCTGAAATTGATGGGATGGACTCTGATCTCATTAAGCAGTTTCCAGTTGGCAGGGTGGAGACATCCGACCCTCCTCCAAATGAGGAACAACATAAATTAATACGAACCACGGTTGGCATGCTAGTTCCACACAAAAATCCTTTAGGTTTAGAGAGCCCCACTGCCTATCAAAATATGGCAAATCCTAATAATCTGAGGTTTAAAAAAACCTATGATGCCTTCTCATTGGCACCTCAGTACGACCTCGAGTATTTGCTGGATAAAGAGACTGGAAACGACGACTGGTCACAAGAAGTCTCCGCTGAGTATCTAAAAATACCAGATGACGATCGCTATCAAACTCTTGCCACGGAATTACTTACCGACTTAAAGCCCGAATTCAGAAACGACCCATTTGCAAAAGCATGGACTATAAAAACTTATTTAGATGAGAACGGGATTTACAGTNTAAAAAATCAACACGCCTACGAACCGGATCCTGCGGCCTCTTTCCTTTTTGGTGATTTAACCGGCTACTGCATGCACTTTTCATTTGCCGCAACGTATCTATTCCGAAGTGTCGGCATTCCCGCCCGAGTCGGCATTGGATATTCGGTACCCGCAAGCAATCGAGCAGGCGGGTCAGCACTGCTTGTTCAAGCGATTCACGGCCATGCATGGCCGGAAGTTTACTTTAAAGATATAGGATGGGTAATTATTGATCCNGCACCCCAACAAACCTTAGTGGATATGACTACNGACCCGCAGGATAGTTTGCAGCAGATGTTGGGAGACATGCTACGAAATGATGAATCCTTTCAAGAATTTTTAGACTCTCAAAAGAAGCCATATCTAAACGCGGCCATGTTAATGAATATTCTTTATCTGCTTATAACCGCCGGGCTAGTATTGGGGTATGCCATTAAGATATATCGTTTACTAATCCCTAAATTAATCGCCTCAGAAGATAGCTATCGGTTGCGCTTTAGGGCGATTTTGGATCGCCTGGGTTCAATAGGAGTGTATAGACAATTTGGAGAAAGTCGCGAGCGTTTCGCATCGAGAGCTTATGAAATCGCACCGTCACTAACGGAAATCACAGACTCACACCTAGCTTATGCATTAGGTGATGGGAATCAAGCAAAAACCAGCGGAAAAGAATGGCAAGAATTTGAGAAAAAGATAAAACAAGAAATAAAATATAATACCCATAAGCATCGCCAAATCTTGGCTTTAGTAAACCCCTTTTCGTGGCTCTATACCAAATGATTTCTGCTATATATTTATATTTTGGACAAAGTGAATGAAATCGGAAGAAATAACTGACTTAACAACTATGAGAGATAAAAGAACTGTGGAGAGCGAAAAAGCGCTTACCGAAGCGCTGTTGGTACTTAACAATCTTCAAGATATAGTCAAACAGCAAGTCCTCGGTCGAGACAATGTCATTGAATTAGCCATAGTGGCAATGATCGCGGACGGTCATATCCTGCTGGAGGATTTCCCAGGGTCAGGGAAAACCACCCTAGCAAAAGCACTAGGCGAAGCAATTGAGATTGAGGGAGCTTCGAGTGAGCAAATTGTCCCATTTAGAAGAATTCAATTCACTCCTGACTTATTGCCCTCAGATGTAACCGGAGTCCCGATATTTGACGCAAACAGCAATGAATTCCATTTTCGCCATGGACCATTATTCGCTCACGTTGTCTTAGCCGATGAAATAAATCGCACATCACCGAAAGTTCAGTCAGCCATGCTCGAAGCGATGGGAGAAAAACAAGTCACCGTAGACAATACTACCTATGCTCTGGACGACCTATTTTTTGTCATTGCTACCCAAAATCCCCTCGACCTTGTCGGCACCTACCCTCTACCAACGCCACAACTAGATCGATTCTTGTTCAAAATAACAATGAGCCACATTGATCGAGATTCAGAGTTACAAGTACTAGACTCAATCTATGAAAGGAAACAATCTCTAAGAAAACGAAAGACCGTCGATCGTAACGACATTCTAACGGTAAGAAAAACAATTAGTGAGGAAATAAATATCAGTCAAGCGATAAAAACAGCCTTAGTCGATATCTCACGGAACATTCGGAAAGACGACCGCGTTTTACAGGGCAATTCAACCAGAAGCATGGTTCTATTGTTGCCCGCTTTACAGACTTGCGCAGCATTAAGGGGACGTGAATATGTTTCTTCAGATGACATCGAATTACTGATCCCCCACGTACTTAATCACCGAATCGAACTCGCTCCTGGTGTGAATAATTTTGATAAAATACTTCAAGAGAATATGCAAANACCGCTTGATGAGCTCGCTAAAAGCACCCTAAAAAAATGAACCGGGAATCGAGAAACCAAAACAACTACAANATATATGTGATTTTTGCCTGGTGTTTATTCCCGTCTCTCGTCTTTACTCAAAATAATGATGAACTTTTGATTGAGGATATCGAGATTGCAGAGGAAGTAGTCCAATTATGCTTCGGATTCAGTGACATCGGCGACGCTCGTGCGTTGGAAATCTGTGACGCGCTGCAATTAAATGAAAACGTTAAAGCTAGAGAACTCGCTGAGAACTGGATAAGAGTAGAGCCAAATTCTCCAGCTGCTCAGTTCGCTCTCGCAGAAATTCTTCTAACGGTAGAAGGTAATTTGCCGAGAGCACAGTTCCATTTAAACCGTGCCGAGGAGCTCACAAACTACAAATCAATAGAGACAGCATTTAATTCTGGTCAAATGCAATGGCATTATCTCACATTGAGCCAACTCTCTTATGTTCATCAGCTAATGGGCGATCAGCTAGCGTCGTTAGAATACTTAGACAAAATCTCTGAGGTCTATCAGCTAGACATAGAATCTTCCAGAGGTTGGCCCCTCATCAAGCTCAAACAGTATGACGCTGCTAAAGAATCAGCTAGACGTGTATTAGATAGCAGTGATAACCCACTAGAGAGATCGCGAGCATGGAATACCCTATGCGCAGCAGAACTGGCGAGCTTAGAGCCGATTGAGTCCACATTTGCCTGCGATCGCGCGATCGATGAAGACGGAAACATTTCCAACGCAGCGAGCGATTACGACACCGTATACCTCACAAACGCCTCTGAAGTTTCTTTGAGTTTATTACAAATGCAACAGGCAGAGGATTATTTAGACCGCGCCACGCAATTTCTTAACCCCGATAGTGTAGCCGATCCATGGGTATACAAATTGTTTCTGACGCTAAACCAAGGCCGGTTCGACGACTCAAGGAATGCACTTGACCGAATGTTGATTTGGCGACAACAACAGAAACCGTTAGTTAGCGTGATGAACCGAGCTGAACACTTTCTCGTCAGTGCCAGCTTTCTTATGCTAGCCGGTTATCCTGAGGACGCAATAAACCTTAGCCAGGCAGCACTGAACCAGCCAGATCGAAATGGTTCCTACAGTGCTGATGACAAGCAAAAAGACTCTTTCGCCGCCCTTGTGAATATGATTGCTAACCGAATTGAATATCAAATCCAAAATGAGAAGCTCGCTGGAATGAGCTTTATCGAATCTATACCCAGTCGCCTAACTATGGGACGATTGAAATTTAATGCGTGGCAAGCTGAAAGAAAGGCAGCCTCTCTTTTTGCCGACTCGGAAGTCTTGCAAAATCGTCTAAGGCCTTATGCTCCGCTGGATGTCCATATCCCAGAATGGATAGAACCAGAGATAGTTAACATAATTGGCACTGGCGTTATTTCGGCAATTCTTGAACAATCCTTGACCAATGGGGCCTTCAGTTTAAACGAGGGATATTATTATGCCTACGTCACCGAAATAGCAGCCTTAGACAACGAAATTGACCTGACCATTGAGGCCGCACAACAAGCGTTGGCGCTCCTCCCACAAGAGGAAGTGCTGCTTAAAGCAAGAATTTCGGTCAGGTTGGCTCAAGCCTATTGGGCTAGCAACAATCAGGAGGAGGCTCTCCATCATTTTGAAACAGCCTACAAACAAGACCCCAGCGTTGTTCGAAGACTAGAAACTACGTTCCCGGTTGTTTTCGTAACTGATGGTACTGCTTTTTCCCAAATAGTTGAGGGGTATTTGAAGAAATCCCCCCGCTTTACGGAAGAAAATAATGGGTTTTTATTAGAGATAAAAACGACCCCTGATCTGTCAATCTGTTTAAGATTACAAACAAGAGAGATACTCTCGTGCTATACTCTCGCCACCGCCGAAAATCAGAGCAGCGAATGGAATGCCCGAGAACTCACTAATTTATTTCATAACGACACTTTTGGGTTAGGCTACCAGATTAGTAAAGCTCAACGCTCAATTCTGCTAGGTTCAAGCGTCATTCTTAGCTCTCAAACCAACAAGGCTAAACGTGAATCTCAAGAAGCCTTTCTGACACGCTAGGTTAATTAGATAATTCAGCATTAAAAGACTGCTTGGACTAGAACTTTGTTAAAACTTAATAAACTTTCAAAGCGCATGATTGTTCTTTTGGCGGCTGTATCAGCGCTTGGCCCAGTTGGCATGCAAATACTTCTACCCGCCTTGCCCGTTATTAAAGAAACCTTTGCCGTATCCAATGATGTAGCACAACTAACCCTGAGTCTTTCAATGTTAGCGATCGCTGTGGGCACTTTATTCTACGGACCACTCTCGGATAAGTACGGCCGCAAACCAATCATGCTTATTGGCATAGTCATAACTTTGTTGGGCTCTTTGATTTGTTATGTGGCTGATTCGATCTTCTTACTAATATTAGGTCGCTTCATCCAGGCGTTTGGCGGAGCGGTGGGCTTGGTTCTCGCTAGAGCAATCGTGCGGGATGTTTATGGCCCTGAGGAAGCTGCGCGAGTGATTGCTACCCTAGTGATGGTTATGGTGGTACTACCTATGATGTCACCAGCCCTTGGAGGTGAACTTATGCAACTATATGGCTTTGAATCCGTGTTCATTGTCATCGCTGTCGCTAGCGCCATAGCCTTTGTATTCCTTTTTTTTCAACTTCCAGAAACACTCGCGAAGCCCGTACCTTTTGAGGGTCTGAAATCAACGTTTATTACTTTTAAAACGTTATTTGCATCGAGAGCTTTTTGCGGATATGCCTTTTGTGTAACCTTTGTTTCTGTCGTATTTTTTAGTTTTATTTCTGCTGCACCCGAGATAATGGTGTCTGTACTGAACCGNCCTCCCACAGAATACGGTTATTATTTTATTCTTATTCCAGCAGGATTTATGTCAGGAAATTANTTCGCAAGACATTTTGGCGCATCAATTTCAATTGACCGTATGATCGAACTAGGCGCTAGCATAGGTGTGGCTGGTATAACCCTCGCAATACTTTTACAATTTTTTCGCTTGGAAACCCCTTTCGCTTTATTCCTACCCATCGCACTGGCCGTGTTTGGAAACGGCATTACGCTACCAAACGCACAAGCTGCTGCGATTAATGAATTTCCTCAGTTTGCAGGAACAGCATCCGGACTTACTGGTTTTCTTCAAATGGCAGTTTCAGCGATAGCCGCACAATTTGTAGCACTAATNTTTAACGGTACCGTTTACCCACTTCTTGGCTTAATGCTTGTAGCTTCACTAATTTCGCTTGCTGTATTTCGNTGGGGCGTATTAAATCTCCGAAAAGCCGCCGTTTAAGTCAATCAATAATCCAATGTGAGTGACTTTAGAAGGCCAACAATTTGAGATTCGTTTTCTAAGCATCGAAGATCAAATATCAATCTACCATCATGCAAGCGACCAATAATTGGGGTTGATAAACTGCGAAATGAATTTGCCAACTTTTGAAGTCTCGCATCCGTTTCACCTTTCTTCGCTAATGGTTTTAACACCAAAGCTCTGCTCTCGAGCAAATCTAAGGGGAGCGCTCCGCTGCCGATCTGACTCTTGCATTGCTCAATAGAAACTTCGGCGACATCTGCTAATTTTTCTGCGAAAACAGGTAAAAGCCTCCCCGCTAAATGATCTATTTCCCCAATTGGTCTGACCAAGTCAGCGAGTAGAGGAAGTCGAGAGACAAGCCTATCAGGGTCCATATATAGCTTTAAGACTTCAATCAAAGCAGCGATAGTGATCTTATCTACTCTAAGGGCTCGTTTTAACGGGTTGCGCTTGATTCTCTCAACAAGCTCTTTCTTTCCTACAATTAACCCTGCTTGGGGTCCACCTAAAAGCTTGTCACCACTAAATGTGACAATATCAGCACCCTCTTCCAGATTTTCCCTTACAGTTGGCTCTCGAGGAAGACCATAGCGCGTTAAATCAATCAGCGTTCCACTACCCAGGTCAGAAACGAAATGCAATTTCCTTTGATGAGCAAGCTTGCCGAGCTCTGACTCAGCGACAGAGTTTGTAAACCCTTTGATCTCATAATTGCTGGTATGAACTTTCATCAATACACTTGTATTAGTTCCAATCGCAGACTCATAGTCACTAAGATGAGTACGATTGGTTGTGCCTACTTCTTTAAGAATACTATTGGCGCTTTTCATAACATCCGGAATTCGAAAAGCACCTCCAATTTCAACTAACTCTCCTCGCGAGATAATGGCCTCACTTCCGGAAGCCAGTGTGTTTAACACAAGCAAAACCGCAGCAGCATTATTATTGACTATTGTTGCCGATTCCGCGCCCGTTATTTCACATAAGAGCTTTTCTAAATGTGAATCTCGGTCTCCCCGTTTACCTGACACAAGATCATATTCAAGGTTTGAAGCAGAACCTGCGACGAGTGTCATGGCGTTTATGGCGCTTTTCGGCAACCTAGCACGACCTAAATTCGTATGCACAACGGTACCAGTGAGGTTAATCACAGGAAGCAAGGTGGTATTTGACGAATTCTTCAGCCGCTTGGCCACGTTTCCACAAAAAATCTCAACGAAGTCGTCCCGCAAAATTTGGTCTATAGCGAATTGATTGTTATCAGATATCTTTGAACGAAATAATGAGAGTTCCTCTCTGATCATGAGTTTGACAGCCGTATTTCCAAAAGTCGAAACGGCCTCCTCCAATTCAATAGATTGGAGCAAGAAATCAGTGTTTGGCAGGGCTTTGAAGGCGTTCGTTTCAGATTTCACGACTAGTTATAGCTCACGGCTACTCAATTTTGTCTCTTTTTGGAAAAGCCTTTGCAATCTACGTAAATTTTCTGCATTGTTCAACCGCAATTTGACTTGTTTTTGAGAAAACTTGTCTTTGCACATTTTGAGCTCTAGCTAGTAACTCATTTCTTTTTACAAACTGTCCGCGGTCAGTAAAACACTATGGAAACAAGACCAAATTTATTAGTTATAAATAATTTCCACCCTCCGACAGTCACTAAACTTGACCGCCTCTATCAAACTCACCACCTGTGGAAATTGAGTGGCGNGCATCAACAGACACTTNTCTCAGAGCTAGCTGGGCTTTGCACGGCAGCAGCTACTGGATCTTGGGCTTTCAATGAAACTGCTTACAAACTAGAGTCGCTGGAACTCATCGCCGCATTCGGAGTTGGTGTTGATGGAATAGATTTAAACCTTACTAGAGAGAATCAAATCCGGGTAACTAATACTCCGAACGTACTGAATGATGATGTTGCAGACATAGCGTTGGCCCTAATATTAGCCACAAGTCGGAATATCATTAACGCGGATCGATATGTCCGGTCTAAACAATGGGAAAAAGGGCCNATGCATTATGACTCTGGATTGGCTGGTAAAACTCTAGGTATCATTGGGCTTGGAAGGATAGGTCAAGCAGTAGTTGAAAGAGCTCTTCCATTCAAACTAAAGATTGCTTACCACAATCGAAACAATAAAAAACTTTCTTATGAGTATTTTTCAACAGTTGNAGAACTGGCAAAGCACTCTGACATTCTTCTTAGCATTCTACCAGGTGGCCAGGAAACAAAAGGTATTGTCGATGCAGAAGTGCTCAAATCCCTTGGGCCCAAGGGGATCTTTATAAATATTGGGCGAGGCACCAGTGTAAATGAAAATGATCTCATAAATTCTTTATCTCAAGAAACGATCGCGGCCGCTGGTCTTGATGTCTATGAAAGCGAACCAAAAGTACCAAAGGCTTTACGCGAGCTGGATAATGTTGTTTTGCTGCCCCACATTGGGAGTGCCACTCTGCAAACCCGCGCGGCCATGGGTAATTTATTGTTAGAAAATCTCAATGCTTTTTTCTCGAAAAAAAGCTTAATCTCCGAAGTCTTATGATCTATCTAAAACAGGAGTTAATTAGAGATAGTTGCCCATATTGTGGCGAGCTAATAGAGCTTGCCATAGACTGCTCGATTCCCGAACAGCAGTATATCGAAGACTGTCAAGTTTGTTGTCGCCCCATCCAAATACTTGCCTCAATAGATGAATTTGGCACCCCTATGATTAGTCTTATCGATGAGAACAGCTAATCTACTCGGTAGCCCGAATTAGCTTCTTAGACGGCTTAAAAGAAAAGGATCGAATCAACACATGAATCCCAAGCTGGATTTTAATTTTCATGTGCATTATTCTCTCGCCCGCACTAAAGTAATTGAAGTTTTTGGTATTTATAAAAATAAATCTACTTCCTATGCAACAAACTTTGACACCTATGATTTATCTAAAATATTCCGGTATGATCTCCACCCATTAAGAAGCGCTATATGCTGCATGAAATTAACTAAACACCAGTTATCTTTATGAAGAAAGCTCCATCGAAAAAAGCCGCTAACTCCAAAAGGAGTTCAAAAAAGCACAAAAAATACGTTTTCGCCTTCGGTAAAAAAACTGATGGGGATGCACGAATGCGGGAATTGCTTGGTGGTAAAGGCGCAAATCTCGCTGAGATGGCTTCAATCGGCTTGCCGGTGCCGCCTGGTTTCACGATTTCAACTGAAGTTTGTAACTATTACTACAATCATGAAAAACGTTATCCAAGGCAATTATTAAAGGACATTGAAGCTGGCGTACGAAAAATTGAAGCACAACTGGGTAAGCGATTTGGAGCTCGCCGAAACCCGTTGCTAGTGTCGGTGCGATCTGGCGCCCGGGACTCGATGCCCGGAATGATGGACACGATTCTTAATCTTGGACTAAATGATCAGACAGTTGAAGGTCTGTCCGTTTCCTCTGAAAACCCAAGATTTGCCTGGGATTGTTATCGCCGTTTTATTCAGATGTATGGTGATGTCGTCATGGGTGTCCAGGCTCGAAGCGAGGAGGAAGAAGATCCTTTCCACAAAGAGTTAGAAAAATTAAAAAGTCGTACAGGAGTATCAGCAGACACAGAATTGACGACCGAAGACTTAAAAACGCTTGTAAAACGCTATAAGGCTCTTATATCCAAGCGTACGCGAAGCGCTTTCCCGCAAGATGTCATGGAACAACTTTGGGGAGCTATTGGTGCTGTATTCGGTTCGTGGAAAAATGAAAGAGCGATTCTTTATAGACAAGAGTACGGAATACCCGCCGAATGGGGGACTGCTGTAAACATACAGTCAATGGTTTTTGGCAATACAGGTGACAGTAGTGGTACAGGGGTCGCGTTTACTCGAGACCCAGCGAATGGCGAAAAAACCTTTTATGGCGAGTATCTAATTAATGCTCAAGGCGAAGACGTAGTTGCCGGAGTAAGAACGCCACAACCAATACAGCACATGACTGAAACACTTCCAAAAAGTTTTAAGGACTTAGAAAAAGTTAGAGGTAAATTAGAACGTCATTTTCGCGATATGCAGGATTTTGAGTTTACAATTGAAAATGGACGACTCTTTATATTACAGACGCGCAATGGGAAGCGCACAGGCCTCGCCGCAGTTCGCATCGCTGTCGAAATGCAACAAGAGCGGCTGATGAGTCAAAGAGACGCGTTGCTTAAAATTCCCGCNGAATCGATTGATTCGCTCCTAGTGCCTATATTTGACCCTAAAGCGTTAAAAGCGGCGACCTTNATCGGCCGCGGACTNCCCGCCGGGCCGGGCGCGGCGACGGGNCGGATAGCTTTCACGGCTGCAAATGCCGAAATAGAAACGCGCAAAGGCAATAAAGTTGTACTCTGCCGAACCGAAACCTCACCAGATGACTTGAGAGGCATGTTGCTGAGCCAAGGAATACTAACGTCACGAGGAGGCGTCTCTTCGCACGCAGCACTCGTAGCCAGGCAGCTGGGCAAGGTGTGCATATGTGGCGCAGGTGACGTAATAATCAACTATGAGAAGCGAACCTTAACTTCGGGAAAGACCGTTTTAAAAGAAGGTGACTATATATCGATCGACGGTTCCACTGGCGCAATTTACAAAGGGATGATTGAAAGCGCTGATTCGGATGTAAAGAGGGTATTGGAAGGTAAATTACGATCGACAAACAGTTATACTTTTAGCTTGTTTGAAACTGTTATGAAGTGGGCTGATAGACATCGTAGCCTCAAAATTAGAACAAACGCAGATACCCCTGCAATGGCACAGCAAGCGGTTTCTTTCGGAGCGGAGGGTATCGGACTTTGCCGGACCGAACATATGTTCTTTGATGGTGATCGTATTAACTTCATGCGACAGATGATTCTCGCTGTCGACGAAGTTCAGCGACGATCTGCTTTAAAAAAACTCTTACCTTTTCAAAAGAAAGATTTTGTTGGACTATTCAGGGCTATGAACGGAAGACCCGTGACTATCCGTTTGCTTGACCCACCGCTGCATGAATTCTTGCCACAAGACGATGTAGTGCGCCGTCAGCTTGCCGAGAAACTTGGCGTGCCATTTGATTTTGTTATCGATAGGATAAAAGCATTACATGAAGAGAACCCGATGCTCGGATGCAGGGGCTGTCGCCTG
>NHGO01000042.1 GCA_002172295.1 Gammaproteobacteria bacterium TMED139 | reverse complement strand
TGTGTTACAAAAATACTGCTTTTTCGAATAGTATTTAGAGATTTAACTTAAATATTACAGTAGCTTATATAAAAATTAGCTTGGTGTAGGTTATTAAGGCGCTATCTTCTTTGAATTCTAAACTTTTGATTTATATGCGATTAAATTATCTCAGTTTGATCCAATAATAAAATTTTGTGTATTTAAGTAACAAAGTACGGCACACCTTAAGCACCTTGATCCTTGAAAGGCAATTTCTAAAGATGATACATACATACTGCCTATCTCGAACTTTGAAGTGACGGATAGAGTTCAGTCGCTCACGGCATTAGGGTTTCTCTACTAGTGCCACAAAGAGCGAGTTAGTAGAATTGCTTTTTGTTGATTAAATAAGGTTCCGTATCTCTCATGCGCATTATTACTTTCAATTGCAATGGTATACGCGCGGCAGCTCGAAAAGGTTTTTTTAATTGGCTAAGTAGTCAAGATGTTGATCTCATCTGCCTGCAAGAAACTAAAGCTCAAGCTTTTCAGCTTGAGGATCCCATTTTCCACCCTAATGGGTATTATTCTCATTATTTTGATGCCCAAAAAAAAGGTTACGCGGGCACCGCGCTTTTCTCGAAACAAGAACCGATAAAAATTAGCAAGGGTTTAGGTTTTGAAATAGCGGATACCGAGGGTAGATATATACAGGCTGATTTTGAAGGATTAAGTGTGGCATCCTTGTATCTGCCCTCAGGTTCTGCGAACGAGGAGCGCCAAAAGCGTAAAATCCTGTTTATGACAGAGTTTATGAGGTTCATGCAAGAGCTTAAAAACAAAAAAAACGACTTTATTGTATGTGCAGATTGGAATATATGTCACAAGGAGATTGATCTCAAAAATTGGCGTGCAAATCAAAAGAACTCAGGCTTTCTGCCAGAGGAAAGGCAATGGTTGGATAGACTCTACAATCAAGAGGGTTTGATTGATGCATTTAGGGTAGTGAACAAAGGGATGGATCAATATTCGTGGTGGTCAAATAGGGGGCAGGCAAGGGAAAGAAATGTTGGGTGGCGACTAGACTATCAAATTGTCACGCCAGGTTTAAAAGATAAAGTAATTTCTGCCGAAATTTATACAGAAGAAAAATTTTCGGATCACGCGCCGGTGACTATAGAGTATGATATATGAAAGGTTTTTATAGAGAATATCGTCAAATCATTTTTGAGAATTTAAAGATCATGGCAAAAAAGTTACGACTCCTACTCGCCACTTTTATAGTGGCAGCTGCACTCTTCCCAAAGAATATTTTCGCTGAAGATTTAATAGCAATTATTGATACCTCAAAGGGAGTTATTGAAGCTGAGTTAAACGAACGGGCTGCTCCAACTACTGTAGCTAATTTTGTGAACCTGGCTTTAAGGGGCTTCTATGATGGGCTTACTTTCCACCGTGTTGAACGTAATTTTATGGTCCAGGGAGGAGATCCGCTCGGGAATGGCAGTGGTGGACCTGGTTATCGTTTCAGCGGGGAAATAATTCTTAAGCATAATAGTCCTGGAATTCTATCCATGGCTAACTCAGGACCAGCCACGGATGGCAGCCAGTTTTTCTTGACTCACCTTGCGACACCTCATCTGGATGGCCTACATTCGGTTTTTGGCAGAGTTACCAATGGGCAAAATGTCATATATCAGATTCGCAGGCGGGACATCATTAACTCAATTACTATCGAGGGCGACCCAACCAGTTTGTTTAAAGCAAGGGCAGAGGAGCTTGCCTCTTGGAACAAGATTTTGGACTCTGAATTTGCTGATTTAAGGCCCGCGATCGTTGTCGAGTCAGATTCACCCTAGCTAGAAAACTCGCTTAAACGGCTTCACGGTGACCTGCTTGTAGACTCCAGCATCTACGTAAGGGTCTTGCTTAGCCCAAATCTCTGCTTGCGTTAAACTATCAAACTCGGCAACGATAAGGCTACCGATAAATCCTGCCTCACCCGGATTCTCACCGTCTATCGCTGGGTGGGGGCCAGCGATTAGAATACGACCTTGCTTAGACAGCTCGTCTAGCCTTTTGATGTGAGCTGTTCGACTCGAGGCTCTCTTATGAAGGCTATCTTTTTGATCTTCGCAGATGATGGCGTAATACATACTATGATCTCTATTCTCAGGCTGACTCTTTTTCTGATTTCTTATTGTCTCCAGGGTCCTCGATATATTTAGCGAGCATAGGCATTTGACCGATAATAAAAATAAACGTAATTATCAAATTGCCAAACACTTTAAATTGAAGCCAACTTGACTCGCTTAGAGTATAGGCGACGGCGAGATTAATGCTTCCTAGTGCAATAAAATAGACAACCCAGATGTTATTCAATTTGTACCAAACACTCTTCGGTGCATTGACTGTGTGCCCCATCATATGTTCAATTGCGGGTTTGTCACTGAAGGACCTTGACGCTAAAAATACAACGGCGAATATCCAATTTACGACTGGTGCTTTCCATTTAAGGAAGGTAACGCTTTGAAAGACGATCGTAAGTGTGCATGCGAAGAGGACACCAATAAAGGTAATCCACTGGAATTTATCTAACTTGCCCTCGAAAAGAAATAGACCACCGTACACACATATGGAAGCAACTAGTAAGAATGTGGCGGCATTGAATATTCCCCCTACTGCTACGCTTAATCCAAATACAGAAATAGCCCGTTCGTCCATAGCCCAGACTGAAAAGAAAAGTAAAAGCGGTATGTACTCGAGAAATTGTTTCATTAGATTGCTCGTCAAGAATGATGGCGAATATTAATCTATTTATTGCTAACTGTCTGCTGTTTCGAAGTAAAGGCCATCTACTTTACATCCAATCTTTAGATATAATAGTCACCCAAATTTTCCCGAATCTATGAGAATGTTGTCAGAGTATGTAGAGGTTCACCCCCTTCACCCGAAGCCTCGCTTGATTGAGAAGGGTGCGAAAGCTCTCCTTGATGGAGGTGTCATTATTTACCCTACAGATTCAATGTACGCATTGGGCTGCAAACTGGGTAACAAATCAGCGCTAACAAGAATCTGCCGAATCCGAAGGTTAGACGAGAGGCATCAGTTCACTTTGATTTGNGGTGATATATCTACTATAGCTAAATATGCTGTGGTACAAAACAATGCCTACCNCATTTTGAGAACCCACACGCCGGGTGCGTACACCTTTATCTTAAAGGCAAAACACAGAGTGCCGAGACATGTTATGTATGCTAAAAGAAAAACTATAGGCATAAGGGTTCCCGATTCTATCGTAGCGAGGCTGTTAATCGACAAGGTCGCAGAGCCAATTTTGACTACTAGCTTGATATTGCCGAATACAAAAACGCCAATTAGGGATCCAGCTGAAATACGATCAAAATTGAGTGGGGATGTGGATTTGATTTTAGCAGCAGGAGAATGCGGGAGTAAGCCAACTTCGGTTGTTAATTTGGTCGAAGGTAGGCCCGTGGTGGAAAGGGAGGGCCTCGGCGAGACCGCTTCCTTTAAATGTTGAAATTTAACGTTTTCGGAGCAATATGTTAACCATATTGTGGTTTAAGGAATATATTTTTTGGGTGTTTTAGGAGATTTTGGTGGGAAATAATAAGATTGTTTTAACGGGCATTACAACTAGCGGCACTCCCCACCTAGGTAATCTGGTTGGAGCCATTCGCCCGGCGATAGAGTCTAGTAATAAGGATTCTACTTCTTCATTNTTGTTTTTAGCCGACTACCATTCTTTGATCAAATCTCAAGATCCAGTATTAACTCACAATTCAAGTTTTGAAATTGCGGCTGCCTGGCTTGCNTGTGGACTAAGGCCAGAGACGGTTACCTTTTATAGACAGTCCGANGTTCCTGAAATTATGGAGCTGGCTTGGATTCTCTCTTGTATTACTGCGAAGGGATTAATGAATCGCGCTCATGCGTACAAAGCTGCTATTGGCAGTAACCAAGAACAAGGGNTATCNGATTTGGATAAAGGGATCTTTATGGGTTTATTCAATTATCCAATTTTAATGGCAGCAGATATTTTGGCATTCAATGCCGATGAGGTTCCTGTAGGTGGCGATCAAAAACAACATTTAGAAATGACAAGAGATATTGCTGCCCGCTTCAATCATTTATACGGAGAGATTTTTACGCTTCCTAAAGCGTTAATTAGTGAGGATACTGGTGTTCTGCCTGGTGTCGATGGACAAAAAATGAGTAAAAGCTATAACAACACGATACCAATTTTCACAGAGGAAAAGGCGCTGTTGAAAATGGTTAGAAAAATCAAGACTAACTCTTTGGAGCCGGGTGTACCGAAGGATCCAGACACTTGCAGTGTGTTTAAATTATATAAGGCTTTTGCTTCGAAATCTGAAACTGAGGATTTAGAGCTGCGTTATCGAGCAGGCATAGGGTGGGGTGATGCTAAAAATATTCTTTTTGAGCGATTGAATGCTGATTTAAGGCCATTGCGAGAGAACTATAAGGAAATAATAGATGATAGGGCGAAATTGGAAACAACCTTGAAGGAGGGTGCAATAAAAGCCAGGGGAATCGCATCTAAACTAATAGAGGATGTCAGGCACGCAGTTGGAATAAAAAGTTTCGTCAATTAATTGGGTTCAGCTGGACGAGCGNCCTTTAGANNAAGTGATTTTCAAGTTGAATGGTCAGAGTTGCAGAGGCTCTCTGCGCAATGGATGTAAAATAATTTGTGGTAATTTCAGAGATTTTTTCGGTAAATTAGGTTAAAATTTTANCATAAAATACAAAGTAGGCGTCAATATTGAGCGTTGCCAGTGATGAAGCTAAAGACGAAAACCCTACGGCAAGTGGGGCTGTAGTCCCCCTTTCAAAAAATTCAACTCACAACGATAATTCCGGAAAATCGTCCCAAGGGCAAAAAGAGATGGCTTTTGCTTTTGTTGAAGGAGAGGCACTGACCGAAGTTCCAAAAGATCTCTACATACCACCAGATGCATTAGAGATATTTTTAGAGACCTTTGAGGGGCCACTGGATTTTTTACTTTACCTCATTAAGCGCGAGAATATAGATATTCTTGAGATTAATGTCGCNGACATAACGGACCAATACATGGCCTATGTCAATTTAATGGAAGCGGCTCAGTTCGAATTGGCTGCAGAATACCTTGTGATGGCTGCTATGCTTGCGGAAATAAAGTCTCGGCTTCTTCTTCCTCGGGAGGAAGAGGAAATCGAAGAAGTCGACCCCAGGATGGACTTGATTCGGCGCTTACAAGAGTATGAGCGTTACAAGCAAGCGGCCGAGAACATAGATAGCTTGCCACGGATAGATCGCGATTTGCATCGGGCTACTGCTGCCTTACCAGTTATTGATAAGGTTAAAGCGGATCCGGTAGTCGATCTAAATGACGTCCTTATCGCTCTCTCCAGAGTCTTGAGAAGGGCTGATATGTTTGGGCACCATCATATTCATTTAGAAACCCTTTCTACTCGAGAAAAAATGTCGGACATACTGGCTAATCTTTCTAATAGTGAATTCGTTTCTCTGACTTCGTTATTGACGAAAGGTGAAGGTCGATTAGGTGTAGTGGTNACATTTCTAGCCATAATGGAATTAATGAAGGATTCCTTAGTCGAAATAGTTCAAACTGACTCTTTTGGGCCAATTCATCTTAAATCTCGAGGCTAAGAAGCATGAGCGATATTGATAATAAAGTTAAGATGATTGTTGAAGGCCTGTTGCTTGCGTCTGGAAGGCCATTGAGCATAAATGATATAGCGGGAGTTTTTCAGGAAGACGAGAGACCTGATAAAAAAGAACTGAAAGAAATAATGTCTGTGATACAAGGAGAGTGCAGTGATAGAGGGTTCGAACTTAAGGAGGTAGCTTCTGGCTATCGTTTTCAGGTTAAGCAAGAGTTAAGTGCTTGGGTTGGAAAGCTTTGGGATGAGAGACCTCCGCGATACACCAGGGCGTTATTAGAAATTTTAGCGTTGATCGCTTACAAGCAACCCATAACTCGGGGTGATATTGAAGAAATTCGGGGGGTTAGCGTAAGCCCAAATATCATAAGGACACTAATTGATAGGGAATGGGTGAGAGTGGTTGGTCATCGTGATGTCCCGGGAAGGCCGGCAATGTTCGCTACGACTAAGATTTTCCTCGATTACTTTGATCTAAAGAGCCTACAAGACCTCCCGCCGTTGTCTGAAATTCAAGAACTTTATGATGCGGATATAGAGACTAATCTGAGTGAGGAACTATCCCAAAGTCGCATCCTAGATATGCCTGATATCGAAGAGTCTCAAGACGATATCATGACACTTTCCGAGGATCATTTATTGGCAGAGGAGGAAGCGATAGAGCTTTCAAAGAAACCCCTGGATGAAATATTAGGTGAGGATGATTCGAACGAATCTGCTGATGATGCAAGTAAAGATCAATTTGATGATGCAGGAAATGGGGAAGAGGGAGTTGATCGTTCAAATGTTTTTGAATTGCCCTTAAGTGAGAAAATAGAACACCCTGATGTTCCCTCTGGTGGAACCCAAAACAAAAATGATCAGAACGTCAGGATTGACGTTGATGAGTGAATATTCGTCTATCAATTAAATGATCTGTTAATCTAAAGAATCTACCATGTCAGAAAAATTGCAAAAGGTTCTCGCAAGAGCTGGTTTTGGTTCTCGGCGTGAGATCGAAACTTGGATAATTCAAAAAAGAATCAGAGTAAATGGAAAGATCGCGAAGGTCGGAGATCGAGTGATCAATGCTGATTTAATTCTTGTGGACGGTAAACGATTGACGTCACATCGAGGGGTGCGTGAAACAAAGCGAAGATTTCTAATTTACAATAAGCCCGAAAATGAAATTTGTACTAGGAAGGATCCGCGGGGGCGGCCGACAGTTTTCGACAAGCTCCCATCTTTGAAGCATGAGAGGTGGATTTCTGTTGGAAGGTTGGATTTTAACACGACTGGTTTATTGTTATTCACGACAGATGGAGACATAGCCAATCGACTTGCTCACCCAAGTTCAGAAATTGAAAGAGAATATGCCGTAAGAGTTATGGGTCAGGTTACTCAAGATATGGTTGAAAAAATGCATAAAGGTGTGATTATAGACGAACATCTGTGCCGCTTTACCGATATCCAGTATTTTGGTGGTGAAGGCATAAACCGTTGGTATCATGTGGTCGTTATGCAAGGAAGAAATAGGGAAGTAAGGAAGCTCTGGGAATCGCAAGGCTTAAAAGTTAGTCGACTAAAAAGGGTCCGTTTCGGTCCTATTTTTATGCCNAGTACAATTAAAATGGGCCAGTTCCAGGAACTTTCAAAAAAAGATGTAGACAAATTGGTAAAATCCGTCGCAAGCTAGGATTGCTGTTGTTATTCATCACTCTGAGCAGGCCTCGAATAAATCGAAGGATTGAAATCTTTGAAATTGAGTGCCTGCCCATTAATATTTCTTGATTCTGAACTGAATAGATAAAGATAGAGCGGCATCAAAACCTCGGGTGGTGGATTTGCTGAAGGATTTTCTGCTGGATACGCAGTTCTTCTCATAGCAGTGCGAATTCCACCCGGATTTAGGCTATTTATCCGAATCTTTGATGTGTTGTCTAGTTCATCAGCTAATACTTGCATGAGTCCCTCCAGGGCAAATTTAGAAACAGCATATGCTCCCCAATGGCCTCGTGCTTTTCTGCCGACGCTAGATGAAGTAAACANAACCCGTCCATCCATTGATTTTTTGAGGAAAGGTAAGAGGTATTTTGTTAAGAGGAAAGCGGCGGATACATTAATCCGCATAGTAAGTTCCCAGTCATCAGCTGAATAAAACTCAATTGGGGTCCGNGGGCCTAAAATGCCAGCACAATGAACAAGGCCATCTAGGGCAAAAAATTGGTCCTCTAAGGATGTCGCTATTTCTTTATAGTTAAGCTCCGAGGCGACTCCAAAATCTAATGGATGAATAACCGTACTATTTGGCTTGATTTTATCAACTAAATCATAGACCTCTTCTAACTTCGCTTTTGAGCGGCCTAATAAAATCAGGTTGGCCCCGTACTGGGCAAAATATAACGCGCAGCATTTCCCTATACCATCGCTAGCTCCAGTTATCATAATAGTCTTATCTTGGAGGAAATTAAGTGGCGGCTGAAAAGTAAACATTACGTTAGCGGAACCTCAATGAATTCAGCAATTGTTCCAGCTCGGTAGAATTTCTAACTATAAAATCAGCCTTCCAATTTTCAACCCGAGTTTCTTGGTTTAGATAACCATATGCCGCGGCTATTGAAGTTACATTGGCGCTTTCCGCGGCGCGGATATCGCGCACATGGTCGCCGATATAAACAGATCTGTTTTCGTTACACTTTAGTTTTTGGCATGCCAAATGGATAGGTTCAGGATCTGGCTTTCGTTTTCTGACATGATCTGGACAAATCAGCACGGCGCATCTTTTAAGAAGATTTAATTGAGAAAGTAGTATTTTCGCATAGAGTTCTGGTTTGTTTGTGACTATACCCCATGGGATCAGGGATTCATCAAGTCGAACTAACAAGCTCTCTAACCCGGGGTATAGGGTTGATTCTGTAGTCCCTAACTTTCTTTTATAGAGTTCAAGAAGCCGTTCATAAAGCCTTTGGAAACTAACGTGTTCGGAGTCAATCTCAAAGGCATATTTAACAAGAACTTGGGCGCCATCCGACACTCGACTGGTTATCGTGTTCGCATCAATTGGGTTTTTATTATTTTCCAGGAGTAATTCGTTCACGACAGCAACAAAGTCTGGTGCCGTGTCAAGCAAGGTGCCATCTAAGTCGAACAGAACACATTCTAGATTATCGTTGAGGGTCACAGTAGATTACTTATGTGATTAAAGGAGGCTTCCGGAAACATGCAATATAGTTTACATCAAGGTTCTTTTGAAGGAAGTAGCGCTTAGTTAGTGGATTATATCCCATTCCGATTTGGTCGTTGAGTTCAAAATCGACTGACCTGCACCAAGCTGCAAGTTCAGATGGTTTAATAAATTTGCCGTAATCGTGAGTACCGATCGGTAGTAATTTTAGCAAATATTCTGCACCGATTATTGCGAAAAGGTAGGATTTTGGATTTCGATTAATCGTTGAGAAAAAAGCAAACCCGCCTGGTTTTAGTAATTTAAAGCAAGCACTGACAACCAACTCTGGGTTGGGAACATGTTCTAACATTTCAAGGCAGGTTACAATATCGAAGCTCTCCGACTCATTTTGAGCGAGATTTTCAGCCGATGTGAAGCGATAATCAACTTCTAAATTACTTTCCATTAAATGCAGCTTAGCAACTGAAAGCGAGGCCTCCGCAAGGTCAATTGCAGTAACGTTGGCTCCGTGCTGAGCCATTGATTCTGCTAAAATGCCCCCACCGCAACCCACGTCTAATACGTCCTTTTCTGCAACATTTATCTTTCTGGAGATATAGTTTACGCGTAGAGGGTTAATTTCATGTAATGGCCTAAATTCACTGTTTGGGTCCCACCATCGGCTGGCAAGCGCCTCGAATTTTCGAATTTCTGATTCACTTACGTTTTTCATGTCTGTGATGTTATTCCCCGCTGAATACGTTTTTGCCATCGAGATGAAATAGTCTGTATTTTGTTCAAGTCGACGGTTTGCAGTTGCCGCTCATGTAGGATATTACGTCCACCTACCCAAACATGGCTCACTTGAGATGAATTTACTGAGTAAACCACATGAGAGAGCGGGTTATTAATTGGTAAGGTATTTGGAGCATTAAGAGAAATAGCCGTTATGTCTGCTAGTTTGCCAGGTTCCAAGCTGCCGATAAACTTGTCTAAACCAAGAGCTTTAGCTCCATTGATTGTCATCATTTCAAGAGTCTTATACGCTGGCAGTGAACTGGCGGTCCTACTCTGAATCTTTGCAAGTAATGATGCGAGCCGCGCTTCTTTGAGTAAATCTAGTTCATTGTTACTTGCAGCTCCATCTGTACCAAGGCACACATTAGTATTGCAAAAGATAAGCTTTGAAACGTCACAGATCCCGCTTGCCAGCTTCATATTTGACGCAGGGCAGTGGACTACGCTTGACCCTGACTCACTTAACATTGCTATTTCGTCTTGTGTTAATTGAGTGGCATGAACACAATTAAGTCTCGGATTCACAAACCCTATTTTGTGTAACCTTGTGAGCGGTCTACAACCAAATTGTTCAATTGAATCTGATACCTCTTGGGCAGTTTCATGAATATGCATATGGATGGGTACGTCAAGTTCTTCAGCTAACATTCCAATTTTTGTTAGCGGCGCGTCAGAAATAGTATAGGGAGCATGTGGTCCAAATGCAGTTGAAACAAGCTCACTATTACGATACTTATCATGGAGCCGGGTTGCTTTTGCAATATACTCTTCTGAACTTTTGGCCCAAACCGTAGGGAAATCCAAAATGGGGCTTGCGAGCTGCACTCTCATATTAGACCTTATCGCAGCTTTCGCTACTTGATCGGGATAGAAATACATATCTGCGAAACTTGTTGTGCCAGATAAAATCATTTCAGCTATTGCTAATTCTGCGCCGGACTCCACGAACTCATGATTGACAAACTTCTCCTCAAGTGGCCATATTCTTGTATTTAGCCAGTCATCTAAAGGCATATCATCGGCCATTCCGCGAAGCAATGTCATAGGAGCGTGACCGTGAGCGTTTATTAAGCCTGGCATTAAAATATGCTCTGATAATTGGATGCTATTTGAGGCGACGTATTGGCTGGCAAGATCTTTTTGCGGGCACACTGCAACTATTTTCTTATCTTTAATAACAACAGCATAATCTGTTAGCAGAGACTGCTCGGGAATAATTGGTGCAATCCATTTCGACTCAATTATAAGGTCAACGTTCATAAGCCTTCCGGTTTCTTGAGGGTTCAGGTTTGAAAAATTCTAATCAAAATAGTCGAGGATATAAACCGACTTTAAGTAAAGTATACCTCTCAAACTATACCAAAAACATCATATAGTTGTTCAATGAAAATTTGCGGCATTCAGGTATTTTAACTGTCTGATTTNAATACAAATTATAGTCANGAAAATTAGCCTCTGCTATGTCCTTTTCAGCTTTATTTGTGGTATAATTGACCTGTAAAAACGCTTTGATTCAAACCCCAAACAGAATAAAAAATTGACGCTCATATAAAACTATGAAATTCGACGCGGAAGTGATTAACGAGAACCGATAATGTCCAAAATGGACNCTTCAAAAAGAACGAGAACTCAANTTTTTATTCTATCTAATTAGGCGCGGAAAGTTAGTTTATGTCTGAGTTTGCCAAACAGGTTTCGCCTGTCGCATTAGAGAGCGAGATGCGAGAGTCGTATTTAGCATATGCGATGAGTGTTATCGTAGGCCGAGCTTTGCCCGANGTAAGGGATGGCCTTAAGCCGGTTCATAGACGAGTGTTATACGCAATGGAAGTTCTGTCTAATGACTTTAATAAGCCATACAAAAAGTCGGCTCGCGTCGTGGGTGACGTTATAGGTAAATATCATCCCCACGGTGATACGGCAGCGTACGATACTATAGTTCGGATGGCTCAAGATTTTTCATTGCGCTATCCATTAGTGGACGGTCAAGGTAACTTTGGTTCAATTGATGGGGATGCTGCGGCCGCAATGCGCTATACCGAAATACGTATGGCTAAGATTTCTCATGATCTGCTTGCAGACCTCGATAAAGAAACTGTCGACTTCTCACCAAATTATGACGGGACAGAGGACATCCCTGATGTATTGCCGTCCTTGGTCCCTAATCTGCTTGTTAATGGATCCTCGGGCATCGCGGTCGGTATGGCGACTAATATTCCACCTCATAACTTAAATGAGGTGATAAATGCAGCANTTGCCTTGTTAGACGATCCAGANATAGAAATCGATTCGTTGATGGAACATATTCAAGGGCCGGATTTTCCAACAGGTGCGGTTATAAACGGACGAGCTGGGATCGTAAAGGCCTATAAAGAAGGCCGGGGAAGAATCTACGTTCGAGCAAAAGCAGAAGTATTGACGGATGAAAAAACTGATAGGGAAACTATCATCGTTTCTGAAATACCTTATCAGCTGAATAAATCAAAGTTGATCGAGCGAATTGCTGAATTAGTGAAGGACAAAAAGATAGAAGGGATTTCTGAACTAAGAGATGAATCAGATAAAGATGGGTTAAGGATAGTTATAGAACTCCGAAAAGGAGAGATGGGAGAAGTCGTTTTAAACAATTTATACGCACAAACGCAGATGCAATCCGTGTTTGGTATTAACATGGTTGCGCTTGTTGAGGGCGCGCCTCGATTGCTCAACTTGAAGGAAATCCTTGATTCGTTTGTTCGGCATCGCCGAGAAGTAGTATCCAGGAGAACGGTCTATTTACTGAGAAAAGCTAGGGAGAAAGGTCATATCCTTGAGGGGCTAGCGGTTGCGCTGGCTAATATAGATCAGGTAATCGAGTTAATAAAAAAATCTCCTTCGTCGAATGAGGCCAAAGAGGAATTGCTTAAGAGGTCTTGGAGGTCTGATAGCGTTTTAAAAATGCTGGGCGAAGCAGGCTCTGATTCTTGTCGGCCAGATGATTTAGCCGAGCAATATGGGCTAAAAGACGAACTATATTTTCTTTCGCCGGATCAGGCGCAAGCAATATTAGACCTCAGGCTTCATCGGCTTACTGGGTTGGAACACGAAAAATTAATCAACGATTATAAAGAATTGTTGGAACAAATTGCTGATTACCTTGATATCTTGGAAAACAGATCGAGACTAGTTTCTGTGGTAAGGGGCGAACTAGAAAATGTTAGAAATGAGTATGGTGATGAAAGGCGCACAGAAATTGTAGGGTCCCAACAAGACTTAACCATGGAAGATTTAATTTCTGAAGAGGATCGCGTCGTTACTATTTCTCAAAATGGATATGCCAAAACACAACCTTTAGCGGATTATTCCGCGCAGCGTCGAGGTGGGACCGGCAAGGCCGCTGCGAGTGTAAAGGAAGAAGATTTTGTTGAGCACCTCTTAATCGCTAATACGCATGACACGCTGCTGTGTTTCAGCAGTGTAGGTAAGGTCTATTGGTTAAAAGTATTTCAAATACCAGTTGCGAGTCGAACGTCGCGAGGAAGACCAATCGTAAATATACTACCGTTGGAAGATGAAGAAAGAATTACTAGTATGCTTCCTGTTACTCAGTTTGACGATGACCGATTTGTGTTTATGGCAACTCGTAATGGTACTGTGAAAAAGACGTCACTCAGTAATTTTGCACGCCAACGCAGCGTTGGTTTAAGGGCAATTGAATTAGATGATGGTGACAAACTGATTGGAACCGCAATAACAAGTGGGTCGCACGACGTTATGTTAGTTAGCGAGAGTGGTAAAACTGTTCGATTTCGAGAGTCAGATGTTAGNCCGATGGGCAGAACCGCNAGGGGAGTGCGTGGTATTAAAATGCNNGANGGTTTTAAGATGATTTCGTTGATAATTCCCAGCGATGAGAAACAAATACTTACAGTAAGTGAAAANGGTTANGGNAAAAGGACTAATAGCNNCGAATATCCGGTTTATGGGCGCGGCGGTCAAGGCGTGATTGGAATGCAAGTNAGTGANAGAAATGGAAAGGTGGTTGGAGCAGTTCAGGTNAGTGAAAGTGATGAGATTATGCTTATCTCAGACAAAGGCACANTGGTTAGAACCAGGGTCGNAGAGGTGTCTGTGCAGGGNAGGAATACCCAAGGTGTNAGATTAATAAGATTGAAAGACGGAGAAAAGCTTGTTGGCTTAGAGCAAGTTGANGAACCTGATGTTAATGATAATGAGTNAAGCGCAGGGGATACAGAGGTATAAGCAATTGAAACCTTATTTATTGGCTGAACGATAGTCCACTTAAGCTGGGTATCAATAAGGAAAAATTCTTGAAAGTCCCAAATACAATTGCCTACCTTGGTCCAGAGGGGACTTTCTCCCAGGTCGCTGCCATTAAGCATTTTGGAAAAAACTCCGAATTCCAATCATGTACAACTATAGAAGATGTGTTTGCTCTTGTGGAGAGCGAACAGGCAAGGTATGGCATTGTTCCGATCGAGAACTCAACCGAAGGAACGGTTAATAATGCTCAAGACTGTTTGTTAGAGAATAAAGTTCTTATAAGCGGTGAGATAATCGTTGCAATTGAACATCATTTGCTCATTGCAAAATCCACAGAGATCGATGCGCTTAAAACGATAGCATCACATAAGCAGTCATTGGCCCAATGTCGAACTTGGTTGTCCAAAAACTACCCCAACGTCGAATTGGTAGAGTGCTCAAGTAANGCTGAAGCAGCCCGTATGGNTGCGACTGGCACCGTAACGGCGGCGATTGCAGGNGAGCTCGCCGCTAAAGTTTACAATTTATTGCCGGCGTCTAAGGGNATTCAGGACCAAAAACATAATAGCACGCGTTTCTTGGTGTTATCCCAAGAGAACACAAACCCATGTGGTCGCGATAAAACGAGTATTATTGCGTACGCGGAGAATAAGCCAGGGGCTCTATTCAGAATCTTGGAGCCNTTTGAAAATTTAAAAATAAGTCTCACAAANATAGAAACACGACCAGCGAAAATTGAAGCATGGGAGTATGTGTTTTTTATAGATTTTGAAGGCCATNNGAGTGATAAGGTTGTACAAAAACTTTTTGCTAGATTNAATGAGTGTGCAGCTGAAATTAAANTACTAGGCTCTTATCCGGCCGCAGCGTTTCAGAAATAGATACCAACAAATAGGTTGAATCCTTGTCGTCATTAAGCAAATTATCAATTGGAATTTTAGGGCTTGGCCTCATAGGGGGAAGTTTAGCTCGTTCGTTAAGGTATAAGTTGCCAAATATTAAAATAAGGGCTTATGACCTTAACGCGGTTAATCTTGAGGCTGCGCTTGCGGATGGGGCCATTAACGATTTTGACGATCTTGAAGGTGTTGTAAAAGTTTCCGATGTCGTTGTTCTTGCTCTTCCGCCGCTCTCGAATATCGATATGATCAAGAAATTGTCGGAAATCGTTGGTGAAAATTCAATTGTCACTGATGTGTCTAGCGTTAAAACTGCGATTCGTGCGGCAGTCACACTAGCGCCTGAGCCTTTCCAAAGGAACTTTGTTTTAGGCCATCCAATAGCTGGATCAGAACGTAGTGGTTACGGTGCCGCGTCTCATAACTTGTTTGATGGAAGGAGCGTTATTTTAACACCACATAGTTCGACATCAACGTATGCTGTTGGAATAGTTCATGAATTGTGGCGCGCTATAGGGGCTAATGTGATTGGTATGAGCCCGGATGAGCATGACAGCATTCTCGCCAGTACCAGCCATCTTCCTCATTTGCTTGCCTACGCTTTAGTGAACGTCCTAATCGGACAAAAGAAAAGCGACGACATATTTCGTTACGCTGCTGGAGGTTTCGCTGATTTTAGTAGGCTCGCGTCTAGTGATCCGACTATGTGGTCAGAGATTTTCTTAACAAACGCAAACGAAACAGAAGTCATGCTAGACGCTTTTATAGATCAACTGATGGGGTATAAAAGTCTACTCTCAGAAAAAAATCACCAGGCGCTAGCTNTCAATTTTAAAGCAGCAAAAACGGCTAGAGAGCACTTTATGGAGAAGCATTATAACCCTCAGAACTCATTAAATAGTNCGTCAAGATCTANAAATTATGTAGTTAATCCTTCTGGCAGAATTTNCGGGACGATTAGTGTTCCTGGAGACAAATCTATATCACATCGCGCAATAATTTTAGGTTCAATTGCCGATGGTGTAACGAAAATTACCGGTTTCCTCGAAGGAGAAGATACCTTATACACCTTAAANGCCTTCTGTGAAATGGGGGTTACAATAGTCGGTCCAAATAATGGAGTCGTTATTGTTTACGGGGTTGGAATTGATGGACTAAAGGCGCCGCGTATCCCTTTATACATGGGTAATTCTGGAACCGCGATGCGATTAATTGCAGGAGTCCTATCGGCCCAGAGCTTTGATTCGGAACTGATTGGGGATGAATCACTCAGTAATCGGCCGATGCAACGGATTTGCGATCCGCTCTCTGAATTTGGAGCGAAAATAAAGTTAACGAAAGGGAATTTCCCACCTCTATACATATCCGGAACGAGCTTGCACGGTGTTCGCCATGAAATGACTATTGCTAGCGCGCAAATAAAGTCGTGTTTGTTACTTGCCGGGATAAACGCCAGCGGTATTACAAAAATTTCAGAGCCTGCACCGTGCAGAGATCACACCGAACGAATGTTAGAAGGATTTGGATATCCAGTCGAGCGAAGGCAAGCAGAGGGGGAGCTCATTATTTCAGGGGGAGGGCGTCTTACTGCGACTGACATTGAAGTGCCCGGAGACATATCATCTGCTGCTTTCTTCATGGTAGCTGCAGCAATTTCTAAAAATAGCGAAATCCATCTTAAGCAAGTTGGGTTAAATCCAACTAGAACAGGCATCATATCGTTACTGAAGTTGATGAACGCCGAACTTCAAATTAGTAATGAGAGAGTGGTGGGCGGAGAATCTGTCGGTGACATAACAATAGCCTCTTCAGAGCTGTCGGGCATCTCGGTTCCTGTGGAATTAGTGCCATTAGCTATTGATGAATTTCCAATCTTTTGTATTGCTGCGGCCTGCGCAAAAGGTAGTACGACTATCAAAGGAGCAGGTGAACTGAGAGTAAAAGAAAGTGATCGGATTCAAGCGATGGCTGATGGACTAACAGCATTAGGAATCACTCTTAAAACTTTTGATGATGGACTCCAAATAAAGGGAGGTAATCTTCTAGGTGGGAAGGTTAAAAGTTTTTCAGATCATAGAATTGCCATGGCATTCACTATCGCAGGAGTGCGGGCATCTGGACCGATTTCAATCGAGGATTGTGAGAATGTTGCAACTTCATTTCCCGGTTTTGTTGGTTTAGCGAGGTCTATCGGTATCGATGTTAGAGAAACCTAATGACTAAGCCTCCTGTTATTGCAATAGATGGACCTTCTGGGTCTGGTAAGGGAACTATTGCCTCGGAGTTAGCCAGCAAACTTGATTTCAATTATTTGGATAGTGGCGCCATATACCGAACATTAGGTATAGCTGTCCAAAAAGCTAATGTTGACTTCATGAACCACGCTCAAATAGTTGAAATTTATAATAAATCCGATATTTCCTTTGAGTCCGTTAAGCCTCACAACGTAATTTTGAATGGGAAAGACGTGAGTATGCTAATTCGGTCTCAAATGGGAAGCGACGTTGCCTCAAAACTGGGGCAAATTCCAGAGATACGGGATATTCTATTGGAAGGTCAGAGAGCCTATCGTCGGGAACCGGGTCTGGTGGCAGATGGACGCGATATGGGGACCACGGTTTTCCCTGATGCGAGTTTAAAAATCTTTTTAACGGCTAGTGTCAAGGAGCGAGCGAAGAGGCGATATAAGCAGTTGATTACTAAGGGTATTGATGCTACTCTGCCCGACCTTTTGCAAGATCTAGAAGAGAGAGACAAACGTGATACAGAGAGAACTGTCTCACCTCTAAAACCGGCTGAGGACGCCGTAACTTTGGATTCAACTGACCTGACCATCGACGAAGTTGTTAATCAAATTTTAAAGCTCTTCTTAAAGTAACGGACTAAAGCAGGTCTTTCTTTGAAGAAAACCCCTTGTGCGGATACCACCAGTCTAGGGTTGAGCGTAAGGATAAATATAATTACTCCACAAAAGCTGGATTGTGGCTGGTTATGAATATGAATAGTGTTTGTAACCTTTTTAATATAGTTGGTATAACAAATGAGTGAATCCTTCGCAGATCTATTTGAACAAAGTTTAAACGATGTAGACATGACTCCGGGTGCGATTGTCACCGGAACAATTATTGACATTGATGCAGATTGGGTAACAGTTCACGCCGGACTTAAATCAGAGGGTGTAATACCTAAGATTCAGTTTCTTGATGACCAAGGGAATATAGCCCTTGAAATTGGAGACGAAGTTAAAGTAGCTCTTGAGACGGTCGAAGATGGGTTTGGCGAGACACGCTTGTCTCGCGAGAAGGCTAAACGCGCTGAATCTTGGATGGAATTAGAAGCTGCCTATGAAAAAAATGAAGTTGTTACGGGGCTCATTAATGGCAAGGTTAAGGGTGGCTTTACCGTAGACTTAAATACCATTCGAGCTTTCCTTCCGGGTTCTCTTGTTGATGTTAGGCCCATAAAAGATACTCTGCATCTAGAAGGTCAAGAATTAGAATTTCGATTAATAAAATTAGATAAGAAACGCAACAATGTCGTTGTGTCTAGACGAGCCGTTCTCGAAACAGTGAGTACCGAAGAACGAGATGCTTTATTAGAAAAACTCCAAGAAGGTATGTCGGTTAAAGGTATCGTAAAGAATTTGACAGATTATGGAGCCTTTGTTGACTTAGGGGGAGTGGATGGTTTGCTTCATATCACTGATATGTCATGGAAAAGGATTAAACACCCTAGTGAGATTGTAAACGTTGGTGATGAGATAGACGTGAAGGTCTTGAAGTATGATAAAGAAAGAAACAGAGTTTCGTTAGGCCTTAAGCAACTAGGAGAAGACCCCTGGCAGGCTATCAAGAAAAGGTATCCTGAAAAGGCTCAAGTTAAGGCTATTGTAACCAACCTAACCGATTATGGGTGCTTCGCCGAGTTAGAAACTGGAGTTGAGGGTCTAGTGCACGTTTCTGAAATGGATTGGACCAATAAAAATATACATCCTTCAAAGGTAGTTCAGCTGGGTGATGAAGTCGACGTAATGATATTAGATATTGATGAAGAGCGTCGTCGAATCTCCCTTGGTATAAAGCAGTGTCATCAAAATCCTTGGGATGGGTTTGCAGAAAGCTTTAAAAAGGGAGACAGAATTTCTGGGAGTATTAAATCAATTACTGATTTTGGGATATTCATAGGTCTCGACGGGAATATCGATGGTTTGGTGCACCTCTCAGACATATCTTGGGAAGAAAGCGGAGAAGAGGCTGTAAGAAACTACAATAAAGGTGACGAGATCGAGACTGTTATATTATCGATTGACTCGGAGAGGGAGAGGATTTCTTTGGGAATTAAGCAACTCGAAGATGACCCTTATATGGATTATGTGTCTAATTTTGAAAAAGGNAGCGTGGTTAAAGGAAGAGTCTTGACGGTTGAAGCTAAATCAGCAACGTTGGAGCTTCAAGATAGGGTTGAAGGAACTCTTCGAGCTTCAGAAGTCAGTCGCGATAAGGTTGAAGATATCAGAACAATTTTAAAAGAAGGTGAAGAAATAGAGGTAAAGATCGCTAATATAGATCAAAAGAATCGACATATTAGTCTGTCAATTAAAGCCATAGAAATCGATGACGAAAATGCCGCGATTAAGGAACACAAAAACCAAGAGAGTAGTGATGTCTCGCCCGGCACAATCGGCGATCTTATAAAGGCAGAGTTAGATAAAAGCTAAATAAATATTGGTGAAGATTTATTTTTATATAGGGCTCGACGTGTGGGTCGACATACGAGCATTTACGTAACAGAATTAGCAATATTTGCTCAAGACCAAAGGAAATTTTATGACTAAGTCTGAANTAATTGATCGCATCGCAGGCAAGCAAGCGCAGCTATCGTCTAAAGATGTTGAGTTGGCTATTAAATCAATCCTTGAGNATATGTCTCAGATACTATCTGAAGGAGGCCGAATCGAGATTAGAGGTTTCGGAAGTTTTTCTTTGCATTACAGGGTTCCTCGAATAGGAAGAAACCCTAAGACAGGATCACCGGTGGCTTTGAGTGGTAAGTATGTCCCACACTTTAAGCCCGGCAAAGAGTTGCGTGATAGAGTGAACAGNAGCATTCTGCAGCAGCAGATTCTCTAACTAAGGACAATGTCTTCCCTAACGAACGGCATAACCTAAAGGTTATGCCGTTTTTTATTATATGAGATACAACTTCATGAGCATCCCTATTTTATTAAAATTAGGCGAGGACTTAAAACATGAAAAAGTTGAGTAGATTAATTTTTGCTTTAATACTTTTCGTGGTTTTTACTGTTAGTATCATTTTTGTTCGCTTTAATTCAGAGCCTACGGTCATTTTCATTGGTAATTTCGAGATTTGGGAGCTCCCTTTGTCAGTATTNGTAATTGGAGTCTTTGTTGCAGGAAGTCTTTTAGGGCTAGTNCTCGGTTTGAGAATTTTTAGGGCTATGAAAGACAAAGCTGAAATATTTATCTTGAGAGGCAGATTAAAAAAAATTGAGGNCCAGCTTGCTAGTTTGAAGATGAAAAATTCGAGCGATTAAAATTAGTGATTTTTCCAAAAGTTGTCTGGGGAGAAACAATTGAATGTTAGTATACCTACAATAAATTTTATTCTAAATCACTTTATTGCTCATGCTCGAGCTGTAAGAATTTTGATAAGACTCAACCAATTCGCNAAGCCAAACATGTATAATTATTTTGAAAATTTCCCGTCTGATTATATTCTGGAGCNCAACTNGTGAAACAAATAATAGTGGCGTTAGATTTTTCAACTCCAGCTAAAGCTCTTAATTTTCTTGAGCAGCTTAATCCAGACCTTTGTAGGNTTAAAGTCGGAAAAGAACTNTTTGCTGCGGGCGGACCTGAGTTAGTAAAAAGCATAGTTGATAAAAACTTTGATGTTTTCTTGGATTTAAAGTTTCATGATATTCCAAACACTGTCGCAAACGCGGTAAAAGTAGCAGCGGACCTCGGTGTTTGGATGTTAAATATACATGCTTCGGGAGGCTCATCAATGATGATAGCAGCAAGAGAGGCGTTGGAATCCGAGCGAAGCAAAAGACCGCTACTTATTGGGGTTACCGTCTTGACGAGTATGGCAAGAAATGATCTTTACGAGGTAGGTGTAAATGAAGACGTGCAAAAACATGTAAATAAGCTGGCCAAATTAGCATATAACTCAGGTTTAGATGGGGTTGTTTGTTCTGCTGCTGAAACAAAAATTTTGAGAGTTTCAATGCCTTTAGAGTTTAAATTANTCACTCCCGGCATCAGGCGTCCACAAGATGCAACGGAAGATCAAAAGCGAGTGGTCGGCCCCGCCGAGGCAATTCGTAACGGAAGCGATTACTTAGTTATCGGTCGACCTATAACTGAAGCTAACTCTCCACTGGAGGCTTTAATTGATTTTAATTCTGAAATTACCCAGCCCTAAATGAATTTCATCTGAATTTAAGTTTAAGTAATGTCGATTCTTTTTTTAATAATATTTNTCTCCACGTTCTTTCTTACAGTGATTTTCGAAAAATTGGGTCATACGCCCCATTTACTTGATCACCCTATTAAGAGAAGCGCACATTCATACCCTATACCCAGCGGAGGTGGTGCTGTTGTCGTGATCGTATTCTTGGTGGTTGCTACCTCATTATTCCTAAATGATCGCATCCCCGTTAACGAGTACCATGCACTTATGGGTGGCTCTCTCATTGCAGTCCTCGGGTTTGCGGATGATGTATCAAGTTTGAGTTTATGGGTACGCCTGCCTACCCAATTTGTCGCTGCATTTTGGGTAGTATATTCTTTGGGCGGCGTGCCATCGATAGATTTTTCTTTCTTCCAACTTTCAAATTCTGGAATTTTGATATTACTGGGGGTTCTGGCCTTAATTTGGTTGCTTAACCTGTATAATTTTATGGATGGAGCTGACGCACTAGCTGGTACTGAATTGATTTTCGTAGCCTCAATGTCATTGGTTTTTGCTATCATCGCTGGTGATAACTTGGTTGCATTAATTTCAGCTATCCTTATTTCTTCTATTTCTGGATTTTTAATTTGGAATTGGCCGCCAGCAAAGATCTTTATGGGTGATGTTGGTAGTAGCTTTATCGGATTCGTTCTGGGTGTGCTTGCTTTGATTTCAATGCANAACGATACCATGACAGTGTGGACTTGGTTCATCTTATTAGGAGTATTCGTGGTAGATTCTACGTGGACTCTTGCTGTCAGAGTGGCAAAAGGTAAAANCTGGTACGAAGGACACTCGAGCCATGCNTATCAAATCGCCNGAAGAAAGTGGGNAAGTCACGAAAGTGTAATATTAGCGGTGCTTGTCATAAACTGCACCTGGTTGGCTCCTTTGGGTTGGNTATCTTTCCACTTCCCAAATGCTGCNTTATATATTTGCCTGGTTGCGATGACTCCTTTAGTGTACCTTTGTAAGTGTTTAAACGCAGGAAACGGAGATTAGTCGGTTTGCATTTTGATAGAAGTCATTTGACTAATTTAAAAAATACAGAAAGAAGCTAGAAAAGCGATAGGCTGAAAANAATATGCACTCATATACGATACCGTTGTCGAGTTCGATTAAGCGCATTCTTATGATGNTGTGTGACAGCATCATGATTGCTGTCGCGTTAGCATTCTCTTTTTCGCTTTTAGGTAAGGAATTTCTCGGACAGGAAAAAATATTTTATTTTGCTATTGCTACGTTACTAACTATTTTTGTGTTGGCCCGAATAGGCTTTTATAGAGCAATTGTTTTGTATATGGGCCTTCAGTCAGGATTCCTAGTTCTGAAAGGTGTAACAATTTCAACTTGTTTTGTTGCTGCGTCTTATTTCCTTTCTGAACCACTTTCAACGCCAGATTACTCAATTCTTCCCATTTATTGGATGATGGCACTTTTGTTTATAGGTGGAAGCAGGTTTGTTGCTAAGGTTGTGTTGCAGAGCTTGATAAGAAACTTTCGGCCTAGAGAACCGGTTATTATCTATGGCGCTGGGAGCTCTGGAATGCAGTTACTTGTTGCCCTTCAAAACGGAGATCAGTACCTGCCGGTAGCATTCGTAGATGATAGTCATCGTATGCTTGGAAGCACCGTACATGGAATAAGGATCTATGGCCCAAATGCGCTATATGAATTAATAGAAAGTTATTCGGTCCGCAAGATTTTATTGGCAATACCCTCTGCTACAGGTTTTGAACGAAAGGAGATTCTGAATCGTTTAGAGCATCTTCCAGTGCATGTTAAGACTGTTCCAGATTTGTTTGACATGGTTTCAGGAAAATCTGATGTTGATGAAGTCCGAGATATTGATATAGAGGATCTTCTTGGCAGAGAAATAGTGCCACCAAACCCCGAGTTGTTGGGAGCTTGTATCTCGGGTCAATCCGTAATGGTGACTGGGGCAGGAGGATCTATTGGATCTGAATTGTGCCGACAGATCGTNAATATAAACCCAGCGAGAGTNGTGCTACTAGATAGTTTCGAGTATGGNTTGTACGAGATTGAGAGAGAGCTGAAAGAANAGCTGAGCCTAATTGAGGGTGGAGAGGGAATTAAAATTATAGCTTTATTGGGGTCTGTTTGTAATAAATCTCAAATTGAAAATGCAGTAAGAAGCTTTCAAGTAGACACGATTTACCATGTTGCTGCATATAAGCAAGTCCCCATGGTAGAGAAAAATATAGTGGAGGGAGCTCAAAATAATATATTCGGCACTTTATTGGCAGCAGAGGCAGCCATGAAGTACAAAGTAAAGAACTTTGTTCTGATATCTACAGACAAGGCTGTACGACCCACAAACTTTATGGGTGCCTCTAAACGTTTCGCTGAGCAGGTGCTTCAAGCTTTAGCGAAGTCTGAGCAAGCTACAAAATTTAGTATGGTGAGGTTTGGAAATGTTTTGGGATCATCCGGTTCAGTAGTTCCTTTGTTTCGAAGACAAATCAAGGGTGGTGGCCCAGTTACAGTCACCCATCCAGAAGTCACCCGTTACTTCATGACTGTTCAGGAGGCGGCGCAGCTAGTCATTCAAGCAGGCTCCATGGCTACTGGTGGAGATGTCTTTGTATTAGACATGAATGAACCAATAAGAATTGATGATCTTGCAAAGAAGATGATTCATTTGATGGGTTATGACGTTAAAGACGCGAATTCTTATCGAGGGGATATAGCTATAGAGTATTCGGGTTTACGTCCTGGGGAAAAATTGTATGAAGAACTAATGATAGGTGAATCCGTCACTGGGACTGAGCATCCAAAAATACTTCGCGCCCAGGAAGAAACTCTCTCGTGGGGAACGCTTCAGAAATTATTACGGCGGTTGAGGGAAGCGTGTGAATCGATGGATGTGCATGGTGTTCGTTCGGTTCTCATGGAAGCTGTGGATGGTTTCGAACCAAAAGAGGATGTNGAGGATCCACTTTGGGGATTGCGCTATGGTAAAGCTCCTGCTTTGACAGAAAGCTTGGACAATGAAGATGCGTCACGAGAAGAAGGCGAAAAAGTTACTTCCCTATTCAGGGATCAATAAAACCCTTTATTGATCCCTTTTTAATGAGTTAATAACAACTGGTTCCAAAGGGACATTTTGGTATCCTCTCTGCGACCCTGTGGCTACTCTTGCTATCTGATCAACAATATCCATTCCCTCAACTACTCTTCCAAAGGCGGTATAGCCATAACCGGAGGGTGAGGAATTTTGAAAGTCTAGACGTTCGTTATTAACTAGGTTTATAAAGAATTGGGACGTGGCACTGTCAACTACGCCGGTTCTGGCCATTGCTATAGTACCTCTAGCATTTGAAATTCCGGTATCTGCTTCGTTTTTTATGGGATCGTAGGTAGACTTTTGAACCATATCAGGATCAAAGCCACCTCCTTGAACCATAAATCCGCTTATAACGCGATGGAAAATCAAACCATCGTAATAACCGTTGTCGACGTATCTCAAAAAGTTTTCCACGGTAATAGGTGTCAAGTCCGCGCGTAACTCGATTTTTATCGAACCCGCCGAGGTTTCCATTACTACTACTGGGTTTGACTGCCCAAAAGCAGATGTGTTGAGCATGAAAATACAAGCTAAAACTAAAGCTCGCATAATNAGTCTCCTTATAATCAATTCTAGTAGAAATTTTAGCTAAGATTTGATGGTAAAAATGGCTGCCCAACCTGGACTCGAACCAGGAACCAAGTGATTAACAGTCACCTACTCTACCATTGAGCTATTGGGCAATTTTTTTTGTTTATAATCAATTACTTACTATGTCGAAAATTGAACCTGACAACAGCAATTTACGGTCGGGCATTATAAGCTAATTAATACCAATTTTACTACTATTCGCNTGAGCTNNTANATNACGCACGTTATCATTCTGCGCTCTGGTAATTAGCTCTTGCTTACGGTGTGAAAAGCGACGATCCTGTTGTGGNGTTATAGCTTAAACAGCGACAACTTTATTTGCACACGGCCCTTTCTGGCCTTGCCCAACTTCAAATTCTACTTGCTGACCATCATTTAGAGTTGCATATTCTCCGCCACTTTGAATTTCCGAATGATGGACAAACAGATCCTTGCCACCATCTTCTGGAGTAATGAAACCGAAACCTTTATCCGCATTGAACCACTTTACTGTACCTTTACTCATATTTTGCTTTCCTTAGTTTATTTAATATTAATACTTCGACTAATTTTTTCTAAATCGCTCATCGGAACCGAATTGTCATCGTTTCCAGATATGGGTTTGAGCGTCATTCGGCTAATTATCGTCTACCCTTATCGTTTGCGAGTGCTGCTCTTCTTTTATTCTTTCTGGCGCTTTTCGAAACTATAATTGGGNTTNGCCACTCGTATTCACCCCTAAGTATTACATACCTAGAAATTACTATATATATCAACCAACAAATCACTCAGTAAAATCTATAAAGTTAATCCTCATATGCCATTGAAAATAATTTAATGATGTATCCATAAAATAATGGATGCATTGAATAGGCTACAGCCAAACCCAATCCATCCGGCCTAAAATCATAAAAGCTATTATATGCAATATGTGTCCAAGCAATCAGCAGGCCTAGCCAACCAAAAAACACTGCTCCTTCACCTATTCTGTATGCTATTGATTTGGCCCTATTAGCTATAAGTGTGTAGCTAAACGTTCCACCTATTATGAGCAGAGCAGCCTCCGGATGAAAGAAAGCACTAATCTCTAAGGTCACAATTGTACCAAATATAGTCAGTGATGCTATAAAGATTCCCAGCGATTTTAAGTTTGTCTTTGATANTTTATTCATTATAACCAGTGCCAGCAGCAGAGAAGCAAAGTAAGATTATTGTTGCTATTAGTTGGTATATTCGCAATCGACTAGCAGGAATTTCGCGATTTCTGNGTCAACTGTCATGCCCATGGGTCTTTCATAGCTTCGAAGAATGTACGATGACCATTAACGATTTGGCGCGTTTTCTCTGGATCAGGTGTTGTATCCCAATTATTCCTTTCGAAAGTTCCGCCGAGGAGTATGCCATCACTNCGCGGGAACATATAAAGTCCGCCGTTTCCGATGATTATGTAATCGATTTCATTCTGTGGTAACAAAAAGGTAAGCTGTCCTTTTATGGGAATCAAATCGTTGTCGCTGAACAACATTCGNGANCCTAGCCCCGTACAATTTATGATTACAGGTTCTTCGAGCTGCAGGACTTCATTAGTGTCTTCAAACTCTTTGACAATTATTCTTCCGTCAGCAATTTGAAAATCATTCATCATAGCTGGTAAATAAATTGCCGGTTCAATCAGCATAGTATCCATGTGCAAAACATGAGCAGCATCGAATGGGTGTTGTGAGGAGTCTAATTGACTGAGCTCTGGGTACATATCGCTATACGTTGAATAAAGACTGTCTGTTTCTTCTGGACTATCAGCTATCATATAATTACTAATCCAGCGGACGCCGTACTTTGTTCCCACTAAATTTTGATAATAGCGGTAAGCATGGCGCATCGCGCTTTCAAATTGGGTAAGAAATGCTGGTGATACCGCGTTTTTGTCAAAGACAGAAGTCGGCGACCACTGCCCACCTGCAATATTAGATGTGGTGTTTGGCGGTAAATCTTTGGCATAAATACTTACTTCCCAGCCGGCATTTTGCATCAGTCTAGCTGCAGAGAGCCCTGCGGCTCCGCAACCCAAGATTGCGCAACGCTTATGTTGGGTTTGGGAAGCGAGTTCTCTGGCTAAATGAGAGGTACCCCAAGACAATGTAATGCCGCCGCCGCCGTGACCATAGTTATGGATTATCACCTTATCATTCATTCGCTCAGCTCTGACAACGAAACCTTTGGAACGATAGGGACGTAACCCTGCGATAGAGCGAATAATACGATCTTCGGAGACATTCACNCGGCGTAATGGTAAACCTGAAGGAGTATAATTTTTTGAATTTCTTTGATTTGTAGCCGCACAACTCGTAAGAAAAGGGAGGGCAGTCATTGACTGTAGAACTTGACGTCTAGTTACCACGATTTGCCTCTCATTTATTTGGTAAGCATAACTTATGCTATCTAAACTAACCTAGGATTTGCTCGTTAAAATTACTGCACTGCCTCGCTTNGCTAGAGGAACATGCGTAGCGAAAAGAAGATTCCTCTTCATAATCACAATGTCAGCGCGTATCCGACTGGGCAACCACCTCTAGAGAAGCAAAGTAGGGTATTGCTGTTATGACCTTAACTGCGCTCAAATTTCTAATATTGAATCTAATACAAAAATTTCGACAGTACCATCGATGATTCCATCATGCGACATTGCTTCAGCAGTGTCGGACGATTCTAATATCTCCATAAAGGCATTCAGGTCTTCCGTTTCAAAGCATGCTACGCCCTTATTTTTCTCGCCTGCGCCATAATAAGCAACTGTCACCGCTTGTTTTTTGAATAACTCTGAATGAGTCGCAAACCCGGTTTTCCAACGTTCTATATTTTCCACTTCTGCACTTACCATCACTTTTGTCATTGCTTTCCCCTGCTCACAATTAAATGAGTACGAATAATTTATCTTGATGGCCCAGAAGATACTACAGATATTGGTTAACAAGGAAGCACAAGGGCAAAGCGATTCACTTCATGGTTGTACTTTGCTTAGGGCCTCTTTTTGTTTGTANAGATAGTTTTTTACGCTTCTCTGCAAGAGTGAACTTCTTTANAATCTAAGCTCGNGACTNGTTAATTGNGTGTTCGCAAATTCTAAGAAGGTTATTTTTTTGACTGGTCACTAATTTTTTCAGGTTCTTCTNTTGCAATTTTCGAGTTATCTCTATCTTCACTTAAGCTTGGATTTTGATTCTTAGTCCATCTGATCCGATTACCCCGATTTAATTGCTTTGTTGAAGCCTTAATTTTTCCAAGCTTCACAAACATGAATAATGAGATGATGGTAAGCAGGCCGAAAATAAGAGTATTCATTTCATCTGCTTCTTAGCTTCATTAACAATCGTAAAATCTCAATATACAACCAAACCAAGGTAACCATTAATGAAAAGGCTCCATACCACTCCATGTGTTTGGGTAGCCCTTGCTCTGCCCCCTCTTCGATAAAGTCAAAATCTAACACAAGATTGAGAGCCGCGATTCCAACGACAAATAAAGAAAAACCAATCCCAAATAAGCCGTTTGAATGTATAAAACCAATTCCAGACCCAAAAAATGACATAACGAAGCTAACGAGATACAGAAGCCCTATTCCCATAGTTGCCGAGAAAATCATAAGCCTGAAATTTTCTGTTGGCTTTATTATTCCAGTCTTGTAGCAGAAGAGCAGTGAGGCGAGTATTCCGAAAGTTAAGCCTATGGCTTGGATTCCAATCCCAGGGTACTGAGCTTCTGCGAACACAGTGATGCCTCCAAGAGCAACCCCTTGGAAAGCGGCATAAAACGGAGCTGTTGTACCTGCTTTTGCCGGACTCCTAAATATTGTTACAAATGACAGGATTGTGCCAATAATTAGGGCTGGCAATGTTAAGGCTGGAGCATTCCACCCTATGAAAGATCCCGCAAAGCACAAGGTAAGCAAGATAACTGTCTTGTTGACGGCTCCATCTAACGTCATGCGCTCTTCCTGAGCTATAGCTCCGGCAAGGTTAAAATTCCTAGTAAATGCTGGGTTCC
>NHGO01000041.1 GCA_002172295.1 Gammaproteobacteria bacterium TMED139 | reverse complement strand
TTGCTGATAGCTCCCATTTATAGGTTCCAAGCCAGCACCGCGAAACTGCTCAGTTATGTAATCTGCTGCTTTTCCAATCCCGCTAGTCCCGATACCACGACCCTGCATTTCTTCATCGGTTAGCTCATTGACGTGCCTTGACAAACGATCGGGCAGATATTTTGG
The DNA here is from genome assembly GCA_002172295.1 of Gammaproteobacteria bacterium TMED139. Taxonomy (GTDB): domain Bacteria; phylum Pseudomonadota; class Gammaproteobacteria; order Pseudomonadales; family Pseudohongiellaceae; genus UBA9145. Next base: position 27,284 of record NHGO01000041.1, on the reverse strand, counting down.
GGGGAGGTTTGTCAGCGTTTTCTGTGTCGGCAAAGTTGCAGGATCTATTGAAAAATCGCTACCGTCTTTTACCCACTGCATAGGTGAATCTGGACTAGACCAAACCCCTTTCACATCATTTGTGGGTTCACTTCCTGTGAAACTTAAGTAAGAATATTTCCCATAATGCGGGAGTTTCTCAATCATGCCAGGCATTGCAATCATCTCGTCAACATGAATCCAGCCGACCGCCAGCTCTGCGTTACTTGGATGCCGCCCAATTATCACTGTGCTCCTATTTTCGTGCTCAACTTCTCCGCCAGCTATCCGAATACCATCATCTATATTTGTAACACCGTATAGGCTAGTTGCTGAAAAAATCTCATCCCGAAAGGGATTGTCACTTCCTAATACCCACACGGATCTATCCTCGGGCAAGGACTTTATAGAATCGGCATACATGATTTCAAAGTCAGAGCGACCACCAAACTCTTCCGCAAGACGAACCCAGTGCTGTCTGTTGTCATCTGGCAAGATAAATACAATGCGGGAAGAGCCAAAAAGCTCTCCTACCGTCGGTGGAGTTTCCTCTCTATCTAGTTGTCTGAATACGTCAAAATAGGGATCAACCAAAACCGCTTCCAAGCGGTCGTAGTTTTCTACGAAGAATCCTTCTAGCTTTTGAGAAAGATCGACATCAAATAACTGAGGTTCCTCCTCATCTTTATAAAATATGGCAACAGGGACTTTTAAAAAGTACGGATCATCAAAATGTGTTTGCGCGAATATTATTTGCGCCCTATTACTGTTTGCTTCTTCCACAGAGATCGATAATTCAGGAGCGCCTGTCCGATTGACCCATTGATCAAAAAACAACGATAAATCTATCCCACTTATTGAAGAGAAAAGCCTCTCAATATCAGAAAAAGACGTTCTCTTATATTTATATTCTGAGTACAGCATCCGCAGACCCTGAACAAATAAATCATCACCTAACTCCGACCTCAACATATGCCAAAGCATAAGTGTCTTTCCGTACCCAACCGCCTGCGAAGCCGCAGAGTTTCGCGATGTAAATTCAGTCAATGGAAAATCAGAAGCTTCTGAAACGTAATTCTTGTAACGGGCTAACATTTCTTTTCGGTATTCGTGACCAGTTCCATTTATTGCTCTGAACAAATGATCAGCGAGGTACGCGGTTAGCCCCTCGCTCCAATTCCCTGAGGCATAATCAGGATAAACGCTATTTCCCCACCAGTTGTGGAGAATTTCATGCGGGTAGGAAGATTCAAGAATGAATGGGAATCGGATTATTTGTTCGCCAAGCAATGTAAAAGAAGGCATCCCGTAGCCTGTTTCCCAGAAATTTTCTACAAGCGCGAACTTACTAAATGGGTATTCGCCCAAAAGTGGCTCATATAGATTCAGATACCTTTCTGTCGCATCCAGATACTTCGTGGCAAGATTAGAATCCGGCGTTCTCAGATAGGCTAGCACTTCAATGTCATCAGCCTGAACCGAATACTCGGTAAACTCGGCAGCAATTAGATAAATTTCCTCCATTGGATCATCGCTTCTCCAACCGTTTTCTCCATTTCGATCGCCCTGACTGACTGCTTTCCATTGGGAAGCTGTGTCTGCAAATTCAACCTCCATTTCAAAGGTGATAAGTGAGTCGCCAAAAAGAGGTACCCACGCGCTAGCGTAATTTAGGTAAACTCCGAGCTCATCAATTATGCCGGTGGTTTCAGAAAAACTCTGCGCATACTCTTCACTGTCTTGTTCTGCTAGATCATAAATTGAACCTTCGTAAACAATTCGTATTTGGCGTGAGCGTGAATTATTTTTTATTGAGTAGATGCTTGTGTTTGCGCCTAAAGTGCCAGCTGTACCACTTGCGTCAATAGAATTTGACCCAAGGTTAGCCAGTCGAGAAACATCGACTGATGCATCTGTGATGGTAAGATCACTGTTCAGCTCAAATCGCAGGGAGCTAGCCTCATAATTTTCCGGAATAGTGATCACATTTTCGACATTTATTTGCCGAACATTTGGGTCCAAAAATACCCGTAAGTTATGATGGAAAACTGTATCCAGCTCAGGGCTAAGGTTTTCAGCCTCTTGGCCCCCCGCAATTGAATAAAAACCCACCAAAAATAGGTATAGGAGTGATCGCGGCAAATTCAATTTACTTCTCATCAGTCAAGATAAAGTAGTTCAAGAGCGCGGCTATGGTTCCACTGACTATAGTGTATCTGAGAGGTGCCGTCGGGAGTTCTGGTTGTGCTCCAAGCAAGGCTTTCTCCATCTGGAGAGAAGACCGGCAGAATGTCGGTACCTTCAGTGTTCGTGACACGAATTGGTGGATTCAAACCTTTAGTATCAACCATGAAAAGCTCAAAATTTGCATGTCCAAGAATGTTGCTCGAATAAATAATATATTTCCCGCTTGGGTGAAAGTAGGGCCCCCAAGCCACCATTGCATCCGCCGTTAATTGCCTCTGGTTTGTACCATCGACATCCATCACCCAAATCTCCGCGCTATTACCATCGGGGTTAAAACGCCTCCAAACTATTTGTGTGTCGTCTTGGCTAAAAAATGGCCCGCCGTCATAGCCCGGAGAATTAGTAAGCTTTTCCACGTTGCTACCATCGGCATTCATTATGTAGAGGTCCATAAAGTAGGAGCTATCGTCTTCAAAGAGCTTTTGCTCTGCCTGACTAAGAAGTCGACCATAAGCTTCGCGATTTGAAGCGAACAGTATTTTACTCCCGTCGCTTGAATACGAGCCCTCAGCGTCGTAACCAGCAGTGTTTGTTAGGTTCACCAGACCACTACCGTCAGAGTTCGCTTGATAGATATCATAATGACTATCGTAATCCCATCCGTATGGGCGATCGATCCCGCTTTCTCGAATTCTTATTTCTTCAGCCTGCTTTGCAAGTGCTTGAGGATCCTCATGCGTTGAAGAAAACAGGACTAAATCGGAGTTAGGATGAATCCAGGGACAAGTTGTGAGCCCTACCCCTGGGGACACAAGAGATGTATCTCCCGTATCTAAATTTCTGACGAAGATTTGGTAGAACGGGTTACTGCCTGGCACCTCGCTCTGGAAAATCAGTTGGCTCCCATCGGAAGAGAAGTAACCCTCTCCAGACCGCAGGCTATCGGTAATAAGCTGATGGGTCCCAATCAGTAACTCGGATTCATATTTGGTATCATACCCAGCTGGAGCGTCAGGTTCCTCATAGCTAGTCGCTCCAGCATAGCCATCCGGCGAGCTATCTGACTGTGCAACAGAACTGTTCACAAAAAGTCCAGACATCAACCCACTTAATGTGAGAGAAGTTAAACAGAGCGCAGATTTTAATGTCTTCATAATTTTTAAGTAGACCTAATCAAATTGAAAATTTTCATGGTGGGGGAATACTCCGAAGAGCCCACCAGTATGAACAAATACGATATTTTTAGCCCCTGGGAGTCTTCCTTGATCGCCTAGGCTAAGCTCGGTAACCATTCCATGGAAAGCCTTACCCGTATAGACAGGATCTAAGAAAACTCCCTCTACTTTAGCGAGATTTGCGATCATTTTAAAGACTATGTTCTCTGCTTCGCCGTATGCGGGCCCCGCGTAACCTTCTAACGTCTTGATATCAAGCTTAGTTTCATCAAAAACTACGTCGTAACGCTGCTTCCAAAGAGACACATCCATATTAATCTTGTTCTCAAAATAACTCGCATCATCACAAACATTAAACGCGACAATTTTCGTTAAAGACCTTTGGATCTGAGCCCCAACCAGCAAACCTGCTTGAGTGCCACCCGACCCTGTCGCCATAACAACATAATCTGGCTCGATGTCATGCTTGGCAAAATCTCTAACGAGTTCTTCCCAAGCCGCAATATATCCCCAAATGCCAATTTCATCAGACGCACCAGTTGGAATGAAATGGGCTTTGTCGCCACTGGCAGAAAGTCTGTTTTTTAAGTCCTCCGCGAAAGCAGGATGTGTATCCCACTCTTCTTTAGGAAGGTACGAAATTTGAGCACCTGCCAAATAATCCAACAATAGATTCCCCTCGAGGAACTCCGGCTTCACACCTCTTAAGATCAAGTGAACCTTTAACCCTAACTTTGCGCCGAGCACAGCTGTTGCCCTGCAATGATTAGATTGAATGCCCCCACAAGTAATTAGGGTATTACACTTTTCCTTCAAAGCGTGAGCAATACAGTACTCTAGTTTTCGTACTTTATTGCCCGAAACTTCAGTGCCTGTCATTTCATCGTGCTTGATCCAAATATTTCCGTTGAAGCCAGGCACACTGAAATTCTCTAATTTTTTAAATGGAGTAGGGAGTGCCGCTAGTTGGATTCTCGATGGGTAATCGATCATTTTTTCAAGTGATTAGAACCAAAAAAGGGAGTCTACACTCCCTTTTTGCTTACTAATACCCACAAACTGTAGGGTTTTTCTTAAATCAAAACTATTTCTTCATCGCATCGTAAGCCATCACCCCACTGACTTCTTCTGTCGCAAGAGGTCGAAGTGCTTCGCTGTATAGAAATAAATCCGTCAAGACAGCTCGTAAGTGAATCGATGCATTTAAATTATCAACCACTTCAGAACCAATTTTTTCCTGGTTGACGAGAAAAGAAAGTGCCGCACTCGCTTTCTTGCAATCAGTCGCGATAAGCTGCTCAAAATCGTCTTTACTCGCTGAGAAGGATTCTATAATTTGGCCCATTGCTTCTACCATACCTTCTATGGTTGGCCGAGCGTGAGGACCGGGGCCATCGGACTCATCTGAAGCTGGTCTTCCCTGGGCAGCATATGCCAGGAGAAATTCNTAACCAGCTTCAATCGTCTCNATACTTTCTTCAATGTCCATATTGGTTGTTCCTAACTCGATTCAGCGATTAATCGGCTTCTTTAGGAGACCACTGACCCGGATCATGATTNGCNGCAAGCTCATCCTCNGACATCCAACCAGAAATCATNGATCGAGTGTAATAGATCTTNTCCGGGCGCAATGCAAAATAGATATGCGTCGCTGCNAGNGCGACNAAAGCCANGGTNGATAATCCGTGAAGTAAAAATACNAATCCCAACTGNTCTTCAGCCATGCTATTTGTTCGATCCCAAAAAGGAGTGTCNATCTGCATAAACATNAGAACTCCTGTTACGATAACNGCAAGAGTNACTACCGTNACAGCCCAATGCATNCCTTTNTGCTCGAAATAATATTTACCCGGCTTTCGAGAGGAGTCGAAAGGTTCACCGAAGTCNTTCGGNACCAATAGCATAGACTTAAAATCTTGCCAAAACGANGCCCTTATTATGTGAGCTACAACAAGAAATGTTAGAAGCAAGCCACTCATCCANTGNAAATCTAACCAAGCAATACGTAAGCCCAGTATNGGNGNCACGCCTGTGAANATAAGNGCAAGNATGCTNGCGGCCATCAACCAGTGNAACCANCTGTCTACGCTTTCGTGACGNACTACTTTTCTACCGTCAGCGGTNGGTCTTTCTAAATTTTTCTTAGCAAGCGCCGCCATAACGATCGCGTGAGCGACCAGNAAAACAATAATGGCCATGAAAACTACGTATAGTAAATCCCAAGAGACACCCAGGATGACTTCCTCACCCCAAACATCNCGTTTATATCGGACAATTTCTCCCACCCTACTACCCTCTTATTTTTTTCTAATTAGCGCGACTAACAGGCAATCCGAGGTCTAGCCTCGAATTGCTCTCTTAACCAAGTTNTGCATTAAAGGTACTTTGAAGTGATTGTAGTTCAAAGGACGTGCACCATCTGTTGCCATCTCGCCTGCGCTTGACGCAACAGCCTCGGACCGCTGTTGGCCGCGAATTGCAGACTCAACTGACTCCAACCTGCGCGGAACACATTCCACCGCACCGCAAGCCACGCGCGAATCTTCAATGGTACTTCCTGACGTTTTGAAGACCGCTGCTATGCTAACCAAGGCAAAATCCCATACATTACGATCTGCAACTTTTTCCCAATAAAATTCAGCATTAGCCCATGCATTAGGAAGTTGAACAGCCGTTAGAATTTCGCCTTCGTTCAAGGCAGTCATATTAACTATGTCTCGATCAGGCCCGACGAAGTAATCTTGNGCTGGAACTGTTCGCTGCCCGTTGCTGCTCGAAATAACCATAGTCGCATCGAGCGCAACCAAAGCAGGNGCCGTGTCAGACGGAGACACCGCAACNCAGCGGCTGGCNCCGAATAATGCATGCTCTCGATTGAGTCCCTCTGGGGAATCTGCATANCAAATATTCCCGCCAGCCCTGTAACAATCAAGCCCCCGGCGGTAATACCAGCATCGAGCGTCTTGATTTAAGTTGCCGCCTAAGGTTCCAACATTTCGAATCTGCGGACTCGCGACGACACTTGCTGCTTTGGCCAAAAGCCCAAATCGAGATTTAATCANNGGGTCGTTNGCTATCTCGGTAAGGGTGGTTGTAGCNCCAATTTCGACGCCATTAGAGATTTCTTTTACACCTNTCCAAGCGTCTATCTGCGTTAACTCGATCATTGCGGAAGGAGTTTTATTGCGATCTTTCAACCAGCCGTAGGTATCTTGGCCACCGCTAAGCAACCACCCTTCGTTACCTAATCTTGCTGCTAAATCAAGTGCAGTTGCTTCATCAGCTGGCTGATAAAGTTCTATATCAGGCATTACGTCATGTGATGTGGCTACCATATCAACCTCGGAAATTGTTTTGAGCAAGAGGCACCGAATCTTCCGATGTTCCCGCTACGTGATTAATGATCATGTCAGCTGTTATAGGAGAGGCACCAAAGATGTGTCCATCGAGTGCATCCGTTATTGCTGCGGTTAGAGCGGCAGATACAGAGCCTTGCGCTGGTTCACCAACACCACGCGCACCTACCGGATTTTCTGGGTCTGGCAAATCTACCCACCCTGTTCCTATCTTCACTGGCGTATCAAGATAAGTTGGCACCTTACTCTGCCAGTAGCCAGTACTAGCCGGCATTCCGTTTTGAGGATCATAGAGATGACGCTCATAACCGGAAAGGCCGATTCCCCATACTGCACCNCCTACAAGCTGGTTCTCCATTCCTTTGGGGTGCATTATGGTCCCCGACTCAGCTACGTTAATCAAATCTAGGATTTCGTATTTACCGGTTTCCTTATCCAATTCGATTTCGATGCAAGATACCGTAAAACCTGGAGGGTTACCCTCATGAATGGAGTCGTGAAACACCCCCATAAAGCCAGTACCAGCTAATCGAGATACAGATATTTGAGTCCATTCAGCAAGCTCCTCTGGCAAATCAGCCGAACCGGTATACTTACCACCAAGCTGAATTGCACGAGAAGCGACTTCAGCAAAAGTCATGCCCACGGATTCGTCGGCAATCTGGTGAACACGCTCATTAGAAATATCGTATTCGTCAGCAGTGCCCCCGAGATCGTTNGCTGCAATTTCCTTTATCTTGGCCAACATNTCCTGCGCTGCTCCATAAAAAGCGCGGGTATTGGTAAAGATAGAGTTGCTGCCGTCCTGAGGTGAAGTTATTGGAAGATGCAAATCTGTTCTTCCGGTAATGATGTCCACCCGCTCCCATGGCATTTTCAATACCTCTGCCGCTGCTCTGGAGGTAGATGCATAAGAATAAGTGCCCAAGTTGCCGACACCATTATGAATCTTGAGACGACCGTCTGGACCCATCATCACAATGCCATCCATACCTGAGCGGCCAGCGTTGTGATAGCCTTGTCCAATCCCAAGCCCGATAACCTTGCTACCGTTAGTCTGCCGGCGACGTGATTGTCTCTCATCCCATCCAAACTGCTCTGCCGCAAGCTCAAGAGCCTCTGGCATGTAAGCTGAAGTAAAAGGTGTTCTCTGAGGACCTCCCACATCACCCGTCATTGGCGTATTGATTTTTCTCATGTCGAATCGACTAATGCCTAACTCGTCAGCCGCGACATCCAAAATTGGCGAAATAATTGGCGCGATCTGGTTTTGACCAGGTCCGCGCTGAGCCCCTCGATGGGCTGTATTTGTCCCAATCGCTGTTCCTCGGAATCTCACCGCATCTGCCTGATATAGAACGCTAATGCAGTCAGCGGCCGAATAAGCATCAGCGCCTCCGCCCTTGCCGCCATTATCAGAAACAATCCAAAGATCACATGCCGCCATGACACCATCTGGTTTGAATCCGACCTTAATCCATCCGGTCAAACCTTGCCGCGCACCACCTATCGTGAATTCCTCTTCTCGGGTGACTCGCATCATAACTGGGCGATTGATTTTTTGAGAAAGTTTTGCCGGTACTCCGTATACAGGAATTGATCCTGCCCTGGCGCGCTGGCCAAAACCTCCCCCTGTTGCCGCGTTCACGAAAACCAGGTCTTCCTTAGGAACCCCGATAACGCCGGCTATGCCGTCGGCGAAGGCGGTCAAACTTTGGGAACCACCATGCAAATATAGTTTCCCGTCTTCCCAATAAGCTAATGCTGAGCGCGGCTCCATAGAGTGGTGAGGATAGCCGGCATTAGTGAAAGTACCTTCATAGACATACGAAGACTCTCCAAAGCCAGCTTCTAAGTCACCGTACGCAACTGTTTGCTGAGGCTCGGCCGTAGGTTCGTTTCCGGCCCTAAAGCTAGCGACCTGATCAGCGGACCACTTCTCTACCGCAAACCCTTGTCTAAAAACGAAAGTGTTTCCGCCGTTGTAGGCGTCCGCACCGCCAGGCTGAAGACTATCAAGCGGATCTAAAACAAAAGGCAGCCTTTCAAAGGTCACAGAAATTTTTGAAATCGCTGTTTCGGCCGTCTTCTCATCTACGGCTGCTACTGCCAGTATAGGCTCGCCAACCAAGGTTGGCTCGTTGGTCAACATCTTAAGACCTGTGCTCTGAGGTTCTCCATCAGGATAAACGTCGTCAGCCGTCAGCATCCCAAGAACACCCTCCATTGCAAGCGCTTCTGAGGCGTCGATATCAACGACCCTTGCATGAGGTATTGGGCTTGTTAATAGACGAGCGTAGACCATGCCTTCCCGGGTGTAGTCTTCAGCGTATTTTATCCGGCCGGTGACTTTACCCGGCACATCTGGTGGTGTGAAATCTTTTCCAATATGCATATATGCCATGATAGTTATCCTATTAGTTCGGTGGCACGCATGACACCNTCAAGGTAAGAGTCATAAGAACCGCATCGNCAAATGTTGCCAGCCATGGCAAGCCGAGCTTCCTCTCGAGTAGGGTTCGGATTAGCCCGCAGTAACCCAACCGCAGACATNACTTGACCCGGCGTACAGTACCCGCACTGCGGAGACAGTTCCTCAACAAATGCTTGCTGTACCGGGTGCAAATCTCCATTTGCGCTTTCAAGACCTTCTACAGTCTCTATCCGACCACTTTTCATTGAGTGCGTGAGCACAGAACATGCATACGTAGGGGTGTCATCGACTAGCACGGTGCAAGCTCCGCATTCGCCGCGGTTACAACCTAGTTTTGTTCCGGTAAGCCCGAGCTTGTATCGAAGCGTTGAAGCCAAAGTCTCTTGCGGCTCTACATCCACGCTGCGAGTCTGACCATTAACATTGAGTCTGATTAAACGTTCGACAAATCCCGAGGGTCGATCCTGGCCAGTCGCTGAGTACCACGCACCGGTGGTGGTAGCAGCAGCACCAGAGGCGATTACCCCTTTGATGAAACGTCTGCGGGTTAGTTTTGGGTTCACGTGTTGTTTGCCTCCTTCATTGAGCATAGGCTCCGTTGAATTCGCTTATTTGTATTCACACTTCTTTGCTCGAAAGCTCTAAACTCTTACATCAATGTGAATGAGAATCATTCGCAATAAGCTATATTTTTCAGTAGCTTANCCTGTTTCTCNTAGGTTAAATCACCTTAGTGTTTTTAGCAAGCNAGAGTATTCATGTATGTCATATGCGATGCGGCGTTCAGCAGTGTCGATCTCTTCCAAAATNTCTGTAGTTTTGGCTTCTGTGATGCGCAACTCAGAAGNATAAATAACGCCTATGAATTTTTACTTATTTACGTTAAATCGATCAAAATTAAATTGCTAAAGAGTCCTTAAGTTTTCAAAATCNCGCGNAANAAATGCTGTCGTTACACAACTTAAGCATTCAACGATTACTAGCCTATATGACAATATATTACCATTTTCAATCTCATTCATCTCCACCTTTGCCAATCAAATCATGGACTTAGGAAACTAATAAGTCCCCTGAAAGCCCCGCAAACCTTGACATATTTTCTTGTGATGTTATGTTGTTCGGCCCTTTCCCCGAAGGGGATCGAATTAATATCAGGGGGTCAATAAGAAGTTAACGGCGAGACCACTTTAGGCTAAACCAAGTATGCGGTCCCTAAAGAAAGCAGATTTACCATAGCCGACGACTTTAGGGCTTGGTTTCAAATTCAAGGTTTACAATCCAGCTAGACCATTAAAGCCTGATTAATGTACTGAAATACGAGAAATCTCAAGACGAAATGAGCGACTTCAAAAAACGGCCGTTGAAATTTGGTTTCCCAGAGAAGACTGGGCTTTACGACCCTGCAATGGAAAAGGACTCCTGCGGTGTGGGCTTCGTTGCCAACATCAAGGGCAACCCTAGTCATGAAATCATGCTAGATGCATATCATCTTAATTCTAGAATGGACCACAGAGGCGGATGCGGCTTTGAGGCGAATACCGGTGATGGCGCTGGGATTTTAATGGCCCTTCCTTACAGCTTCTTCCAACAACTTGGTAAAGAATTATTCGATGCGAAGCTGACACCAGGACATTTCGCGGTGGGTAACATCTTCTTGCCGCAATCCGAGTCGGAGAGAGCGTTCTGTCAAAGTACTATCGAACGTATTATTGAGGAAGAGGGCCAGCATCTAGTCGGATGGCGGGAGGTACCCGTAGATGCGAAAGGTGCCGATGTTGGGCCGGCAGCCAGGAATGCACAACCTTTTATATCTCAACTTTTCATNAAATCTGCCAAGGGAACAAATCAAGACACTTTTGAACGAGCAAATTATGTAATTCGCAAACGNTTTTCTCATTCATTACGTGGCGACAAGTCATTATTAGAGCGCAAACAAGTTTACGCTTGCAGCCTTTCAACCAAGGTTATTGTTTATAAAGGAATGTTAACCCCGGGGCAGCTGTTTCCTTTTTATAAAGATCTTACCAATTCAGCATTCGAAACCCATTTAGCGATGGTGCATTCAAGGTTTAGCACCAATACTTTCCCTTCTTGGGATAGGGCGCAACCAAATAGGTTTATGAGTCACAATGGTGAAATCAACACACTGCGCGGCAATGTAAACGCCATGGCTGCCAGACAAGGAAAAGTGGCAACTGACGCTTTTGGCGAGAAGCTCCCCGCAATATTTCCAGTTATCGATCCCGATTGCTCAGACTCAGGCAGCTTTGATGCAGTCCTTGAATTCTTATTATTGTCCGGCCGTTCTCTGGCTGAGGCTACTATGATGATGATTCCAGAGGCTTGGCAATCTGATACAAATATGGNTCAACAAAAGAAAGATTTCTATGAGTACCATTCTGCGTTGATGGAACCATGGGATGGGCCTGCTTCAATAGTATTTTCAGACGGAAAATACATAGGCGCTGTTCTAGACCGTAACGGTCTTAGGCCCAGCAGATATTACATAACCCATGATGACAAATGCATTATGGCGTCCGAGGTAGGCGTTTTAGAGGTAGACCCTTCAAATGTAAAAACCAAAGGAAGGTTGCAACCCGGCAAAATCTTTCTGCTTGATTTTGATCAGGGCCGCTTAGTTTCTGATGAAGAAGTAAAACAAGATATCACTAATCGAAGGACCTACGGTAGTTGGTTAAAAGATCAAAAAGTTACCCTGGAAGATATCTCAACTGAATTCGAGTCTAACGCGATCGATGCGCCTGACACTCTTCAACGGATGAAAGCTTTTGGCTACACCACCGAGACTATGCAATTTATGCTGATACCACTAGTCACGGAAGCAAGGGACCCTTTAGGATCAATGGGCAACGATTCTGCACTCGCATGTTTATCTGATAAACCTCGAATGATATATGACTATTTCAAACAATTATTTGCGCAAGTAACTAACCCTCCGATTGATTCCATTCGTGAAGAAGTTGTCATGAGCCTTCGATGTTTTATTGGGCCTGAGGGTAATTTATTAGAATCAAAACCAGAACAAGCGCATCGGCTAAGCCTTGAACATCCGATTATTTCGAATCAGGAGCTTACCAAAATTCAATATATGAACCATCAAGGTTTGACCTCTAAGGTCATTGATATCACGTATGACGTAAACGAAGTATCCGGATATTTGCAAACGATAGATAGAATTTGTGATGAAGCTAGCACTGCGATCGAGGATGATTTCTCGTTCATCATTCTGTCTGATCGCAATACATCAAGAACGCGTGTTCCTCTGAGTGCACTTATAGCTTGCGGAGCGGTGCATCACCACCTAACTAAGAGAGAACAGCGTACTCAAATCGGCATAATCATCGAAAGCGGAGAAGCACGAGAAGTTCACCACCATTGCTTACTTACCGGCTATGGTGCTGACGCAATAAANCCCTATCTAGCTTTCGAGGCGCTTTGGCAAGCTAATAAGGAAAATCTCCTTGGCGAGAAATTTGCGACGGAAGACAAATTAGTTGCCGGATATAAAAAAGGTGTTGCCAAAGGCATGTTGAAAGTAATGGCTAAGATGGGAATCTCCACATTGCATTCCTACAAAGGGGCCCAGATTTTTGAAGCAGTGGGCCTGGCTGATGAAATCATTAANAAATGCTTTGATGGCACTGCTAGCCGAGTTCAAGGNGTGAACTTCAAAGTATTAATTGAAGAATCTCTGCGACGACACGCTGTTGGATTTCCCAACAGGGAGAGTCAGCTTATTCCGATTCTAGAGAACCCTGGAGATTTTCATTGGCGCACTGGCGGGGATACCCATATGTGGAATCCGAATACAATATTTAACCTACAAATAGCCGCTCGGAACAATAACGCTGAGGCTTACGAAGCCTTCGCTCTGCACGCAAATGAAGAGTCTACGCGTCGCTGCGCGTTCAGAGGGCTATTGAGATTTCGAGAAGACAAGGTGACTTCGATCGGCATCGATGATGTGGAGCCGGCAAGCGAGATTGTTAAAAGGTTTGCAACTGGCGCTATGAGCTTTGGTTCAATCTCTGAAGAAAGTCATGAATCTTTAGCGATAGCGATGAACCGGCTGGGAGGCAAATCAAATACCGGTGAAGGAGGCGAAGACTCCTCTAGATTTTCCCAACTCGCAAATGGCGATTCAAAGCGCTCTGCAATAAAACAAATTGCATCAGGAAGNTTTGGCGTAACTGCATGGTATTTAACCAACGCCGACGAGCTGCAAATCAAAATTGCACAAGGTGCTAAACCCGGGGAAGGTGGAGAATTACCTGGGGGAAAGGTTGACGATAATATCGCCCGCATTAGACATTCTACTCCGGGGGTGGGTTTAATTAGTCCACCTCCACACCATGATATTTATTCGATTGAGGACATTGCTCAACTCATTCATGATTTGAAAAACGCAAACCGCGAAGCCAGAATTAGTGTAAAGCTAGTATCTGAAGTTGGGGTCGGAACAATCGCAGCCGGCGTTACCAAGGCTAAAACGGACCACCTTGTTATTTCAGGGCATGATGGCGGAACTGGCGCGTCACCATTAACTTCCATTAAGCATGCTGGACTCCCATGGGAACTCGGTATTGCAGAAACGCATCAAACTCTGGTGATGAACAATCTCCGGTCTCGCGTGGTACTGCAGACTGACGGTCAATTAAAGACTGGTCGTGATATTGCGATCGCTGCTCTTTTAGGGGCTGAAGAATATGGCTTTGCGACGGCACCCTTAATAACACTTGGTTGCATAATGATGAGGAAATGCCACATGAACACGTGCCCCGTCGGCATTGCAACCCAAGATCCGGAACTACGAAAAAAATTCAAAGGTAAGCCTGAGCACGTGGTCAACTATCTATTTATGGTCGCTGAGGAACTCCGCAAGATTATGGCCAACCTTGGCCTTAGAACTGTCAATGAGATGATAGGTCGAGTTGATCTATTAGATACTCAACACGCCATAGAACATTGGAAAGCTAGCGGCCTAGATCTAAGTTCCATTCTAGAGCCAGCACAAATTTTGTTTAACGACACCGAGGTTTATTGCGTCAAAAATCAAGACCATGGCCTTGAGAAAGCGCTCGATAACGAGCTAATTCGACTCGCCACCCCCGCTCTAGAAACCGGAGAAAAAGTGTCGATAGAAAGCAAAGTAATAAATACTAATCGTGTCGTAGGAACCATGTTATCGAACGAAGTTGCAAAGAGATGGAAGGAAGACATGTTGCCTGAAGACACAATAAACATAAAATTGAACGGCTCTGCTGGACAATCGTTGGGNGCATGGCTCGCAAAAGGAATAACTATTGAAGTGGAAGGCGATGCCAACGACTACGTNGGAAAAGGNTTATCCGGCGGNAAAATCATTATTTATCCACCCAAGGAAAGCACCTTCGCAGCTGAAAAAAATGTAATTGCGGGTAACGTTATCTTGTATGGTGCAACAGGCGGCGAAGCTTATATTCGTGGAATCGTCGCGGAGCGTTTTGCTGTCAGAAATAGTGGAGCTAAGGCGGTTGTTGAGGGCATCGGTGACCATGGCTGCGAATATATGACAGGAGGTGTAGTTGTTATTCTAGGGGAAACAGGCCGTAATTTCGGAGCCGGCATGAGTGGCGGCGTAGCCTATGTATGGNATCCCGCTATGGATTTTTCAAAAAAATGTAACCTAGAATCTTTTGAAATTGAAACGCTGTCTAGTGCTACCGACATCATAGAGTTAAAAGCGTTAGTGGAAAATCACCTTACTCATACTGGTTCGTCTCTAGCCCAAGATATATTACATAACTGGAACGAGAAGCTAACCGAGTTTGTAAAAGTTATGCCAACTGACTATAAACGGGTATTAGCTGAAAGAGCAGCCACCGCTGCTTAACTCATTTTATGCTTTTGCTTTTTAGATTTAGGAACACAGATGGGCAAACCAACAGGGTTTAAAGAATTCGACAGGAAGACTGAGCCTTATCGAGATGCGATAGAGCGATTAGTCGACTTTAAAGAGATTTATACAGACCACCAAGAGGAACATCTGGCGACTCAAGGTGCCAGATGTATGGATTGCGGCGTTCCTTTTTGTCAATCTAGTAATGGGTGTCCTGTTTATAATCTTATTCCAGAGTGGAATGACCTTGTTTANAAGAACAGGTGGAAAGAGGCTTTAGAGCGGCTGCATAAAACAAATAACTTCCCGGAATTTACCGGCCGAGTTTGCCCAGCTCCCTGCGAAGGTTCTTGCGTATTGGGAATTCATGAGCCTCCCGTAACGATAAAGAATATTGAGTGCGCGATAGTAGATAAAGGATTTGAGGAAGGATGGATAATTGCTAACCCACCTAAAAATAGATCTGACAGGAAAATTGCAATTGTGGGCTCAGGTCCTACCGGTCTTGCCGCAGCAGCCCAACTAAATTCTGAGGGGCACAATGTAACCGTCTATGANCGGGACGATCGCATAGGTGGGCTACTTATGTACGGCATCCCGAATATGAAGCTCGATAAGGAAATAGTAGACCGGCGGGTTAACATTTTGCGGGAAGAGGGAATAACATTTCACGTAAGCGCTGATATCGGTGGTTCTTCCCCCAATTCGCCCTCCATGGATGATTTGTTAGACGCTCATGATTGCGTGTTACTTGCGACCGGAGCAACAATACCTCGGGACCTAAATATACCTGGAAGGCAGGGTGCGGGTGTACATTTTGCAATGGACTACCTGTTACAAAATACCAAGAGTCTTCTAGATTCGAATTTGACCGACGGTCAATATATTGATGCAAGGGATAAAAAAGTGATTGTTATTGGTGGAGGAGACACTGGAACAGACTGCATAGGAACCTCACTTCGCCATAATTGTAAAACGCTTGTAAATTTTGAAATCGCTCCAAGACCACCTGTCGAACGGGCTGATAAAAACCCTTGGCCGACATGGCCAGTCATTTTCCGTATTGACTATGGTCATGAGGAAGCAACAGCTCGCTATGGGAAAGATCCGCGAACCTATTCTATTTCCGGTAAAGAGTTCGTNAGGAGCGAAGACGGGCGGTTACTCGGNATAAATACTACCGAAGTTGATGCTGGGTTTAATGAGATTCCAGGAACCACTAAATTTTGGGAAGCAGATCTTATTTTTCTTTCCATGGGATTTNTAGGGCCCGAGCATTATGTCATTGATGATTTAGAGCTAGCATTGGATCAAAGGTCAAATTATAAGGCCGATTATGGTTGCTTTCGAACTTCTCATGANAAGATATTTGCAGCTGGAGACTGTCGGAGAGGCCAATCACTCGTCGTAAGAGCCATTGACGAAGGTCGCCAAGTCGCCGAAAANATCGATGCCTTTTTAAGAANTTAATCGAGTATCATCTCGATTTAGATAGACCAATACTTTGCAACGCCAGATCAATTTGCTCTAGTACAGANGGATCTTCGATCGTTGCTGGTATTCGAAAATTCTNNTTATCTGCCATTTTCTGCATGGTGCCCCTCAGTATTTTCCCTGATCGGGTTTTAGGTAGGCCTGAGACTACAGCCGCTNTCTTAAAAGATGCAACCGGCCCTATTNTATTTCGAACAAGCTGAACACACTCGTCAACAATCATAGAGTGCTCTTTTTCCACTCCCACCTTTAGAACAATTAATCCGACTGGAACTTGTCCCTTTAGAGAATCCATAACACCAACTACTGCACATTCCGCGACATCACTATGACTAGAAAGCACTTCTTCCATCCCACCCGTGGACAACCGATGGCCTGCTACATTTATAATGTCATCCGTTCGGCTCATGACAAAGACATAGCCTTCCTCGTCTATAAAGCCCGCATCGGCAGTTTTGTAGTAACCAGGAAACTCCTCGAAGTAACTTTCANTAAACCTNTCTGGAGAGTTCCACAAGGTTAGCATTGAACCCGGGGGCATAGGCAGCCTCCCGCATAGAGCACCAACTTCCCCAGACGGCAGTGGCTTGGAATTCTCATCTAGGACTTCTAGATGCCAACCAGGGGCCGGTAGAGTTGGAGAGCCAGCCTTTATAGGATGCAGCTCATAGCCGGCACAATTTGCAGCGATNGACCAACCAGTTTCAGTTTGCCACCAGTGGTCAATAACAGGTTTTTNGAGTTTCTCCTGGGCCCAGTACAAAGTATCTGGATCAGTCCTCTCNCCGGCAAGAAATAATAATTCAAAATTGGATAAATCATATTTTTTAATAAAAACNCCGCCTGGATCTTCCTTTTTNATCGCNCTAAATGCCGTTGGNGCGGTAAAAAAAGATTTTACTTCGTGCTCTGAGATTACTCGCCAAAAAGAGCCAGCATCTGGCGTACCGACGGGTTTACCCTCATACAANATTGTCGTGCATCCTTTTAAAAGAGGCCCATAGACAATATAAGAATGACCGACTACCCATCCAACGTCTGAAGCAGCCCAAAATACATCTCCCTTATCCACATTGTAGATAGCCTTCATAGTCCAGTTTAATGCCACGGCATGGCCGCCATTGTCTCGCACTACACCTTTTGGAACCCCAGTCGTGCCCGANGTATAAAGTATGTATAGAGGATCTGTAGACTTCANCCGCACGCATTCTGCCGGCTCAGCAGCGGACAAAGCTTCTTTCCAACTCAAATCTCGACCCGCAATGAGCTCACTTTCAAGTTCGCTTCTCTGTGCCACGATTACATTTTCTGGTTTGTGTTGCGCCAGTTCAATCGCTTCATTTAGAAGAGGCATGTAAGCAATGATTCGATTGACTTCAATGCCGCATGAAGCTGAAACTATTGCTTTTGGCTTTGCATCATCAATCCTAACCGCCAATTCGTTTGATGCAAATCCTCCAAAGACAACACCATGAATTGCCCCAATACGAGCACAAGCGAGCATGGCAATTACGGTCTCCGGGATCATTGGCATATANATGATCACCCGATCACCCTTGGTCACTCCCAGATTTTTCAGTGCTCCTGCGCAAAGAGCCACTTGGTCACGCAACTCAATGAATGAGTACTTTTCTTTTTTCGAAGTGATAGGACTATCGTAAATTAGGGCAGTATTTTCTCCTAAACCAGCATTAATATGTCGGTCGAGAGCGTTATGGCAAGTATTTAATTCACCACCGATGAACCAGTGCCCGTGAGGTGACTTTTCGTCTTCTAATATCTTTTCAGGTTTTTTAAACCACTCTATGTCTTCCGCGGCAGTCCCCCAGAATTTTTCTGGATCCGACAAAGATTGTTTATAGGCCTCATCAAATTCACTTTGCTTGTCTTGCGACATCCATTACCTCTATATATTAAGTCTGTTCCATGAATCGCGCTCAATTACCTAGCTTACTACTCAATGGTGCTATCCACACCAAAACCACAGTGAACNCAATTTTTGGTCTTTAAGTTGAGAAGAATTGACCTTACATAAAATTGTTTTGCGCAGNTGGGGCACCTGCGTCGAACCATATCAATCCAAAACCCTGCACANAGAGTGAAATAAAAAAACATAAATGAATCTACAGACTGTCCATTGGAGAGCAACACCCAGACAATTAGGATATATACAGGCAACGTCCAAAAGCAAACTATCAACCTGGTGCGTGATCGGTGAAGTTGTTTGATCGAAAGCGCGTGAAGTTTCTCTTTGCCTATCGAAACGTCTAGTTCCTTGACCTTCGATTTTCGTGAATTCATTTTATTATCGTTCTCCAGTTTAGCTTTGACTGCAAACCTACTCCAGAAGAATTAGCCATTCAAGCCCCGATTTGTGATACATAAGTATCTTAAATAGCTAAAATAAATATAGGTTTATTCAATAGCGACCGCGCATCTAGTCATTACTGATACCCCCTAGCCTGGAGTTCAAACAAGTTAGAGTATTGCCCTTTCTTCTCCATGAGCTCAGCGTGGCTACCCTCCTCGGTAATCTCACCTTCCTCAAGCACAATAATGTGATCTGCCATCCTTACCGTTGAAAACCGATGAGAGATTATAATCGATATCTTATCATCAGTAAGATCACGAAAATGAGAGAATATCTCCGCCTCTGCTTTTGCATCTATTGCGGCAGTGGGCTCATCAAGAATCAAGATGTCGGCTTTATTTCTCATAAAAGCCCTAGATAATGCGACTTTTTGCCACTGTCCTCCGGAGAGCTCCTTCCCATCCTTAAACCAAGTGCCTAATTGAGTCCGATAAGCGTCAGGTAGATCTTTTATAAAAGAGTCTGCCATTCCCTTGCTAGCTGCGTTATCAATGCGATCTTGGTCATCGATGACATTTATGTCGCCCACGCCTATATTTTCGCCCACAATCAGTTGATAGCGGTTGAAATCCTGGAAAATTACTCCTATTTTTTTACGCAAAGCATCTACATTCCAATGTTGAAGGTCTAAACCCTCAAGAAGAATTCTGCCGCCACTAGGTTTATACAAACGCGTCAACAACTTTATTAAAGTTGTCTTACCACTGCCATTCTCTCCAACAATTGCGAGAGATTCTCCCTGCTTTATGTGTGCAGAGACGTCATTTAGAGCAGGCACCTTGCAGCCATCATAAAAGAAACTAACATTTTCGAACCTAATCCCATCTCCTGGGTTTGGCCCAAAGTCCTTGTCGCCACTAGCTTCTGGAATTTCATGGTTTAAATACTCAGATAGATTTGATAGATAAAGGTTGTCCTCATACATTCCATTTATTGCTGTTAAACTGGTAGTCACGGCATTTTGCCCTAATCTGAATTGAGCTATGTACATCGTCATTTGACCAATGGTTATAACTCCGGCAATTGCTGCGAACCCAACCCAACCGTATGCAAAATAAAAAGCAGCACTCGCTATCAAACCAAGAACATAGCCCCAAAACCCCCTACGCAAAACTAAACTTCTATCTTCCCTATAGATACCGTGAAAAATATCAATATAACGTTTTAAAAAGTGCTTCCCTATCTGAAAAAGTTTTACTTCCTTCGCTCCGTCTTCACGTGTTAATACCATTTCTAGGTAGACTTGCAGACGTCTCTCAGCGGAGCGACGCCTTTGAATACGAAATGCTTCACCAGAGAACTTTGTTTCAGCAGCAAAAGCTGGAATTCCAGCAGCGAATAATAAAAAAGCCGCCCAAACAGAAAATTGAAATAGAAAAATGCTAATAGTTACTAAAGCGATTACGTCCCGCAGGAAATCGAAAGTTTTGATAATTAGGGAGAGTGGTCTGCTTGATGCCTCTCGTCGCGCTCGGACTA
The DNA here is from genome assembly GCA_002172295.1 of Gammaproteobacteria bacterium TMED139. GTDB lineage: Bacteria > Pseudomonadota > Gammaproteobacteria > Pseudomonadales > Pseudohongiellaceae > UBA9145. Next base: position 6,871 of record NHGO01000041.1, on the reverse strand, counting down.
ATTTATCGTAATACTCAGAATCCTCAAAATGGCTAAGCTCCAGTGTTAAGGCCTTTTCGAGGATCATTACGTTAATTTTATTTCCTAACAAAGCCCGCAAGATCGACTGGCATACTGAATTCAACCTTTGTGAACCAGTCAGTAGGACTACTAGACCAAGCTCTATTAGCACATAAAATACGGCTTCTTGGCGAGCGCTGGCAGCATCTCCTCCCGCCTGCTGCAGAGATGTCGCTACGGAATCCACGAATAAGCCACCTACTGAAGCTATTGCGGCTGGTGCTGCTCCGCTAAGCACAGTTGATATGGCCATTACTGAGGTAAGTAATGGGCTCGTGTCCCAAACAAGCCTCATCGCTAAGCGACTATGCTGGAATACAGAAAAAAACTTATGCATCGAATTATTTTCGATTTTATTCACTGTCAACAATTATGCTCTTCCGAGAGAGCGGTAGTCTAAATCTTTTAGATTTATATATTATAAGAAAGATGAGGTCTAAAATGCGCGAATCTATCGTCAAATAAAACCACCGTTGTTCGATGGCGGGCAAGAAACTATTCGAACTAGGCCTTTAATGCAAACGGTTGGCCATTTTAAGCTCGTCTTCAAAAAATTCTTTGACTTGGAGAAGCTGGACTCTGTCTCGCTCGCTTTCCATTAAGGGCATGTGCTGGTCGATATCATTTAAGATATTAGTAATACTGCCCGTATCGAGGACGCTGAGGTCTAAGTCGAAGGGGAATTTCGTGTCCTGTGCCATCGTAAATGCTGCTCCTTACCTACTTCATACCCATATAATAGGGCTCTAACTTGTCGCAAACATTAGTATCGACTGACTTTAAGAAATCTTCATAAGAATATCTAAAACATAGGGTTTTTATGATTTTGAAAGAATTATTCTCCCAAACTTATGAAATTTGATTAAGAGGATTGCTCTATTTTAAAAACTCGGACATTAAGTGACGCGGGCTTAATCTGGCCACACCTAATTATGACATTAAGTTGTCATTTCCCTCGGCTGGCCTTCCTAAGGGTTTTTATGAGAAGTATTTTAAGAATCTAAACCCATTGCTTGACGCGCAAGATAATTCTTCACGATGCTCATATCATTTATACTGCTCATACCGACATTCCTCAGCCAGCGAACAATCATAGTTTCATCTGCAAAAAGGTGCTTAAAACCTTGCATCAACCCCATCATTCCCAAATTATGCGCTTTTCTCGCCCTTTCATATCTATCCATAATCACTGGATCAGCAACTTCTCTGCCCGCGTTCAAACCCTCGGTGATTTTATTGACTAAAGCTTCTGCATCAAGCAAACCGAGATTTGCCCCCTGTCCGGCAAGAGGATGTATGCTGTGTGCCGCATCTCCCGCTAGTGCGATTCGCCGTTTTGAGTAATTGACTGCGTGCCTCTGTCTTAGCGGGAATAGATGACGTCGGCTACAATCAATTATCCTACCCAAGCGCGACTCAGAAGCCTGCGTTAGCTCGAAACAAAACTCGTCGTCTGAAAGACTGAAAAGCTTTTTAGCGTAAGATGGTTCTGCGGACCAAACAATACTGCTCCAATCCTGGCAGTCAATCTCTAGACCAGTGCATAGCGGAAGAAATGCCAGGGGGCCTGTTTGCATAAAACGCTGCAAAGCCATTTCTTGATGGGGGCTTTCGGTTTTTACGGTGGCCACGATAGCGTCGTGATTATATTCCCACTCACGAACTCGAAAGTTTGCCAATTCCCGAATTTTAGAATTCACGCCATCAGCGGCAATGACAAGCTTTGCACGCAATCGGATATTATCTTCGGTTTCTAGTAATACCGACTCGTCACCTTCATCTAGAGAAATAATTGAACAAGGACGAAAAATCTCTAGGTTGGCTTTCTTGTATAGATTCTCCAATAGGGCATCAATAACGAAAGAATTCTCAATAATTGTTCCCAGTCTTGGAACACTTAGTTCCTCGGCAGAGAACTTAACACTGCCAGTACCATCGGCGTCCCAAACAAACATGCTGCTGAAATCGCAATAGCGCTTACTCTCTATGATTCTCCATGCGCCAGCCCGTTTCAGTATCTCTCTTGATGCAGCACTTAAGGCACTTACCCTAGCATCAAAGTTTGAGCTTTCTAGCTCAGAAACCATGGGAACTGGTGGGGTGTCACTCTTATCAACCACTGCTATTCGAAGCTGGTCATCTTTTAACAGGCTAGCGATTGTCAAACCCACCATGCCTGCACCAACGATGATTATGTCGAAATCACTTTTTACTTTGGGCTTCATCGTCGGATATTATAGTATCGAATGGCCTATCAAACTAGGTAGCAGTGTTCCTCAACCCATTCTTTACTGATAAAATCAAGTTTCCATTCTTTGTACAATAAATGCTTAAAGGTCAGCAAATGAACAAAATGGTGAACGCCAAAAATTTGAAAAATTTTCTTGAAAAGGAGGTTGGTCTCACAGACTGGATTGAAATTGATCAAGATAGAATAAATAAGTTTGCTGAAGCTACAGGTGACTTTCAATACATTCATGTTGATAAAGATAGAGCAGCAGAAACTCCTTTCGGAACAACAATTGCTCATGGGTTTTTAACACTCTCTCTACTGAGTAAACTCAGCTCTATGAACGGTGGTATTAAACTGGAAAATGCAGTGATGGGAATTAATTACGGGCTAGATAAAGTGCGTTTCGTCAACCCTGTAAGAGTAAACAGTAAGATCAGAGCTAGATTTGAACTTATTGGTGCGGAAGAAAAGAAACCGAAGCATTTTTTATTGAAACACAATGTCACCGTTGAGATAGAAGGAGAAGAAAAGCCCGCTCTTATTGCTGAATGGTTAGGAATGACTGTTATTCAATGAAAACCCGGAAGATGAACACAGTGTTTCATTGATTTATGAAAAAATTTATACTTTCTGTTCTCCCATTCCTATCAGCGTGCTCAGCAGATCCGCCGATTGATCTCGGCGTCCGAGAGAATAGATTAGCGCCTTGCCCACAATCTCCAAACTGCGTTTCTAGTTTTGACAGCGATAACTCTCATACAATACGGCCTCTAAACGCGGATCTGGAAAAGATCGAAAGAATGTTAGTGTCTTTGAATCATGCAAACATAGTTGATAGGTCTGGCAATTATATGCGCGTCGAATTCACAAGCCGTATCTTGCGTTACATCGACGACGTTGAATTCCTTCATGATGAGAACGGTGGGATTACTCACGTCCGGTCTGCCTCCCGCGTTGGCTTCACTGATCTTGGGGCTAACAGGAAACGTGTTGAAAAAATACGCTCCTTGGTCGAATAAGTTTAGCCTCCCCATCCGATACCCATCGCTTGTTTTGCGAAAGATTTTTTTAACCCCGGAAATAACTCGAGTGATAGCAGTCCAAGCTTGCGGGTCATTACTTTTGACATAGAGTTGCTAGAGAATAATTTGACTAGGTTGTCAGTAAATGTGATCACCTGATGCTGATCAACTGACTGATTTTCTAAATAGCGTTGAAGCACCCGCATTTCGCCACAATTACTCCCTTCTTTAATTCCCTTTTCTATACTTTTAACAAGCGCCTCCATGTCCCTCAAAGCTAAGTTCATTCCTTGTCCAGCTACTGGGTGAAGCGTGTGAGCCACATTGCCAAGCAATACAATACTTGGCCTAATCTGTTCTTTTGCAATCGAAAGGCCCAGAGGGAAACAGTGAAGCTCTCCAAGTTTCTTTATTCTTCCGAGTCTTTGGCCAAACTGACCTTGTAACTCCCGTAGCAACGCCTCTTGATTTAGCTTAAGAAATTTGTCACTTTCTTGCTCGTTAACCGACCAAACCACCGAGCACCTATTTTCATTTTTGAAGTTACGCAATGGCAATACAGCAAGTGGGCCAGTTTCTGTGAATCGCTCAAATGCCATCCCTCGATGAGCTTTTTCGAAGGCAACATTACATACTATTGCGTGTTGATTATAGTTCTGGCGAACTCGCACGATACCCAATTGATCACAAATTGGTGATTTGCCGCCGTCGGCCAGCACTAGTAGGTTTGAGCGCACCAGATGGCTGTCACTACCATTGCTAATTTTCAGATTCATACCACTTTTACGAGGAGCTGCATCCCGTATTGTAGCCGGAGTGAAATAATGAATTGATTCAGAGCGGGTCAGCCGATTGTTCAATATCAGCCCCAAATCCTTGTTTTCGACTACGTAACCAAGCGCCTCAAGATTTTGCTCTTTGCAAGTAATTCTCGCAGTACCAAACCGCCCCTTGTCAGAGATAACTATCTCTCTTATCGGCTCAGCCTTGTTGCTCAACTCAACCCAAATTGACGAATCATTGAGTATCTCCTTTGACCCAAACGAAAGAGCAGTTGAGCGGGAATCAAAACTTGCCGCATTCGGGTCAACGGTTGATGGCTCAAAAGCCTCTACTACAAGAATCTTTAGGCCTGCTTTTTTCAAGGCCTTACTCACAGTAATAGCAAAGGTAGCACCAACCATTCCGCCACCCGCTATTACGATGTCATAGCTGTTTTCGGGCGATTTGACAATCATCGGATTCCCTTGATTTAGTTAACTTTAGTTGACATGTGAGTCTCAATCTCTACAACAGTCTTTGGTATTCCTGTGCTTAAAATTCTATACCCCGTTTTGGTTACTAGGACATCATCTTCAATTCGGATACCAATGCCACGCCATTTTTTTGAAATGGAATTATCTGAAGGAGAAATGTATATCCCAGGCTCTATGGTCGTTACCATTCCTGGTTCAAGCAATCGCCAATGACCATCAATCTTATAATCTCCGACATCATGAACATCCATGCCAATCCAATGTCCAACTCGATGCATATAGTAGCGCCTATACTCCTGAGATTTGATCAATCTTGAAAGTGATCCTTTTAACAAACCAAGTTCTAGCAAACCTTTGGTGATGACCTTAACAGATGCGTTATGTGGTGCATCCCATGTGTTGCCAGGCTTAATTGCCTTTATAGCTTCTTTCTGAGCTAGCAGAACAATCTCATATATTAATTTCTGTTCCTTTGTAAATTTGCCGCTTGCAGGAAAAGTCCTAGTAATATCGGAGGCATAATATTCGTACTCACACCCAGCATCTATAAGTACCAGATCTCCTTTTTTTATCTCTGCTTTATTTGAATTATAGTGGAGAACACATGCATTATCGCCAGCCCCTACTATCGACTGGTAGGCTGGGGACCTGCTACCACTCCGAGTAAACGCATATTGCAGTTCAGCCTCTAACTCATATTCTTTTGCCCCTGGAACACACCGGTTCATGGCCGCTTTGTGCCCCTCTGCAGAAATTTTTGCTGCCTTCTCCATCAGTTTTATCTCTGCCGGGCTCTTTATAAGCCGAAGCTCGTGAAGCAAATGGTCTAACACCTGAAACTCACTTGGCGGTGGAGGCCCGACTTTTGCGTTGTTGCGAAGATTTTTGACCCATGTCATGACTTGACGATCGAAATGATCATCTCTTCCCATTGAATAGTAGATGCGGTCTTTGCCCTCAATTAGACCTGAAATAATTTCATCAACATCCTCGATAGGATATGCGTCGTCAATTTTTAACGAGTCAATGGCCGCCTCTGGGCCCAAGATATATCCGGTCCACAATTCCTTCTCTTCATTTTTTTCTCGGCAAAACAATATTACTTCGCCTTGTTCACGGCCAGGAACAAGGGCCAATATCGCGTGCGGCTCGGTAAAACCAGTTAAATAATAAAAATCGCTATTCTGGCGATATTGATATTCCGCATCATTGTTCCTCAAGCATTCAGGCGCAGAAGATAATAAGCCAATGCTATTAGGCTCCATTCGAGACATTATTTCCTTGCGTCGCTTTTTAAACTCTCTGTTAGTAATGCCCATAGCGCTTTCCTCAAAACTCCTCGTGAATCTGCAAAATACCTAGATCTCTCTTTACTTTTACGTAATTTAACTGCCGACCTGCAAGCTTATCGATACGTATCGATGCAACCAACCTCTATTTTGTTAAACTACATTATTGACCGATTTTAGAGTCGGCTCTATAGTAAACGTTCTTGAGGTGTTGTTAAAAATCCTCTGACAACATTTTGTTGCAATTCCCAAATTTTGGATATTAGTGAAGAAAACTTAACATGACCGAGAATACTGAAGAAAAATTCCATTCCTTGAAAGAGAAAGTAGACGACTTGATTAAGGTGTGCTCTGATATGAAAGTCCAAAACCATATCCTCAAAGCCAGTGAAGATAACTGGCAAGCAGAACGGAAACAACTTCTCGAAAAGAATAGAGAGGCAAAGTCAAAGCTTGAATCGATATTGAACAGACTGAAGGCAATGAATAATTCTTAAATTTTTTTGGATAAAATCATGAATAATCAACCGGCTGCGGTTCAAGTTAAAATCCTCGATAAAGAATACCAGGTTAATTGCCCACCCTCGGACCAAGAAGCTTTGATGAAATCAGCGCGCTACCTTGACGAAAGCATGCGAAAAATCAAGGATCGAGGAAACATTCATGGAGCAGAGAAAATTGCAGTTATGGCGGCTCTGAACATAACCCATGACATGCTTCGCAAGAGTCGTCTAATTAACGAAACCAGACATGTTACTGTTCAGCAGGTTAAAGGGCTGGAAGATAGAATTGACGCGGCTCTCGCCGAGTCACGCCAGCTAGAGATATAATCTCAGTTATCGCATTCATTTTTGACCCAGTCATTTTTTATTCTATAGCAGATAATTGATAAAGCCGTCCTTTGATACCTCTTTCCCCCTCTTGTCGAGAACGATATACTCTTTGTGAGAGCTCCCTAGAACATTGGCCAATCAAAAGTGTTCTTGAGCCGATATCGTAATAACCGGAGGC
>NHGO01000040.1 GCA_002172295.1 Gammaproteobacteria bacterium TMED139 | reverse complement strand
AGTTTACTCTTTTGTTTATNTTTNAAATTTNCTTTCTTTGCCGAGGCTCAAGAGAATAAGCACTTTATCCGTTTCATCTCTGACGGTTTGGATCGGAGAGGTGAGTTGCAAACCGCTATTGTGACCTATACCAATATTTCTGGAACTAAAATAGATTTGGTATCTGCAGTTCATTTGGGAGATAGAGAATACTATGATTGGCTTAATAAGTACTTTGAAGGCAAGGATATTGTACTTTATGAGCTTGTGGCTAATGCAGATGATAGGCCATTGCTAAATTCAGAGCGCACTAGTACGTCTCCTATTTCGTTTCTTCAAAAAGCCTTGGGCAGCTTTTTAGGGTTAAGCTTTCAATTAGAGCAAATAGACTACTCCACTCAAAACTTCATTCACGCAGATTTAAACCCTGACCAGNTAAGGAAGGCGATGGAGGATAAAGATCAAAATCTATTTTCTACTTTTTTNGCACTCGCAGCGGCACAGTCCATTAGTTTGGAANATAAAACTGCGACTACAGATACGTATAGTTCGTTCGATATTCTTTCCTTGCTCGACGCGCTAACTTCTGGAGATCATAGAAATTCACTGAAGTATTTGTTTGCGGAAGAATTAGGAAAAGGNGGTAACCTGCAACTCACGCCGGAGATTGAAAATCAAATACCCATTCTTGGGGATAGAAACGAAGCGGTGATTGCCAAATTAATTGGTGTGATTAGCGATCCAAATATCAAAAATATCGCGATTTTTTATGGTGCNGCTCACATGCCTGGGTTAGAAAGANTAATTCTAGGAGAGTTNGGGTTTCAGCGCAGCAGTGANCGCTGGCTATCNGCTTGGGAAATTCCGTAGATATCTATGTTATGTTTNTCCAGTTAGAAAGNNCATTTAAGAGGTAAGTTAGTTGACTCCCGCGCTATTTACNGGACAATAGGNTNTCTTTTCGANATCGNGACATTCTGANCGAAAAAGTTGNGAAANCGAACTTTTAATAGNTTGTCTAGAAGGGGGGTAAAAAGCCTCTGTTNTCGNAAAATTAGGTTTTTGAACTAACAAAAGGATTANAGGTATATGAAAAAATTGATAAGTGGATGGCTAGCCCTTTCATTGATGGTNTTNGTAGGTTGCGCCGCGAGCACACCTCCCGCNGTAGGTGTTTGGGGTGTCGAAATGAACACACCTTTGGGAAATATCCCAGCGACTTTGACCATTAATGCTGATGGNAGTGGNAGCATGGGGGCTGACCANCTCGGTGAGGCGCCCATCTCTGGCATTACTTTTGACGGCAANGGCGTNGCTTTTGAGACTTCCATTGATGCGCAAGGCCAAAGCCTTACTCTTCAATTNAACGGCAACATAGACGGCGACGCATTGACCGGCGATTTTGACAGTGATTTTGGATCGTTCGGTGTAACTGGAAATCGCCAATAAGATGAAAAAGGGGATTCGCCGTAATTCCCTTTTTTGCTAAATTACGTTCAGACGCAGATCTTCATTGATTTTTCTTAAGTTTTCCNTCGCGTTTGGGCTGTTAGGATGAACCTNTATNAAGGCTTCAAAAGCCTGTTTTGCCTTGGTTNGCTGGTTTATTTGGAGATAAACCAGCCCTAAGCCAGACAGCGCTCCGAAATGCCTTGGCTCNANAGCNAACACGTTTTCGATGTCGCTAATAGATTCTTCATAATTACCNAACACGTAATGGAGTGTCGCGCGTCTATTCCAGGCCTCCGCGTAGTTTGGGAAACTTCCAATTAGCTCGTTAAATATCANCATTGCTTCTGGTTGGCGGTTGCCGTTCATGCGGGCGACTCCCATTTGCATGAGTTGCTCGACGTCATTATTGGGGTGCGCAAACCAAATTTCCCATATTTCGTTTTCGGTTGACCGGATGGTTGTCAGATCAGAGGTCGAAGATAACGTTGCAAAAAGGTCATCCAGTTTCCCATCAGTTTGATCCGCGAGCATAGAAGCGGGNAAAGAAAGGAGGGTTACAAACAGCAAATATTGCTTAACCATGCTCAGGCCTGAGGGATTAGAAGCAGTTAGTATATCTGCAATTGGCCTGAATTTACTACCTTAGGGAAATTATCTAAAAGGCAACTACTAAAGTTGCAGCGGTTCTAATGTCTGTTTCGTCTCTACCCGCTGGTACTTCAGTTTGGTGTTTCAAGTTGATAGACAGTCTTAGCGAAAGGTTTTGGTTAATCTGNGTGGTTATCCCAGTNTCGGATCTGTAAATGTTTGAGTCAGTGCCGTATTCGACCGCTAAATCTTGACTAAAAGTTGCAGTTTCGCTGAGTATCCACTCGTATTGGCCTGCGACACGCAAAATTGGTTCATCGAAATCTGAACCATTTAATCTGGACCAGCGAATACCGATACCCGCATCGAGTCGCAGACTTACATCGGGTCTACCTCGAAAAAACCCGCGACCGTATGAAAAAGTTGCATCCGACTGACTATCGAAACCGTTGAATCGATCATCTTCATGAGCTGCTCGAGCCAGGAAAAAGCTGTCTTCGGAGAATTTATAGTTAGCACCCGCTACGCCATACAGTCGCTGCCCAGTAGTTTCATCATTGCTGGCTGCATAAAGTGCATCTAGTGTAAAACCGTATTCCCATCGGTCCTCTGTTATGGTGTATTCGCCAGCGAAGTTGAGAGCTTGCTCATCGGTGTTTCCCGAAGTGAAAAGCGCGCCAACTTCTATCTCTCGCGTAATACTTTGCTGTTGAGCCAGTGAATTAAGAGCGAGCGTAGCCAGTGTAAAAACAAGTACTGACTTTAATAAAAATTTCATGTTTAACTATCCCGCAAGAATTTTGATTATTTATGAGTGTTTCGGCATTAATGTGAGATGGATTAATGATCTTTTTCAACTAAAAGAAAAAAAACTTCCGTATCTCTGTAACTTATGGGTTTTTTTTAAGAGAGCACATTGCTGGTCTTATAAAAACTTTTAAGGTATAAAAACTTAATCTTGAAGAGCATACGTACTATTTTGATGAAAACGCTATATTTACTTCGTCATGCCAAGTCCTCCTGGGCTAGTGCAGATCTCAAGGATTCTGAGCGACCCCTAAATAGTCGCGGTGAGCATGATGCATCCGTTATGGCATCTCGATTACGCGAAGAGGGCCCGGTGCAGGCAATAATTTCAAGTACCGCCGTGCGTGCAATTTCGACGGCAAGATTGATTGCTGAAGGAACTGAATTTCCGACTGAGAGTATTGTTTTGAATTCTGGGATGTATCTGGCCGGGCCAAAAAAGTTATTAGAGGTGGTGCAGAATTTAGACAGTGATCTCAGCACGGTAATGTTGGTTTGTCATAACCCGACCATAACAGAGTTTGCAAATTGTATGTCGGGCGCAAGTATCGATAATGTTCCCACAAGCGGGCTAGTAAAGCTTAGGTTCAACTCCCATAACTGGGCCGATGCTATGCTTGGGACGGCAACTTTAGTGGAGTTTGATTATCCAAAAAAAGGAAGCTAGGATCGTGCGCTATTTTTTGATTTTTTTGATTTCTTCATTTGCTATGTCTTGCAGTAAGTCAGGAAAGCCATCGCTCGAAGGAGAGCGCGAAAGTATTGCTCGTTGGTATTCGGAGCAGCAGGTTTCCATCGGTTCCGTTGTGTTTGAACAGAATTGCTCAGGATGTCACGGTACCAGAGCTCAGGGAAAGGTTGCTAATTGGAAGCAAAAACTTGCCGATGGCTCGTTTCCGCCGCCACCACTGAACGGTAGTGCGCATACTTGGCACCACGCAAACTCGGTTCTTCTTCAGGTCATTAACGAGGGGGGCAAGGCGTATGGCGGNAAAATGCCAGCCTTTCAACATGTTCTAGACAAAGAAGAAAAGCTTGCGGTGATCGCTTATTTTCAAAATTTCTGGGAGGATGAGATATATCGTCAATGGGAGGTAATGGGTGGTACACGTTAAAAAGTTATTTTTTGTCATTGCATTGAGCTTAAGTGCTTATTCTTATTCGCAGATTGAGCGACCACTAAGTTGGCAATCTCGTCTATATGTTGATCATGTTTTAGTTGGAAAAATCTGGGATAGCGCAAATCAAGAATTTGTGTCTATTGAGGAGTTTACGTCTGCGATAGAAGAATCCAGATATCTTATTTTAGGAGAAAAACANGATAACCCTGATCATCATGAACTGCAGCTTGCGATTTTGAATCACCTTTTAGATCTGAACTTGGTTTCCTTGGTAGCTTTTGAAATGATGGATTCTGATTCCCAAGAGCGGTTGGACACATTGCATTCTGCCAAAAATCAAGATTCAGAGGCATTAAAGGAATATTTGCAATGGGACGAGGAAGGCTGGGAATGGCTGTTTTACGGGCCATTNATATATTCAGCCTATTCATCTGGCGTAAGCATAAAGGCATCTAATCTCNCGAACTCAAGGATGATGGAAATTTATGGCTTGTCGGAACTGCCGCCAGAGTTNGATATCTTCGATGATATCACCCGGCGTAGGTTGGCTAGCGACATTGACGAAAGCCATTGCGGTTTATTACCAGAGTCACAATTTCCCTCTATGATCAGAGTTCAGCAAGGGAGAGATTATTCAATGGCAAGTAGTTTATCCTCTAGGAAAGATGAACTGATGAAAATTCTGATTGCTGGCAATTATCATGCCCGCAAAGACCTTGGAGTTCCAAAGTATTTAATGGCGAATGATTTGCGCTTAGCGGCGGACTCAATTGTTTCAGTATCATTCATGGAGGTTAATTTAAACGAAACTGAACCTACTGCTTATTTGGAGATGTNGGGCGATATGGCGTCCCACGATTTTCTGTGGTTTACTCCAGTCGTCTCTGAAGAGGACTATTGTGCATCTCTAAGGTGATAATACGATCAAGAATAGATCTATAGGGCTTTAATTGTTCAGCGTGAGAATCAAGAGTGGTATGGGAAAAATTTTTTCAAGGGAAAGAGTCATGACAGAGACACTTCTAAATTTGTCAGCTGCATGTTTGTTCTGCATTTTCGCTTCGGCTAATGCCCAGGTTTACCCACCGCTCTCGACTCAGCAAGAAGGCATAAAAGATCTGGGATATGATGAGGCTGGGGAATTTAATTTCGTCAGAGTGCAATTTGACACCTACTACGGGCAGGGTTTTGGCTATGGGGCTTGGTCGATTGACTTTCCAGATGCAGACATGAATTTCTTGAGAGGCGTATCTCGCCTAACCAACATCCGTGTGATGAGTGAACCTATTGTCTTGCGTATCGATGATGAGGAAATTTTCGATTATCCATTTCTTTATATGCTAGAGGTAGGTCAAGCTGGGGGACTTATTCTGGANCCAGCGGAGACTGAGAATCTTAGGGAGTATTTGCTNCGGGGCGGGTTTTTACTAATTGATGATTTCTGGGGTCAGCGGCAGTGGGATAATTTCTACGCAGCATTCTCGCAGGTTTTTCCCGACAGAGAAATTGTTGAGCTGAAACCTGATCATGAAATCTTCCATGTATATTACGATATCGATGGCCCGCAAATGATACCTGCACTTTATCGCTCGGATGACTATGGTGAGCAGGGTATCGACTACGCGAGTAATCATGCAATCTTGGATGATGAGGGAAGGGTGATGGTTTTAATAAATTGGAATTCCGACATGGGGGATGGATGGGAACATACTTACCATCCAGCTTATCCTACCCGGTATGCCAACTCTGCATACAGGTTGGGTATAAATTATCTCATGTACTCTATGACGCATTAGTCTACTTTACTAATCGCTTTGAGATTGAGGAATACTGCAAGTCAGATTGAAAATTTTATGAGGTGGATAATGGTCAAAATAATCGTAACGCTTACTGCTTTTTTCGGCACAAGTTTACTGAACGCTATAGTTCCTTATGACCACATACACTTAACCGCGACAAACGCTGAGGAAGCCGTGGCCTGGTATACCAAACACTTCGGGGGTGTGGCTGGCGCCTTTAATCGAGGTGATGCTGATAGGGTGCAGTATCCTACCGACAGGGTTTTTTATGATGATCTCTCGATAATATTTTTTGAGCGAGAGCCGACTGGCGGCTCCGTCGGCACGGGTGTTGACCATATAGGGTTCTCGCTATCAAATGTTGAAGAGTCAGTCTCTAATGTGGTCGCCGATGGGGGGGAGCAGATCGGTGAATCTACCGAGTTTTCTGGTATGAAGATCGCCTTCGTCCTAGACCCATGGGGCACTAAAATAGAGCTGATTGATGACCCAGANACTCGGGGTNTGCATCATNTNCACTTATCCNCNNCNGAGCCTGAGAACACCTTANGGTGGTATCAGANNATTTTTGGTGGAGAGATNNTTCAATGGAAGGGAGTGTTACCGGCGATTAACTACAGCGATGTTTGGCTAATGGCAGCTANAGCTGCAGGNAATGTTGNTCCTACTCAAGGAAGAGCGATGGATCATTTGGGATGGGCTTCAGNAGACTTAGACGACTTCGGAAGAAATCTAAGATTGAATGACGTTAAATTCACCCTGGAGCCACTTGCATTCAGAGGGATTAGGATTTCATTTGTAGAGGGTCCTGATGGCGTTCGCATAGAGGTCGTGGAGCCAGACTAAACACTCTTATCGAGTCGCTGGGCTTGGTTTATTTGGTTTTATTTTAAGGTCNTTTGCGAATCTTTTGAATTCAGCAGCAGANANTTTTTTTGTCCTGANNAGNCCTACCAGAGCCGCATGGCAAATNTAGTCNGAGCTGATTTCAAAATAANTGCGGAGNTCTTCGCGAGTTTCGCTCAAGCCGTANCCGTCTGTACCNAAGACGAAATAATTTGAAGGCATCCAGGGAGTAATGCTGTTAGCTAANGATTTCATATAGTCTGAGGCNGAAACATAAACACCAGTTGTTTTTGCAAAAAGTCTTTGCACATAAGGTGNTTTCTGTTTNGNAAGTGGATTCAATCGATTTTGCCGAACACACTCTTCAGCTTCNCGNTATAATTCGTTGTANCTNGTTACGCTCCAAATNGATACTTCAAATCCAAAGCTTTCTAGGCGCTTTTTCGCTGCCAGGACCTGNTGCATTATTGANCCGCTGCCCAACAAATGAACCTGAGATTTTTTTTCTGACTCAGTCGAGTAAAAATGATATGCCCCAGCTAGAATACCTTCTTGCGATACTTTGTCTTGTGTCGTTGCTGGCATGCGGTAATTTTCATTGTACGCTGTAATGTAATAAAAAATATTTTCTTGTCGCTCATACATGCGAAAGATTCCTTCCCTGACTATCACCACCAGCTCATGAGCGAAAGCCGGATCGTAACTCTTGAGGTTCGGATAGGTGTTTGCGACAACTTGCGAGTGCCCATCTTGATGNTGAATACCNTCACCATTTAAAGTTGTCCGCCCAGCTGTGCCTCCAATTAAGAANCCGCGGCANAGCATATCGCCACAGGTCCAGATCATGTCACCAACTCGTTGAAANCCAAAAATTGAATAAAAAAAGTAGAAAGGAATCATCGGAAGTCCATGTATGGAATATGCAGTCCCTGCGGCAAGGAAGGACGCAAGCGCACCAATNTCGCATATTCCTTCTTGTAAGATTTGACCATCCTCGGCCTCTCTATAAGCAACGAGTGAATTTGCGTCCACAGGCGTATATTGCTGGCCTTGCAAAGAAAATATACCTGCAATTTTGAACAAAGCGTCTAAGCCAAAGGTTCGAGCCTCATCTGGAACGATTGGAACGATATATTTTTTAAGAGACTTTTCCCGAAGAAGGATCGTTAAAATACGTACTAGCACCATCGTGGTAGATTGAGGCCTTTTGTTTTTGCCTGATAGGAGTGATTCGAAGCTGGCAAGAGGGGGTGCTTTCAATTTAATGCAATCGGCATTTCTTTCAGGTATTCGCCCGCCAAGTTCGGCACGTCTAGCTTTTAAATATTTCACCTCCAGGCTATCGCTTCCTGGATGGTAGAATTTTGCCTTCCGAATGGAATCTTCATCTAGTGGGATCCCAAGATTTTTTGCGATAGTGAGTCGTTGGTCACCATCTAAGTTTTTCCTCTGATGGACTGTGTTACTGCCTTGCGCTCCAATCATGCCGTCCCCTTTTACGGTCTTTACTAGGATCACAGTCGGCTTTTCCTCACTGTGAATGGCCTTGTTGAACGCCGAAAATATTTTTATGTGATCNTGTCCTCCTCGCTTAATTTGTTTTAGCTCGTTGTCAGTTAGTGTATTCATCATNTGTTCAAGCTTAGGATTTCCGTCTACCCAATGCTCTCTTTGCTGATTGCCCGGTAAAATCGAGTAGCGTTGATAGTCACCGTCGACACATTCCTCCATTCGGTTAGACAAAACACCCTCAGAGTCGGCATTTAGAAGTTTGTCCCAGCCACTCCCCCAGATAACTTTGATAACATTCCAGCCAGAGCCTAGAAAGGAAGATTCGAGTTCTTGAATTATTTTACCATTCCCTCTGACTGGGCCATCCAAGCGTTGAAGGTTGCAATTAACCACCAGGATTAGGTTGTCGAGTCTCTCTCTAGATGCAATATTAATCGTACCTAGAACTTCAGGCTCATCTGTCTCGCCATCCCCGATGAAACACCATACCTTACCGCCTAATTTAGGTTTTAACCCTCGGTTCTCGAGATATTTTGTGAACCTAGCTTGGTAAATCGCTGTTGGAGTAGATAGACCCATTGAAGCATTTGCCACTTGCCAATAATCAGGCATGGATCTTGGGTGAGGGTATGAAGTTAGCCCTCCCCCTGTTTTTAACTCCCTTCTGAAGTTTGTTAATTGTTTTTCACTGAATATTCCTTCAATGAAAGAGCGAGCATAGACGCCAGGCGAAGTATGGGGCTGCGGGATTATGAGATCTCCGCCGTAGGATTTCGAGCGTTTTCGAAAGAAGTGGTTAAACCCTACCTCCATCATAGTCGCGGCGGACGCATAGGTTGCTATATGCCCGCCTACGCCTGAGCCCGAATCTTGCGCTTGCAAAATCATGGCCATTGCGTTCCATCGCAAAATATTCTCTATACGGATTTCTAATTCCAAATTCCCTGGATAGCTCGGTTGTGAGGATAGTGGAATTGAGTTTACATAAGGAGTGTTCAAAACTTTCTGCGGATTTATATCAGAGCGTTTAGCGTGCCAGTCCGACAAACTCGCCAGTAAATAGGATACCCCTCTCTCACCGTAGTTTTCAAAGATATTTTCTAGTGCCTCAAGCCATTCTTCCCTATCTTGTTCGATACCATCTGGTGGGTTTCGGTTATTCATATGATACTAGCTTGGACTGTTGCTGGTTTCTTTGAATTAGTATGAATTCATTGATTAGGAGTGTGTCTTTTACAACACAGCTCGCACTCTTTTCATAAATGTATTGAAGACTCGTTTTTTCAATTGCTTTGGATTTCTTTAGTAGGGATTTAAAGGTTCCTATTTCTCTCGGAGGAAGTCCTAAGTTTGAATAGAATGCGATTAATAATTTAATCTCACTTAAGGTCAGCTTTTCAGCCAGAATTTCTGCTATGCCCTGAGAGAATTGATCCCAGGCGTATACCTTTGCGTAACAGTCTTCGATTTGTTCTTTAATATCAGTCGGGAGAACTACTGATTCGGACATATTCACGATACTCGAATAGGTACGAATAATCTTTTTAGTTTGATTTACAACGACTGTTTCGAATTTTGCTCCGATATTTGTTAATTCAAGTAAGCGATTGGCGTCTCGAAAGGGTTCATCGGGGCTAGCGCTGGGCGCGGCTAAAAGCAGATATGTAGAATATAACCATGGGTTGATTTTCATTAGAAGCTTTCAATTAATTCTTATAGTTGTTGAATATACTACTTAGGCAAAACTATCTACAAGGCCCGTTTGTTTCCAAATTAAGGTAAAGATTTTNTCGTTGAATTTTTGGGGACTTACTTTTGTAGTTTTTGACAGCATATGGTCTGAGATTCCCAACCAAGCGTAGTAAGAAAGCAATTAGCTAACTCAGAAGAGAAACGTTCTCTTCCGCGATCCACGAAAGGCTATAGGGAGCTAATTTAGGTTTAACCCTGAAATTTGCGACTTTCAGTTGACTGAGAAACGTTACGGTGACAATATGCTGCCAGAGTTGACAACCTTCGGATATAAAAGCGTGCACGTCTCGAAGCGAGTGCTATTTTTAGATATAGTTCTATCCATTTTCCGACTAAATGGCTTACTCATCGCGGAAGGTGATGCGATGACTGAGAAGCTTGGACTTACGCATGCCAGATGGAAAGTGATTGGCGCGGTAGCTCTCTCTCGAAATGGGTTGACTGTTCCTGGAATAGCTCGAGTCCTGGGCCAATCTCGTCAAGCGGTTCAAAGAATAACCGATGTCATGGTCACAGATAAATTACTCGAGTACTGCAATAACCCAAACCACAAGCGTTCCGTCTTAGTTTTGCTTAGTGAGCATGGCAAAGAGGTTTATAATACGTTAAGAGAGGTCCAAGATCCTTGGGCTATCGACGCTACAGATGACATACCGACCGAGGAGTTGGAGGTTGCATTGCGCCTAGTCCAAAGGTTGATTAAGAAGTTTAACTAACTTACTTTCAGTTCATGAATGAGTATATCTAGTTCTGCCCTGCCTAAACGCCTATATAAAGCACATCAAGTCGCATTGCTTGAGAGATTGGCAGTAGAAAAGTTAAAAATAACTAGTTATGACTTAATGAAACTGGCCGGTGGCTCCGTTTTTAGAACGATCAAGAGCTATTATCCACAAGCAACTAATCTACTCGTTTTGGCCGGAGGCGGGAACAATGCAGGCGATGGCTTCGTCGTTGCTGCCTTGGCAAAATTGTCGGGTATGAGTGCGGAAGTTTTTCAGCTTTGCGAAGACGAAAAGCTGGAAGGCGATGCTAAATTAGCTTTCGGCTATGCTAAATCTTCGAAGGTAAGCCTGCGTTTTTTAGACAAAGTCAACGATATTGAAAAATTTTGTAATACGAAGACCGTAATCGTTGATGCGTTGTTAGGAACCGGTATTAATAGGCCGGTAAACGATAGTTACAAAAAAGTAATTTTAGCAATTAATCATCTTGACCGACCGGTTGTATCTGTAGACCTTCCCTCGGGTTTGAACGTCGATACAGGAAAAGCGATGGGTTTAGCTGTAAGGGCACACGTTACTGTTACTTTTGCCGGATTAAAGCAAGGGCTCCTTACCGGCGATGGGAAAGAATTTGCGGGTGAAATTGTCTTCGACAACTTGGATATTCCAGATTTTATCTTTACTTCCGGAGGAGCCCCTGAGCCTTCGTCTGAAAGAATAGACATCAACTATGTAACCCCTAGTTGTCTTGGGCGAAGGAAGAAATCTTCTCATAAGGGCGACCATGGACACGTAATTGTATTGGGAGGCGACCTAGCTTTTGGTGGGGCTGGGATTATGGCCGCGGAGGCGGCTATGCGCTCTGGAGCGGGGCTAGTAACATTAGTATCTCGAAGTGAGCATAGGTCAGCGGCTTTAGCGAGGTGTCCAGAGTTGATGGTAGTCGGTACTGAGGACGAAAACTTTGACTTAGGGGGAGTTTTAAAAAAGGCGAGTGCTATTGCTATTGGTCCTGGGCTGGGAACAGGCAAGTGGGGTCAAGGAATTCTGTCAGAGGTATTAGATCTAAATCTTACCTATAAGACGCCGCTTCTTATTGATGCGGACGCGTTAAATTTGCTCTCCGAAAGAANAGATTTAATTGGCAATGTAAAAGCGGGCAATTGGGTTCTNACCCCGCACCCGGGGGAAGCAGCGAGGCTTTTGAAGAGCACTAAAGAGCGCGTTCAAGCAGACAGGTTCAACGCAGTAAAAGAGCTCGCGGAAATGTGGGGTGGGGCGTGTCTTCTGAAGGGCAGCGGNAGTCTTACATGCAGCAACGAGCCGGCGAAGACTATTTATCTCTGCTCTGAGGGGAATGCTGGTATGGCTTCTGGCGGTATGGGAGATGTCCTAAGTGGAATAATCGCGAGTTTGATAGCGCAGGGATTGACACTAAGTGACGCACTCAATTGTGGAATCTGTATACACGGACAAGCTGGTGATTTAGCCAGTGTTGTTTTAGGGGAGAGGGGGTTGCTGGCCACTGACCTTTTCTCTTATCTAAGACCATTGTTGAACCCTTTGTAATTAGAGGCATTTAGGAATGTCAGATTTGCAATTGTTCTTGCGAGACGAAGCCCATACTCTAGCATTTGGAGAGTTGTTAGCTCTTGCGATGTGTACAAACGGATCATTTACTATTAAGTCTGACTATTTGAAAAACCCCGAAGATGTTAAAATTCTGGGCGGTATTATTTATCTAAATGGTGGTTTGGGGGCTGGTAAAACGACATTAACTCGCGGTGTTATGCGAGGTTTTGGTTATGAAGGTGCGGTGAAGAGCCCCACCTATACAATCATTGAACCCTATGAATTTCAAAAGTCTCAGATATATCATTTTGACTTGTATCGTCTAGCCCATGCCGAAGAAGTAGAATACCTTGGTGCTGAAAATTATTTCTTATCAGAAAATCTTTGCCTTATTGAGTGGGCAGAAAAAGGGAAAGGTTCTATCCCGTCGCCAGATTTAGTTGTAAATTTATCCGAGCAAGGGGAAGGCCGTTTAATACAGTGTCAAGATCATTCGGACAAAGGTTTAAAGATCATTCAAAGAATACGTGAGAAAGGCCGAAATCTATAGACGAGTCAAAAATCATCGCATAAATCATGAACTTGATAGAACCGTCAAAATTTATCGCTAATATTTTATTTTGTATCATGCCCTTGCTTGCGTTGGAGCGCGGCTTCTCGGCTAATATTGAAGATATTAGAATTTGGCAAGCGCCCGACCACACGCGCTTGGTTTTCGATCTAAGCGACGAAGCTTCTTATCAGTTATTTACCCTTGAGAGCCCCGATCGGGTAGTCGTTGATTTTAAAGACACTGTACTGGTGGGTGATTTAAGTGTTCTAGATTTTTCCAATACTGCTGTAAAAAACATACGAAGTGGTATTAGAGATAATAACGATGTGCGCCTGGTGATTGATTTAGACGATAAGGCTAGACCTTCGAGTTTCACACTCGAGCCCAATGTCGATCTAGGACACAGATTAGTAGTTGATTTGTACAGTTCAGGGCTAAGCACTAATGCTAGTGATAATGACTTCCATCCTCTGTATTCTGAAAGTCTAGAAGACAGGCGTGACATTGTGGTGGCCATTTCGGCTGGTCACGGTGGAGAAGATCCGGGAAGTATAGGTTTTGACGGAAAGATTAAAGAAAAAAGCATTACGCTTGCTATCTCGCGNCTGCTCAAAAAACAGTTGGATTCTATCCCAGGATACCGCACTGTAATGGTTCGAGATGGTGATTATTACGTTGAGCTTAGGCGCAGGCCGCAGATAGCGCGAGAAAAAAGAGCAGATTTGTTTGTAGCAATACATGCCGATTGGTATCGAAATCAGCGAGCCAATGGAGTTACCATTTATGCACTTTCTGGCGACAGGGCTGATAGAGAAAATACGCGTCGTGTAATGGAGAAGGAAAACGGCTCTGATTTATTAGGCGGAGTAGGCGGTAATTTAGCAATAAATACGTTTGAGGATGATGTTGCCTTGACTCTGGTTTCATTCCAAATGGCTTGGAGTATGGAACAAAGCCAGGTAGTTGGAACGAAAATTCTCGAATCATTAGATAGAGTAACAAGGTTGCGTCGTAAGAAAGTTCAACAGGCATCATTTCAGGTGTTGAATTCACCCGACATTCCGTCAGTGTTGATAGAAACTGGATATCTAACGAACCCAGAAGAGGCGAGAAGGTTAAATTCACCCAGCTTTCAAAGGAGTATGGCTCAGGCTATTGCTCAGGGGGTAATGAATTATTTTTATGAAGCGTCACCAAAGGGCACTTTTATTGCGTGGCAAAAAGAAAATGGCTTAACACCGATTAGGTATGTAGTCGAGAAGGGGGATAGTTTGTCAGCAATAGCCGTGAAACATCATTCTAGTGTGGCGGCCATTAAATCACTCAATGAGCTTAATTCAGATGTAATTCAAATTGGTCAAGAGTTAAGATTGCAAGGAGATAGTACGATTCTTATTTCAGAGCATACTATCAGAAGCGGGGAAACCTTATCTGAAATTGCGGTGCGCTACTCAATAAGCTTGGCCAAATTGCGTGCTGCTAACAACCTTTCTGACGATAAAATTTTAGTTGGTCAGATTCTGAAAATCCCGACCATATAAATTAGCTGGCTTCAACCGTTTGAGATCACTCGTTTTAAGAGAGGCACCCACTGCGACTGTGCTACTATGAGTTAGCCGTTAAAGTATTTTGACAAGAATGAATAAAATAAACTTGCTTGACGAAAAATTGGCAAATCAGATAGCCGCTGGGGAAGTGGTGGAGCGTCCTTCCTCTATAGTGAAGGAATTACTTGAAAACAGCATCGACGCTGGAGCAACTAAAATTGCAGTTGAAGTTGAGCGAGGTGGGGTTGGTTTACTCCGGGTCCAGGATAATGGGACTGGTATTTTGAAGAGAGATCTTGTGCTTGCTTTGCGTCGGCATGCGACGAGTAAAATTGCTAGTTTGGATGACTTAGAAAATATTCATAGCTTTGGTTTTAGGGGAGAGGCACTAGCAAGTATAAGTTCTGTTTCCCGCCTGTCTCTGATGTCGAAAGCTAAGAAAGAGGGAACTGATAACGGCTGGAAGATCCAGGCCGAAGGGAGTTTGAAGGCCTCAGATTTAATTCCAGTTACTCACGCCAATGGAACAACCATCGAAATCCGTGATCTTTTCTTCAACACCCCTGCCCGTAAAAAGTTTCTGAAAAGAGAAAATACGGAATTTTCTAAAATTGATGAAGTTATTAAGAGGCTGGCTTTAAGCAGATTCGATGTACACCTTTCGTTTAGTCATAATCAAAAGACTGTCCACAACCTTTTGCCGGCAAGTTCGGAGTTTGAGCAACAAAGACGTGTCCGGCTAGTTTGCGGGCAAAAGTTTATTGAAAGTGCAATTCAAGTTGAAGTTGAAAGGTCGGGTCTTAAGCTCTGGGGATGGGTTGGCCTGCCAACTTTTTCTCGGAGCCGCGCGGACCTTCAATATTTTTATGTTAATGGCCGNTCGGTCAGGGACAAGCTNGTTACTCATGCCGTTAAAAGGGCTTTTAAGGATGTTCTTTATCATGGNAGACATCCAGCTTATGTTCTTTTTTTAGAATTGAATCCTAGATCAGTAGATGTAAATGTCCACCCTACGAAACATGAGGTGCGATTCAGAGATAGTCGATTTGTTCATGACTTTTTGTTCGGGTCTTTGCATAAATCTCTCGCTAACGTNACCCCGTCNGATCAAATGNCATATTCAAACGATCTTAGTGGAATNGAGTCTATTTCTNNGGCGGTTCCTGCGACATCTGGGAATAACAGCGCCTTTGTGACTCAGAATATGTCCTTTTTTAATGAGGAGCTTGATACTCGANATTCAAGGANGACTGGTTCGATCAGTTCTCCCCATTCCAGTGTTCGACTTGATCAATTTCCTCAAATAAATAGCGAGGATGGCGATGGTCCAGCGCTNGGATATGCTATCGCNCAGCTTCATGGCATTTATATTTTAGCCCAAAATAAGANAGGTTTAGTCATCGTGGATATGCATGCTGCACACGAGCGCATAACATATGAACGAATGAAAGTTTCATTAATGGGCGATGGCTTGAGGAAGCAAACACTTCTGGTTCCTTTATCTGTCACCTTAAGTGCGTCCGAGGTTANCCATGCCGAGGAGAATCAAAAGGCATTGAGGGANCTNGGGCTGGAAATAGAAAGGGCTTCTGATGAGGCTCTCGTNGTTCGACAGATNCCAGCGCTGTTGAAAGGATCGAATATTGAGCAATTGATCCGAGACGTTATTTCTGATTTTATTCGTTATGGGTCTAGCGATCTAATTAAATCCCATCAGGACGATCTTATTTCAACCATGGCTTGTCACGGATCCGTTAGAGCGAATAGGAAATTAACATTGCCTGAGATGAATGCTCTACTTCGCGATATGGAAGCCACTGAAAGGAGTGGTCAATGCAATCATGGTCGCCCGACTTGGGTCTTTAAAGCTCTTGATGAGTTAGACAAAATGTTTCTTCGTGGCCAATAAAAACCAGCGGAAACAAGATGTGTTCTGTTTGCTGGGACCCACCGCGTCCGGGAAAACTAGTTTAGCGGTGGAGCTAGTCAAATGTTTCCCTTTTGAAATTGTAAGCGTTGATTCAGCACAAATTTATCGTGGAATGGACATAGGTACTGGGAAGCCCAGTAAAGCCAATTTGGCTATCGCCCCCCACCGCCTCCTGGATATTAGAGATCCATTAGAGTCATATTCTGCTGCTGATTTTAGAGCTGATGCGATCGGAGAAATTTGGTCAATAGTTGATTCTGGCAAAGTGCCTCTTTTAGTTGGCGGAACCATGCTTTATTTTAGAGTGCTTAGAGATGGTTTGGCGGATTTGCCACGAGCGAACAAGCAAATCAGGCGTGACATAGAAACGATAGCTGCCAAACACGGTTGGGCTGAGGTTCATGGTCAATTGGCTAAAGTTGACCCTGGCGCAGCTGCGAGCATTCATCCTAACGACCCTCAGAGGCTCCAAAGAGCTTTGGAAGTTTTTCTTATTTCTGGGAAGAAGTTGACTGACTTTTATTCTGAAGAAGCGAAAAATCGCTCTGACAATAAAAATACCCAGCCGTTTAATTTACATTTCTTTGGAATCCAACCTGAAGCTCGGACCGTATTACACAGAGCGATAAAAGAACGTTTTAATGAAATGCTTGATAGCGGATTCGTTGCTGAGGTTGAGCGACTCTACGCCCGTGGAGATTTGGATGAAGCCTTACCGGCTATAAAATCAGTGGGGTACAGGCAAATTTGGCGGTACTTATCTGGCCAAGTCGACTACGAACAAATGATTCAGCAAGCGGTTGTTGCAACAAGGCAGCTAGCCAAGCGTCAATGCACGTGGTTGCGAAATTGGGAGGGTTTGCTCGAGGTGAAAGATTGCAGTAACAAAACTCGCGATACTATCTTGAATTATGTTGAATCCACCTCAATATAAAACATGAGTAGTAGTTATGGCTAAAGCAGCTTAATAACCCCTGTAATCATTACATATAACACGTTAATCAGAGTAAACCAGAGCAAGGAGAAAAAAATGTCCAAAGGGCATACCCTTCAAGACCCTTTTTTGAACGCAATCAGGAAAGAACGGATCCCCGTTTCGATTTTTTTAGTAAGTGGAATTAAACTTCAGGGTCAGATTGAATCGTTTGATCAGTTTGTAATTCTGCTGAAAAGTGCTGTTAGCCAGATGGTATANAAGCANGCAATCTCAACGGTAGTGCCTGCGCGGAACGTTAANGTGCCTGGCTCCAGTCANGTTGANTCGGTTCAGCCCGAGGATGAAATNTCATAAGTTTCGAAAGAAAGCCCATTTCAGGGCGGAGCGGGGTGTCNCTGTTTGTTCTTCGAAAGACCAGAATCTACTGATNTTTCGGTGCTTGTNCACGTCAATCTTAGAAACGATGGCCNTGAATCTTGCGAGCATGAGTTCGATGAGCTTGCTAGGTCGGCAGGAGCGGTCAAGGTCGCAGACGTGCGCAGCGGTAATTCGACAATTTCGCCATCATTCCTAATAGGCAAGGGTAAATTAGAGGAAATTCATGCAGCGGTTAAAAATCATGGTGCTGACCTCGTCTTGTTTAGTCGAGAGCTTACTCCCGCGCAGGAACGTAATTTAGAAAAGTTTTTGGGATGTCGCGTTCTGGATCGGACCGGCCTAA
This sequence comes from Gammaproteobacteria bacterium TMED139, assembly GCA_002172295.1. GTDB lineage: Bacteria > Pseudomonadota > Gammaproteobacteria > Pseudomonadales > Pseudohongiellaceae > UBA9145. The sequence continues at coordinate 6,980 of NHGO01000040.1, read as the reverse complement.
TACTAGATATTTTCGCTCAAAGGGCACGAAGTCATGAAGGTAAGCTTCAGGTTGAACTTGCTCAATTACAGCACTTAATTTCGAGGTTGAAGCGCGGCTGGAGCCACTTAGATAGGCAGAAGGGCGGGATTGGTTTGCGAGGGGCTGGTGAGAAACAATTAGAACTCGATCAGCGCATGATTCGAGCCAGAATTAAATCGATCAACAAGAACTTGACTAAGGTCAGAAGGCAAAGAGAACAAGGTAGACGCTCAAGATCTCGTTCAGAGCTACCCACAATATCGCTTGTTGGCTATACGAATGCCGGCAAATCAACATTGTTTAATCGATTAACTCTTGAGAGTAGTTACGTGGCGGATAAATTGTTCGCAACACTTGACTCAACATTACGCAAATTTGAAGTAAACAATTTTGGCAAGGTTGTCTTGGCTGATACCGTTGGTTTTATCCGACACTTGCCTCACACCCTTGTTGATGCGTTCAGAGCAACATTGGAAGAGGTGGCNTCAGCAAANTTGTTAATNCATGTTGTTGATTATGCAGATGATGCAAAGTTTGATCGTATTGTNGACGTAAATGAAGTCTTAGCAGAGATTGGGGCTNAATCGATCCCGCANNTAGTAGTCTTCAACAAAATAGATAAGCTAGATAAATTTTCCCCTAAGTTGAGTTATGGTGAAAACGGTTTGCCGGAAAAGGTCTGGATTTCCGCTCACGAGAACTTAGGAATCGAATTTTTACACAAGGCCATAGCGGAAAATTTAGGTGGAAGTCTGGTTTCTAAGACCGTGAGGATAGCTGCAAGCATGGCTCGATTGCGGAGTGAGCTTTATAGCAAGGGATATGTGGAGTCAGAGCAAGTAGATGAAACAGGGGGTAGTCTATTGCGTCTATGCCTGCCACGGAATGAGTTAGATAGACTGATTAGAATTGGAGCGAAAATAGTTGCTAAACCGGCATTAGAGGCAACTCAAGACAAAAGGTGGACAACTGGGGCGGAAACCCGTATCGCTTGATTATCTGCGATTAGGCCCCCATTAAGGTTTATAGTACTGTGTTAATAGACAATTTTTAGCTAGAATCAAGCTTCTGCCTCATCGGAAGCTAGGGAGTTACAAATGGCTTGGAATGAACCTGGAAATAACGGTAACGATAACGACCCCTGGGGTGGTGGTCGTCGCGGTGGTGACCAGGGGCCGCCTGACATAGACGAAGTAATAAAAAACCTCACCAAAAGGCTTGATCGTCTTTTTGGAGGTAGTCGTTCGGGTTCTGGTGGCTCTTCTGGAGGACAATCTAAGGGCAATATGTCTGGAGGCTTTCTAGCGGGGATAATAGCTATAGTAGCGGTAGCCTGGGGATTCATGGGTATCTATATTGTGGATGAGGCTGAACGGGGGGTAGTGCTCCGATTCGGAGAAGTTCTCAATGAGACTGTTCAGCCAGGACTTGCCTGGAACCCACCATTGGTTGATGACGTTAATTTAGTAAACGTTTCAGAATTGAATGCTAAGACCTATGAAAATAGGGCAATGTTGACAACGGATGAGAATATTATTGATATTGAGGTCACTGTGCAGTATCGGATAGAAGATCCGGCGAAATATGTGATTGCCGTGGAGAATCCAGAACGGAGTTTGGATAATGCGGCAGAATCTGCCATTCGTCATGTGGTAGGTGGTAATACGATGGAGCAGATCTTGACTACGGGTCGAGANCGCGTAGCTGAAGATGTAGAGGAACGCCTTCAAGATTATATGAATGTATACAATACTGGTATTTTTGTGAGTCAGGTTAATGTTGTTGACGCTCAGCCACCAGATGGAGTTCGGGCCGCGTTTGATGATGTGATTAGAGCTCGAGAGGATGAGCAGCGCGCTCAAAATCAAGCTCAACAATATGCGAATCGGGTTATCCCAGAGGCACGTGGCCAGGCTCAAAGGCAAATGGAAGAGGCAAATGCGTATAAAGAGGAAGTGATCGCCGTCGCTGAAGGAGATGCGTCTCGCTTTGATCAATTACTCACTGAATATGCGAAGGCACCCCAAGTAACGCGCCAAAGAATGTACATTGATTCATTACAGGATGTTATGACTTCGAGTAGTAAAATAATGATCGACGTGGAGGGTGGAAATAACATGCTATATCTACCTCTCGACAAAATGTTGGAGCAAAACAACAGTGCGATTGGGGCCCGCCCCACGAATGATCAAGAATGGCGTGATCTTGCGAATGAAATTGCACCATACCTTCCTGGGCCAACAAACACAGGCTCGGTTGATCGATCCAGATTGTCCAGCGGCAGCAGAGGAGGACGACCATGAGAAATTTTTTCTCCGTAGGCTTTTTATTTGTACTTGCAGTTTTGGTAGGTAACACCTTATTCGTAATTAAAGAAACGGAACGGGGGGTGATGCTTAGGTTTGGCCAACTGGTTAACGCCGATATTGAGCCTGGTTTGCATGTGAAAATCCCTTGGGTAAATACGGTGAGGAAATTTGATGCACGTATTCAGACTGAAGATGCCACTCCAGAGAGGTTTCTCACTCTCGAGCAGAAAGCTCTGGAAGTAGATTCGTATGCCAAATGGCGTATCGTCAATGTCGGTCAGTTCTATGTTTCCACGCGCGGTAATGTTTCAACTGCGGGAAGCTTGCTGGCACAAAGGATAAATGATGGTTTGCGAGATCAAATTGGCGCGAGAACGCTGATCGAGGTGGTAGCAGGTGAACGAGATCAGCTGATGCTTGATTTAACGGCCGAGCTGAACGAGACCACGGCTTCGGATATCGGGATAGAGGTTATAGATGTCCGGGTGAAACGGATAGATCTGCCGGACGACGTGCGCTCCTCTGTTTATGACAGAATGATCACGGAACGTAACCGCGAAGCGCAAGAGATACGGTCTAGAGGTGATGAGCTTGCGATAGGTATTCGAGCAGACGCGGATAGGCAAGTGGTAATCTATGAGGCAGAGGCCTACAGGGATGCTGAACGCATCCGCGGGGACGGAGATGCTCAAGCCACTGCGATTTATGCGGATGCTTTTAACAAGGATCAGGAATTCTATGCATTTACTCGCAGTTTAAACGCGTATCGCGAGACGTTTAGTTCAAAGAGTGATGTTTTGTTACTTGACCCTGATAGTGACTACTTTAAATATTTAAAGGACGGTATTTCTCCTCAATAAGGTTGGTAATGACTGCAATCTTTCGAGTGGTGAGAAACAATTTGAACCCGAATAATCCCAAACTCAAGTAAAAGAGCTCCTCGGAATTTGACTCCTCTTCTCCTCGACTATTACAAAGCTTGAAGGACGCGAGTATGTTTCAAAACCTTGCTGTAGCATTTTGCCTGATGNTGATAATCGAAGGTATGTTCCCGTTTATAGCACCTGGTCGATGGCGAAATCTTGTTATGATGTTAAACGATATTGATGATAATCAAATAAGATTATTTGGNTTGGGNTTTATGCTTGTTGGGACAGCACTGCTCTTGATAGTTAATTAAAATTAATATTTAAAATAAATTATGGACGACACTAAACGTTGGTTACTGCCCGATGGCGTGGAAGAAATCCTGCCAGCAGAGGCAGGCAAATTAGAATTAATTCGTAGAACACTACTCGATCTCTACAAGTCTTGGGGTTACCAGTTAGTAATCACTCCCTTAATTGAATATCTAGATTCTTTGATAGTGGGCTCCTCTCACGATCTTGAGCTGCAAACCTTCAAAATAATTGATCAACTTAGCGGTCGAATGATGGGGATTCGGGCAGATGTTACACCACAAGTCGCGAGAATAGATTCCCATCGTTTGGATAAAGAGGGGCCAGCTAGGTTATGTTACTCTGACAACGTCTTGCACACTAAACCGCGAGGCATANTGACTTCGAGAGTACCTATNCGTATTGGCGCGGAGCTTTTCGGTCATAAGGGTATTAATTGTGATGTCGAATTAATTTGTTTGATGAATGAATCTCTAAGCAAATTAGGTATTAATGACATATATATTGTGTTGGGTCATGTCGGCATTTTTCGAAAACTAGTCGACGAGGCTAGATTAGAAAAATCAGCCGAGGATAATCTGTTCGAGGCAGTGCAGCGCAAAGCATTTGATGAAATTGACGACATAGTTAATAGTTTCGTTCCCGATAAAAATGTTCGTGAAATGCTAAGGAGTTTAACTCGCCTTTCTGGTGATGAGAGTATTTTAGCGAAAGCGCTGGATATTTTCGAATCAGCTCCGCCTAATGTTCGGGCCGAGCTAAAGGAACTTTCAGAAATAACGAGAAAAGTTAAGGAGCGTGTGCCACAAGTCAATTTATGCTTTGATCTATGCGAACTCAGGGGTTATGAATATCACACGGGTATAGTCTTTGCTGCGTATTCTTCAAATTATGGGCGAGCGATAGCAAAAGGCGGGCGTTATGATCATATTGGAGAAGTTTTTGGGAGAGCGCGTCCGGCTTCAGGCTTTGATAGCGACCTAAAAGTGTTGGCAAAACTTTCTTCTAGTATTTTTGAGAAAAAAGGTGGAGTTTTAGCGCCAGATATAATCGATGAGAGTTTACAAAAGCTGGTTGAGAACTTGAGAGAAAGCGGAGAAATAGTCATAACTAATCTGAGCAATGAAAAGCTAAAGGGCAAAGTGTTAGAGGAGCTGGATTGCGATAGACACCTCGTAAACGAAGATGGGGCCTGGGTAGTCAGGCCTCTATGAGAAGTTTTGATAAGATGGGTAACAAGAGCANAGAGAATATTTCTAGGTCAGTCGTNGTCTTGGGNACNCAATGGGGGGATGAAGGTAAAGGGAAGATCGTCGATTTACTTACCGATCGAGCCTCCATAGTCGCTCGTTTCCAAGGNGGGCACAACGCTGGCCATACATTAGTTATCGGTGGAAAGAAAACAGTTTTACATCTACTCCCCTCGGGAGTGCTGAGAGAAAATGTTCGTTGCATAATAGGTAATGGTGTTGTNGTTAATTTACACGCGCTCGTTAAAGAAATTGATGAGCTTGAAAAACAAGGAATCGTGGTTGCAGAAAGACTGTCTATTAGNGGTGCTTGCNCNCTAATCCTACCTAGTCATATTGCTCTTGACCAGGCGAGAGAGAGACNCAAAGGGGATAAGAAGATTGGCACCACTGGNAGAGGGATTGGNCCTGCGTACGAGGATAAAGTNGCAAGAAGGGGTATACGCCTATCCGAATTATCTGATCCATCTAGATTTTCTAATCGATTAGAAGAGTTGCTCGAGTATCANAATTTTTGGTTAACAAATTACTTTGCCGCGGAGGCTATCTCTTTCCAAGAGACTCTGGATGACTGCTTGAGATTAGCGGAGCGGATAATTCCTTTGAGCGCAGACACGATTGATATCCTTCATTCTTGTCGTCAGGCTGGGGAGAATATCTTATTTGAAGGCGCGCAAGGTTCTCTCTTAGATATTGACCATGGAACTTATCCTTTTGTAACCTCTTCAACGACCACGGCAGGAAGTGCTGCGTCTGGCAGTGGTTATGGACCATTATTCCTTGATTATGTTTTAGGAATTACTAAGGCTTATACGACTAGAGTGGGTTCTGGTCCTTTTCCAACGGAGCTGTTTGATAAAGTAGGTCAGCATTTGGCCCATGTTGGTGCGGAAAAAGGCGCCACTACTGGTCGAGACAGGCGATGTGGTTGGTTTGATGCTGTGGCAGTTAAGCTCGTCGCGCGTATAAATAGCGTTAGTGGTATTTGCCTTACCAAACTAGACGTTTTAGATGGTCTTGATAAGATAAAGGTCTGCACCGGTTATCGTAGTCCCAGCAAGAAAAATTACACTGACTTGCCAAACATTCATCAAATTGAAAATCTAGAGCCGATTTATACAGAACTATCTGGCTGGAAGCAATCGACGGTCGGTATGAAATCTTTGGATGACCTGCCTTCCCAGGCGAGAGAATATATCACGTTCCTCGAAGAAAAAGTTGAGGTGCCAGTTGATATTATATCAACTGGTCCCGACCGACAGGAGACTATAATCTTACGAAACCCATTCGACAAGGTGACCTAGTCTTCTGGCCACAAGCAAGCGGCTCCTCTNGCCCCGCTGGCATCACCGAAAGATGCTGGAACTATTTTCGTTTTAACGCTATCACTGAAAACAAGCCCGCAAAGATAATCTGGCACCAACTGATAAAGAGATTTTATATTTGAAAGACCTCCTCCAAAAACAATCATATCGGGATCTAGTATATTAATGATAGTTGAGAGGCATAATGCGAGTTGACTTGCATAAATATCGATACAACCGTTGGCTTCTTCATTTCTCAGGCTCGCCTGTGCTGCTATCGCCTCTGCTTCTAGCTCATAGCCAAAACTTTCCGCAAAGGTAGTTTTTAAACCGCGGCCAGACAATACCGTTTCAATACAATTTACGCGACCGCAATCACATGTGCGATCACGTTTAATCAATTTTCTAACGGATGTTGGAATACAATTATGACCCCATTCTCCAGCTATACCGTTTGGGCCATTTATGAGTCTTTTGCTAATTACTAAACCGCCACCACAACCTGTTCCAAGGACAACTCCAAAAACGCAATTAGCATCTTTTCCAGCTCCAAGTAGCGCTTCTGAAAGGATAAAGCAATTCGCATCATTCTCTACTTTTATCTCATACCCCAGTCTGCTTTCAACGTCTCTTTTGAAAGGTTTTCCATCGATACAAAGAGAGTTTGAGTTCTTCATAAGACTCGTTTGTGCATCAAGAACGCCTGGTGTCCCGATGCCAACGGTCATGTTGCAATCACCTTGTAACTTTTTCGTAATTTGACAAACAGACTCTACAACTTCACCATAATCTCCGACCGGCGTATCAAGCCGGATTTTTTGTTGTATTTCACCGTCGTTGTTAAGAATTATTCCTTCTATCTTGGTTCCACCAAGATCAATCCCAATCCTCATTTCGTCTCTCACTTATTATAAAGGG
>NHGO01000039.1 GCA_002172295.1 Gammaproteobacteria bacterium TMED139 | reverse complement strand
GCCGCTCGGTGCGGAAGGAACTCTGACAGCAGATGAGGTCTATTCGGTCACTGCCTATTTGCTGTACCTGAATGACGTCATCACAGACGATCAAATGGTAGTAGACCAAGATACTTTGCCTGCCATACAAATGCCTAATCGAGACAATTGGGCTCAGGTACCCGATTGGTTTCCCGAAGAGCCGCGCTTAAAGGGCTATCCCTATTAATTGATAGAGATATAACTATGAAATGCTAAACCCAAAATCCTACTGGGGTTTTGGGTTTTTTTTATGCAGCTCTCTCAGTCTCTTCACTCACCAGTTTGCGTAAGTGATTTTTTGCAATCTCGAATACCGATGAGAACCAAATTGGTTCGTTATTTAGATTCGGCACCAGTTGAAAGTCAGTTCCGCCGCCTTCCATGAATTCGTGCTTGTATTCTTCTCCAATTTCAAAGAGGGTTTCCAAGCAGTCTGAAATAAACGACGGCGTAACCACTGCGACTTTCTTATCACCATTCGCAATTAATTCTTTCAAGTGCTCATCTAGATATGGTTGCAACCAAGGTAAAGGTCCAAAGCGAGACTGAAACGCGACAGAGTAGTTAACATTTTTCCAGCCTAAGGCTTTCACTATACTCTCTGTAGTTTGAACGCACTGAGCCCGGTAACAATACCGGTTGCTCTCGCTAATTTCGCTGCAACACTGACCAAAATTACACACATTGTGTTTGTCTGACTTTTTTATCGTCTTTTCAGGCACACCGTGGTAGCTAAATATGACATGGTCGACAGCATCGGTGTCTAGCTGATTTTTGATGTGGGCCGACCAGGCCTTAATGAAAGCTTGTTCTTGAAACAAGTCACTTACAAATCGCAAATTTGGTTTACTCTGCCATTTAGCTGCTGCCACCTCAATTTGATGAAAAATCGAAGCGGTGGTCGCTGTCGAGTATTGCGGGAACATTGGAAGCAACAAAATGTCTCTCACACCTTTTGATTCAAGTTCGGCCATAGCGTCCCAAACGTAGGGTTTGCTGTATGCCATAGCGTTAGCAACGATCACTTCACCACCATCTTCATCGAATGCTTTCTGTACACTCGTTTGAAGTTCTTTTGCATATACTTCCAGAGGCGAACCGTCATCCAACCANATTCGCTCATAGTCTTTTGCAATTCGAGGCGCTCTAAACGGCAGTATTATGAGGTTTCGAAGTACCCAGCGACCGACCGGATTAAAGTCGAACATAAAGGGGTCTGAAAAAAAGTACCGATAAAAGTCGCGCAATCCTTTTGCTGTCGGTTCAGATGGAGTTCCAAGATTAAGGAGAAGAACTGCTTTACTCATAGATGGTTTCCAATAGTTACTGCCACATCTTAAACGCTGACTAATCAAAATCCGATTAAATAGATTAAGTAAACCGATAAACCAGCCATTTTCGCGTTCAACACGGCCTTTGTTATGGTTTGAGCCAAGTTTTAAGCGATTTCAATCGGACTATAATTTTTAGTAACTATTATCCATACTAAGCTCAATTCAGAAAACCCCGTGTTTCAATATACTAATTTTTAAAAGCTCCCGTATTTAGTGGTCTGGAGCAGGCAAAAAGACGTAGTAGATTAAAATTTCAAAAATGTGCTGCAATGGCCCTGAAATTCAGTAAAATTAGTGGCTCTAACACACTTTCGCTTTTGCATTATTCACAAAGAAGTAGGGGAGAAACCCGTGAAAAAAGCCTTATACACTCTAACAACCACATTTCTAGCCAGCACTACGTCTGCGATTTTCGCAGGAGACCGAATTGGAGATTTTGCCTTGATCGATAATCAGGGCACACAGCACCACATGGCCTGGTACGACGACCAGAATGCGGTGGTCATTCTTCCTCAAGCCAATGGCGCAACTGATGCGTCTGCGCTCTCTGATTTAGAGGACTTAAAAGAATCGTATGCCGACCAAGGGGTTGTATTTTTCCTCATAAATCCCGGCATGGAAACTGACCGAGAAGCAGTCTCTCAAGATCTAGCTTCTATGGGTGTTGAACTTCCCGTGCTCATGGACGACGCTCAGCTTGTAGCCGAAGCTCTCGGATTTACGCGTCTTGATGAAGCCGTTGTCTATAACCCTAAGTCCTTCGAATTAATCTATCGCGGTCCAACGGGAAGTGATTTGGAAGCAGCAGTGCTGCGTGCCTTGGAGGGCTCAGATCATTCACTGGTAACAATGACAACAGACGGAAGTGAGATCGAATACTCGGGTGTGGGAGCAGATAAGGTGCCATCATACGTTGCAGACGTCGCGCCAGTGATTAAGGAAAATTGCGCAACGTGTCACCGAGAGGGAGGAATCGCCCCTTTTGCTATGGACAGTAAACTAGCACTGCAGGGCTGGTCTCCGATGATTCGTGAAGTGGTGATGACAAAGCGCATGCCTCCTGGGCAGATCGATACCAAAGTCAGCCACAAAATGAAGAACCAAATGAATCTTTCTGACGCTGAGATGCAAACTCTCGTTCGGTGGGTCAATGCAGGTTCGCCTGTAGACGGTGATGTAGATCCGCTGGTTGGTTTACAATGGCCTGACACCAAATGGACTCTGGCTGAGGAACTTGGGGAGCCAGATCTAATCGTAAAAATTCCACCACAAGCCATACCAGCAACCGGTGTCTTAGATTATCGAGACATACCCCTAGATCTTGGCCTGACTGAGGATCGTTGGGTGAGAGCAAGCGAGGTGGCCCCTGATAACGCAGACGTCCTTCACCATATCATCGCTACAGTGATCCCACCGGAAGGGAAACCTGACGGTCAGCAGGCTTTTGTTAAAGCCTTAAATAGCTTACCCGAAGAGCGCGCTGCACCCATTAGAGCTGAGATGTTCGCCGCTATGGCAGCTGGCAAGCAACCTAACATCGAGAAAATTTTTGAAGAAAACCCTGAACTGGAACAATTGTCAATTGGCCTGATTCTGGGGGGTGAAGATGACATTCCACAATTCGGCGGGTATGCACCGGGCAATGCCGTTTCGGTAGCTCCGGAAGGCGCTGGCGGATTACTCAAAGCGGGAACTAGCCTCAGCTTGCAGATGCATTACACAACCTCAGGCAGAGAAGTTACTGATGAGACAGAAATCGGCATTTACTTTTATCCAGAGGGTGAGGTGCCTAAAGAGAGGATGACTGGTGCAGTTGGGAACGATTTTGACATCAATATTCCGGCATTCACAAAAGACCATGAATTGGAATTAGTTACTTATATCCTTAACGAATCTGACCTTTACAGCCTGATGCCACACATGCATTTCCGTGGTAAAAGAATGAAGTTTTTTGCGGAATACCCAGACGGCAGTGAGGAATTACTGCTCTCAGTCCCCGATTACGATTTCAACTGGCAATTAGTGCATGAGTTAGCGGAACCTATCCGTGTGCCTGCTGGAACCAAAATTCGTGCCGTCGGTGCATTCGATAATTCAGCGCAAAATAAAGCGAATCCCGACCCCAGCATTGACTTAAGTTGGGGTCAGCAAAGTTTTGAAGAAATGTTTATGGGATTCTATTCGTGGAAAGAAATAGACCAAAGCGGCGACGATTAAATTCTCGGCGACTTAACTGAAAATCCAAAAGGGGAAAACTTGTGAAAAAAGCTCTATATATTTTAACGACCGCATTATTAGCGAGTGTTTCTTCTGCAGTTTTGGCAGGAGAGAGAATCGGTGATTTTGCCTTGATTGATAATCAAGGCTCGCAACATCACATGGCCTGGTACGACGATCAGAATGCGGTGGTTATTCTACCCCAAGCCATTGGCGCAACTGATACCTCTGCGCTCTCTGCCATCCAGGGACTAAGAGACACATACGCGGAGCAAGGGGTTGTATTTTTCCTAATGAATCCCGGAATAGACCTCGACAGGAGCGCTGTCTCTCAAGATCTAGCTTCCATGGGTGTTGAAATCCCCGTACTTATGGACGACGCTCAGCTTGTATCTGAAGCTCTTGGATTTACGCGTCTTGATGAAGCGGTTGTTTATAACCCTAAGTCTTTCGAATTGATCTATCGCGGTCCAACAGGAAGTGAGCTGGAAGCAGCAGTGCAGCGCGCCTTGGACGGCTCGGATGATTCACTGGTAACAATNNCAACAGACGGAAGTGAGATTGAATACACGGGTGCGGGNGCAGACCAGGTGCCATCATACGTTGCAGACGTAGCACCGGTGATAAAAGAGAATTGCGCAAATTGCCATCGGGAAGGAGGAATCGCCCCTTTCGCTATGGACAGTAAATTGGCACTTCAGGGTTGGTCTCCAATGATTCGCGAAGTGGTGATGACAAAGCGCATGCCGCCTGGACAGATCGATACAAAAGTAAGCCACAAGATGAAGAACCAAATGAACCTATCTGACGCGGAGATGCAGACGTTAGTTCGGTGGGTTAATGCTGGCTCACCTGTTGACGGCGACGTGGACCCGCTAGTTGGACTCCAATGGCCTGACACCAAGTGGGTAATCTCAGAAGAACTAGGGGAGCCGGATTTAATCGTAAAAATCCCACCACAAGCAGTACCAGCAACAGGGGTACTCGACTACAGAGACATACCTATAGACCTCGGNTTGACTGAAGACCGCTGGGTGCGAGCGAGCGAAGTGGCACCGGACAAGAAAGAGGTGCTTCACCATATCATTACTACGGTGATTCCNCCGGNAGGAGCGGCAGATCCTCAGACTCTTTTCGTTAACGCAATCAATAGCTTACCTGAAGAAAGGGCTGTAGCTATTAGGGCTGAGGTATTTGCGGCTTTAGCAGCAGGCAACCCACCTCCGATTGATAAGATTTTCCAGGAAAACCCGGACATAGACCTTGGCGGACTCCTAGGTGGCAGCGACCCTGATATGGGGTCAGTCGCGGGCTATGCACCAGGTAATAGCTACAACCTGTCCGAGGAAGGTGTTGGCGGATTGCTTAAGGCAGGAACTTCTTTGAACTTACAACTGCACTACACAACCTCTGGTAAGGAAGTAACCGACGCAACCGAAATTGGGATTTGGTTTTACCCAGAGGATCAGATTCCCGAGCAAAGAATGGGTGGGGGAGTTGGTAATTCATTTTCTATTTCAATACCAGCNGGCGCCAAAGACCACGAAATGCAATTAGTCACTCACGTAAATGAGGATGCAGATCTTTACAGCTTGATGCCACACATGCATTTCCGTGGAAAGCGAATGAAATTTACTGCAAAGTACCCAGACGGCAGTGAAGAGTTACTATTGTCAGTACCTGATTATGACTTTAACTGGCAGTTAGCGCATGAGTTAGCTGAACCCTATCGAGTTCCNGCTGGCACTCAAATTATTGCCACTGGCGCGTTTGATAATTCCACACAAAACCCAGCAAACCCTGATCCTAGTGTTGAGATCAAATGGGGCGAACAAAGCTTTGAAGAAATGTTCATGGGGTTTTATTCGTGGAAAAACGCCGATCAAGGCGATGGTGATGATTAGTATATAGCTCGATGAAAAAAACGGGGTGCTACACCCCGTTTTTTTTTGCCCTATTGTCGGGGCGGAGGTAAGGTCCAGTCACACTCCTCGCAATTGGGATTGATATCNTTTTGTCCCAAAACATCAAAGATAAAGTCTCTCCAGACTTCGTTGGGTTGCCATACCGTATTCATATCAGATTTAGCCTCTCCTATTGATGCGTCCTCAAAGATTACACGATAAAGAAAGCTGAAAGCGGTTGCCCTAGCGTTGACTTGGCAATGCAAAAGCGTTTTCTTCTCCTTATTCCGCTCCATCGCGTCAGCAAAAGCATAAAACTCGTCTGGGAGCGGATTTGAGAAATCAACAGGAACCTGCATGTACTCCATCCCCANCCCCTTAACCACCTGGTCAGCATCAGCCAAAGCGTTTGGGTTATTAGTAAACGCAATATATACAACACGCTCAAAACCATTATCTGCAATGGNCTGAAATTGTTCCCGAGTTGGTTGACCCGCGCTTGCAAATGTCGCGCTGTATTGACGGAAATTCACTATTTCAGCAAGGGCTGCATTTGGCTCTTCTAGAGCTTTTGCATTTGAATGAAATAAAAATATCGTGAAGGCGGAAAAAACTATGCTTTTCATTATTTCTCCATTTTGTGCAACTTTATGATTTGATAGCATATTACTTGATCACTATAACAGACCGGTGGAATTAGAACCCAATTAAGAGTCTTAAGCTAGCTTATCAACATGAAAATGCAGAGAAACTTACAACGCTACATCCACTCGCACACATTTGGGCATGACTCTAGGAAACCTGGAGAAGCTAGAACTCTGATTGTCATAGCAATCACTGCCTCAATGATGGTCATAGAAATCGCTGCTGGTATTGTTTTTGGTTCCATGGCGCTGCTAGCGGATGGCTTGCATATGGCTTCGCATGCTGTCGCTTTGGCAATTAATGCTTTTGCATACATGTATGCTCGGCGCAACGCCCAAAACCAACGATATAGTTTTGGTACTGGGAAAGTGAATACGCTTGGCGGGTACACTGGAGCGATCTTGCTTGCTGTTTTTGCGGCTATGATGGTAGTTGAAAGCGTCTCTAGATTTATAAATCCGGTAGACATCGCCTTTAACCAAGCAATTTTAGTAGCGACACTGGGCTTAATCGTTAACGGAGCTTCCGTATTCATCCTTGACGTAGAGCACTCTCATGATGACGGTGCACATCATCATGGCCATGCACATGATCACGACCACAACCTCAGGTCTGCATACCTGCATGTCTTTGCCGACGCTCTGACTTCACTTCTTGCAATATTAGCACTCCTGATTGGCAAGTACTTCGGCGCCATATGGATGGACCCCTTGATGGGGATTATTGGCGCTATTCTCGTAACAAGATGGTCTGTGGGACTTCTAAAATCCACAAGCGCCATACTGTTAGATGAACAAGCGTCTGTGGCAGGCTGCGAGAGAATACGAGAGGCAATCGAATCAAATGGTGAGCACAGTATAGTCGACCTTCATCTTTGGGGCATCGGCTCTGGCAACTCATCTGCCATTGTTTCGATCGTTTCGAATGATCCTAAGACTCCAGATTACTACAAAAAGAAAATAAATAACGTAGTGGATTTGCAACACTTAACTGTAGAAGTGCATAATTTCGAGGAGAAGGTATAACACGTTTGGGCGGGGCGCTTGAGATCAAAAAATATTCCCTGCAGCTTTATTGTCATTCTAACAAGATCGAGGGTTTATAAACGTGAAATTCAGAACACTTTTTAAAAAGCTATCCATTTCGATTGGTGCAATTTTACTCATTTTTGTATCCGCACTCAGCGCACTTGCAGTCTCTGCGCGCTTCGCGGATGGACCATCAGTAATTTTTGCTGGAGGCCCGCTTGAGGCCGGGGAACTAGTTACTGGCCCAGAGCCAGATTGGGGCTTTGCGCGAGAAATCAATTTAATAGAATTACAATTACTCGAACCACCCAGGTCGAGAATTTTATGGGTCGCTGATTACGAAGGTAAGCTATATCTTAATTCGAACTATATGGGTGGGCTTCGACAAAGATTATGGAAAAAATGGCCAGGTGAAGCAGAAAAAGACGGAAGAGCCATACTCAGAATTGATGGAAAACGTTACGAACGCCAACTGGTGAGGATAAAAACTGGAGATGCGATAGAGGGCGTGACCAAAGAATTTACTCGCAAGTATGGCGTAGCCATGACTCCTGAAGAGGTAGAGAAAGAGGAGTTGTGGCTTTTTGAACTCGCACCACCTAGAACGAGTGGCAGTGGAGTAATAAGATGAGTCGTTTCTCTATCACACTAGTGGGCCTTGCAATTTTTACCGTAGTGATAGTTTTATTTATCCCAGGTGTGGGCGACACTATAGAAGCTTCACTCCTTCGATTACTTGCCAACGGACCAAGAGGGCTAATAAACTTTTGGTCCAGATAATACTTTAGCTACCAGCTATCCGCCCCATTTAAGGAAGTTAAGAAATTCCCTCTTAGTTTTTGGGCCATGGGTTAGGAAAGTCGGCTGGGGATTCTCTTGATACACCAACTTCTCTTGGCTCACAAAATCTTTAGAGGCCAGAGTCTGAATTTCCTGCTGGTCAATACTATAGGGCCGAGCGGCGTTTTTACCAAAAATCTTTTCTCTAATCCGCGGGGTNATTGCCGGGTAACCAAACCTTTCCTGATATTCCTCAGAGATTTGAAATGTCCTAAAAGCCTGAATCTGATCCTGAGGCGAGCCATACCAAATTGAGTCAGTTCCCCATAGAATATTATCTTCACCACAATATCTTAACAATTTTCCAAGAGCATGAGCAGCATCGTTAGGCTTTTGCATCAAAAGGCGCCATGTGCTTCCTAANTCAGCATATACATTTGAATTGGGAGAAACCTCATTATCGACGAGAGATTGTATTAATGTATCTATTCCGTCCCTCCCAGCGCCCTCTGCAAAATCAAGCTCTTCATTTGTGCTCACATAACTAGAATGATAGATAAGGAAGTTCATGTCAGGAAACATCTTTGCGACGACACCAATATCACTGGACTGACTATGTTCATAGGAACGCGGACCGAAAGGTAATCCCTTATGTATACAGATATTTCGGACCCCAAGTTTTTGCGCACGCTCAATCATGGCGATTCCAGGCTCATCGTGAAGAAAGTAGCCAATTCCGCCCGGACCATATTGAGTGTAAGTNTTAAANGCAGAAATATTCCAGTTCTCAGCNAGTTCATCCATTGCTTCCAGNTCGCCATCTTGGTTTGGATTTACTCGGCCATGAATCATTAACCTCTTGCTGCCATCAAGCTCCGCAACNATTTGTCGAGTCTTATCGGCATCCTCGATTGTTACAGGCTCAGTTTCGCGAGTCGACGGGACGAAAGACAAAACCATAATGTCGGTATCACTGTCGAGAAAGATATCCTTGATAAATTCACTTTCGGACAAACAATTAAGGTATCCTCGTTCTCCTTCTCCGCCATCGGCGCACCTCGCTTTCTGCATGCCGGCATATGGGCGAGCGTCAGGGGGGATTCTTGACAGCCAATCTCCCTCTGGGTTTACGTAGTGGCCTTGAACGTCGAATATAAATTCACCACCACCCACTTGCGCATTGGCGGCATCATTTTCAAGGGCACTCTCACCAGCGATATCAAAATAGCCGCCTGTTGCACCGTAATAGGCATTAGCATGATTTATAGCNAATAAGGTGCTCGCAGCTCCGCAGCTAGAGATTAAGAAATCTCGTCGGGTCTGGCCTTTCCGCTTTGCATTTTCCGTAGCCCAATCCAACGCAAGCCTATTNCCCTCTTGATTTCTCTTAGCGATGGGAATTGGCTCATATTCACCATTAGAGGTGCTATCAATCTTTATGGGTAATCTGACGCCATCTCGATCAAGAATATCTCTCGTTTTCATTAGCCTAGCCCCTTGTTCGAGTCCAAACAATCGCAATTATCTGGACGAAAATTATTCTACATTGNCGGAATCAACTCTACCTTTTCAAATAANACGCTTTCTATTTTTTCTCTGGAATAAAAAGCTGGAAAAACCTTATCATTAGCCCAAAGCTCAAACAAGTTATCATAAAGTGGACTATCAGGATCACCAACCTGGCCTGGGGTGTTCATACCTAAAGTATTATCCCAGTCTCTCGTATCAATGAATATTCTAAAGGACGCCCCCGAAGTCTGGTTATCGCCACTCCCTGTATTACCGAGAGTGAAGCCGTTACCCCCTCTTGGTGCCGGGCCAACATCAAGACGTCCTCGTAACTCATCGTTTAGTGCTGGGCTTAATGGATGGCGAATAAGTGCGTGTTTATATTCCGCTTGACCATAAAACCAGCTTTCCATATCAGGCCCAAGCTTTTGTTTGAGAACTTCGACTCCCTCGGTTAGTGTCCGTATCAAGAATTCGTCTCTGCCCTGAAGAGGGTCCTGACCAAAGTCTCCATCAGGGGCAAGCAGCATATCTATCGTTGTTTTCATGCCAACACTGAGATAAGACCTAGCAACTTCAGGTACCTTTAACAATTCTATGTTGTCAAGCAACTGCCTTTCGAATGCAACGTAGATACCCGCCTCAACGGAATTTCTATCCAGAACAAAGTCCCAGTCCAAAAGCATTTTGCGAATCTCTTCAATCTCTGGGTCCGTAACCTCGAGGTCTCTAAAAAATGGTATTAAAGTTCGTGCTGGGATGGATAAATAATCATGCTGTAACTCCACCATATCAGTCATATTGAATTTGCGACCGGAACCCAAAACCTCGCTTCCTCTGGCCCATCGATAGGGATCAGTCCAAGTAAAACCAATTGCATCAAGATAAGGATAGTCTGGTTTAGTGTAATTACTATTAGACGTCTCGATGTAGCCCCGAGCGGGATTAAATTCGTTTGGCTTAGCCTTTATTGGCAAGTACCCATCCCACTCATAACGCCCGTCTCCTGGGATAGGGACCATACCACTGAAATTTCTACGAATCGGCGCAATTCCAACAGCCTGCCAACCGATATTTCCGTCTCTGTCGGCCCAAATCATATTTTCACCAGGAATGTTGCTGAAATTTGATGCTTCGCGAAACTCCTCCCAATTCTCAGCTTGATCCATTCTCAACGAAGCTAAGTAAGGTGACCCACCCACTTCCATCCAGGCTGGTCTGATAGCGTAGGCAAGGTGATTTTCCTCATCCTCAAACACTATAGGTCCATGCCTTGTATACTTGAGCTCTAACACAACAGGGCTAGCATCCTTCACCTCAATCGTTTCAGAAATCACCCTCATTTCTTCCCAGCCATTCTGATAGCGATATTGCGACGAGTCATCTGGGTTAATTTCATAAACGTAGAGATCTTCACCGTCTGTGTTAAACACAGTTAAACCCCAAGCACCATACTCATTATGGCCAATCGATATTCCTGGTATTTCTGGTTCACCACCACCAATAACATTCCATCCGGGCCCGACTAGGTGAGACCAATAGCGCAACGAAGGAACCGCTTGCGAGCGATGGGGGTCATTAATCATCATCGGCCATCCATCTTGAGTAAGGTCGCCACTAACCACCCAGTTATTGCTACCAATGTCGTCAATGCTTCTTCTCTGTAGTTCTCGATCTTCCTGCATCAAGACATTCGCGATAGCCTCATAAGCCGCATCTGAATTACGGTGCTGGGCCAGTTCTATATCACTTGGTTCAAAACGAATAGGTCGACGATAGCTGTTATATAAATGAAGGATGTCATTATTCAAAAGCGAGTCACAATCAATTTGAGGGTCCAATGTCAAAATGGGATCATGCGGGTGAAAATAGCGAAGCTCTCTTACTTTATCCTCTCCAATTGAGCAAACCGCACGACCTGTACTAAGCTCAAGACCAATATTGCCAAGCAAGCCCTGATGCCTGGAGATCACCACTTCCTCTGTCCAGTGCTTGGGTTCAATACCCAACAACTTAAAGGGCAGTGGTAAACTTTGAGGGTCTTGCAGAGCCTCATCAATATATGCGTTCACTCCATGAACAAAGGAAGTGATAATATCGACACCGCGGGGATGATAGTGGCTCATTTCCTCATGCATAGCCCCACGGAATTTGAATAAACGTGTCCCGTGGTCTCTGTCTATAGCTCTAGCGCCGAGAATCTCAGCAACGGTGCCTGTAGCTTGNGCTCTCCAAATTTCAAATTGAAACAATCGATCCCGCGCCGCGCTATATCCCTGCGCAAAGAATAGGTCATGTTCTGTCTCAGCATAAATGTGGGAAATACCCCAACGATCTTTCAATATTTCAACCGGCTTATCTAGCCCTTCTATGGAAACACGGGTTGTCTCCTGCGAGAAAACAGAATCGCCAAGAAGTAGAATGATAAACAAGGCCTTAAGCGTTTTTTCCAAAAATAGCATGAGTCTTTCCTTATTCTTTTTAATCAATTTTCAATTAGTAGCTCAGAATATCAGTTTCTGTTTCTACGACTCAAATATAACTCAAGTCTTAAACATTAGATAACCGCCTTCATTCAACGCACAATGCTCTAATTGCCTGCTTCTCCCTTCAATAGTTTTAACGCCGTTTCCGCCTGATCGGTCGGAACGAAAATATGATCATGATGATGAGCCGCCACCACATTAGCGGGTATGCCGAACTCAGCCAACTTACGACTAATCTCAGCGGTGAAACCTACAGCCTCTATACTGGAATTAACCGAGAGGGTTATCCCTCTTAACACACAGTGATATTGAAACCCCGCCTCATCAGCTTTGTGTTTTTCAAGCAAAAGACTCAGCCCTTCATCTTCCTGATAACTCGCGATAGGTTTTAAATCTGCTCTCTCTCCATACTCAAGNGAGGGAAGAGAGCAAAAGACGTACTCGCCCCCAAGGAGCTTTGGCTTGGGNTCAGCAAGCAACTTAACCAGCGAAGTTTCACCGGCCATTAACAAGTATCAGCCTCACCTCGGAGCCCCTCGCCATTATTGAATTTCAACAGATATTTCATCAAAGAATCCCAAGATGCTCCTTTGCATAAATAACCCATCCTCGACTTGCGTCCAGCTGAGATTAGAATCCACGATTCGACTAGGAGCATCCACAGCATTCAAGCCACCCCTGATTAAGGTCATCATACGCTGTCGAACAGCTTCCATCTGATTTCGGAAATTTAGTACACCTCGGCGGTCCATAATATCCCCATGGCCCGGAATTGCCGTATCAAAATCAAGCGATAATATATTGTTCACGGTTCCCACCCATCCACGACTTGAGCCACCATTAGCATAGTCGATGAATGGCGCTATTCCATGGAGTAGATCTCCACCGTGCACTGTCTTCAAGTCAGGGAAATAAACTACCGAGTCTCCGTTTGTGTGCCCTCTGCCCATATAAAAGACACGAACCTCGACTCCGCCAAGAAAAACCGAGGTTTCGTCTGAATATATTAGCCGCGGTAAACCATCTTGATTACCTCGCACCATGTTCTCTCTTGCATTCTTATGAGTAATCACCTCAGCTATTTGCAAGAATCCAGCGTTACTTCCTGAGTGATCGCCATGATGATGCGTATTGATAACATACCTAACAGGCAGATCAGTTACTTCGGCCACCAAAGATCTAATTTCTTGAAAATCCTGAGGAAATTTATCGTCAATTAGTATGACCCCTTCAGACGTAAGTCTCACTCCGATATTGCCACCCGGTCCTGTAATGACATGCAGACCTTCTTTAACCTCGCTAATGTTTAGTCTGTTCTGGGAAAGAGCACCCGTNGACCCCACTAAAAAAACAAAAAAGGATAAAAGCCTTAAGGTTATCTGGTATCTCCGCGCTTTCATTTTCATAATTTTTCAAGCCTCTTTACTCAATTCGAAACTAAATTAGTCCTAGCCTATTGTAGTACACCATAAATGAACCTCAGGCAAATCAGGTTGCATAAAAGGTAATATTAAGCACAGTATTCCCTAAAATAGGAGAAATATTGCCAAGGGAATGTGGTTTACTGGGAAATTGAGTCTGAGAAACTAAACAAGACAACGACACCAAGCATAATCAGCGATATCCCAACCAAAGCCGAGAAATCTAGCCTTTGATTATAAACCAAGACCCCGAATAAAGTCACAAGTGCGACCCCCACGCCTGACCAGACAGCATAAGCGATTCCCACTGGAATTGTTCTCAACGTAAGTGACAGAAAGTAGAAAGATAAACAGTATCCAATCACTACTATTATTGACGGCAATAAGACCGTAAACCCCTCACTTGCTTTCAACGCCGTCGTAGCAATTGTCTCTGACAGAATAGCTATAAAAAGAATTAACCAATTTTTCATGAATATTCCGCTATGTTGACGGCGCCATTTTGCGAACTCTTCCATCCCCCTTAGTCAGAAGATATAGCTCTCCTTCTGAATCAATACCCAACCTTAATCCCGCTCGGTTTCCACGGGAGTACGTGTTTGGAAAACCAAGAGCATCGGCCACATTTCGCTCTTGACCAAAAAATTCAACACGAAGCTCGAGTATGGTAGATGGTTCATCGGGAACTAAATTTTCTGTATCGATATAAAAAATCCTGCCAGTGACCATATCGGTGAAAACAAATTTCCCTCGCAACTCAGGGATTGAAGATCCTCGGTAAACGAAACCACTGCTAATTGCATTACCTTCGTCATGATCGAATTGGGCGACAGGATAAGTGAAAGGCGTTTCGTCAATAGGTCTTGGATAGACAGGGTTGGGCCGCACTCCCCCAATACCAAATGCGGTGGCAAAAGTTCCCTCTCTAACTCTCCAGCCGTAATTTGCTCCCGCACGCCCGATATTCACTTCCTCTATTTGTGTCTGACCTATGTCGCAAATATACATAGTGCCATCAACATCAAAAGAAAATGCTTGTGGATGTCGCAAGCCATAGGCCCAGATTTCTGGAGCAAAGTTGCTGTCTCCGACGAAAGGGTTATCGGTAGGAATGCCATACTCAGAAGTGCTATCCCCCCCTAACGGATCAATCCTCATGATGCTCGACATGGGTTCACTGGTTGACTGTCCAAACTCGTGAGGATCATTAGCGCCACCCCCATCTCCAAAGCTAGCGTAGAGCATTCCATAATCACTTGAACCAGCGCTTGCCGGATTAAATGCTAGCGTGCCTATATTATGGTTTTGATCGAATTGTCCCATACGAAAGATCTCACGAGACGTCCCAGAAAAGACACTTGCATTGGGGTCAGACGACGTCCATTCTCTGATCACACTTTCGTGATTATCAGCATCACTGTCTAAATAATTAGCAACACCTGTATCTGATGGAACACTATAGGCAGTATAAAATTTTCCGTAACCAGGTTCGCCTAGTTTAGAAAAATCTGGATGGAAGGCGACGCCCGCAAGGCCAGTTTCGTTTGGGAAAGTAGAATCATCAAATTCTACATCTTCATTTCTCAAATCCAAATAGACAACCGGCGGACTTCCGGTTTCATCTGTCAGATAAAGAATGCCTCGAAGGTCATTAATGACTAGTCGACTAGAATTATCTGGTAGCGGTGTCATATACTGAATTCGAGCGTAAGCTGAGTTTGTCTGAACCGGACTGGCCGACTCTTCGGTCTCTGGAACTCTCACAAAATTATCCAACGCTACGNTAATTTCACCCATCTTTATTTTTTCAGGTATTGGATCTGCCAGAGGCTCTGGTCGAGAATCAGCACTTAGAATGGAACCACTTAAGGTCAATCCGATAGCTAAAGCGGTAAAACTTAATTTCATGATTTTATTCCGTCTGCGAAGTTAGATATTATTTATGCACCAAATTGTCCAAGAATTATCAAAAGAACACAATATAGGATTCGCTCAAACAAAAAAAGATGTCAGAACCAAACTACCAAACTTTGAAATATTCGGTTAAAAAGCGAATCGCCTCAATCACACTAGATTCTCCACCGGCCAACCTCATCACAAGGGATATGACGCTTGATTATCACAATGCACTCATGCGCGCAGGATCGGATCCGGAAGTACGAGTGATCATCTTGTCGGGTGCAGGCAGAGGTCTTTCCGGCGGTGTCGACCTTAAATATATCAAAGAATTTAGTGCAAAGGACATGGAGCAATTTCTTAAGCTGTTCTATATCCGCACGATGGAAATTACAAGAGCCCTATCAAAGCCCATTATTGCCGCGGTGCATGGCTATGCTCGGGAAGGCGCATGCACGTTAGCGTTTGCTTGTGACATGATTATCGCCGCTGACGACTCAGATTTTGGATACCCCGGTGTACCCAATTTAGCAGCCCCACCAGGCATGCACGTCTGGTTCCTGCAAAGACTAATTGGCCGAATGAGAGCAGCAGAATTAATTTTTACAGGAAAAGTAATATCCGCTAAGGAAGCTGCAGAGATAGGACTAATTACAAAAGCGGTTCCAGCTGAGATACTCATTCCTGAGACTACCAAGCTAGCCCATAAGATTTCTATGATGTCACCTCTTGCAATAAAAAGGACAAGAGAGCTGTTATATCAGATGGAAGATTTGGACTTTACTGAGGTTCCGGAAAAAGCGGTAAAAGCTCTCTCGGCCGAGTTCGATAGCGCTGATAGCAAGGAGGCGCGCAAAGCTTATTTAGAGAAACGTACACCCCATTGGACAGGTAAATAATGAATTTATCAAAGTAGACACATTCTTTTTAATCTACGCCCAATATATTAGATTCGTTCTACGTTTATCTTACTGGGTCCGGCACCATGCGGAATAAAGCTTAATCGGACGTTGATGCAACTAGGCCTCTCATCTTTAGTATGGCTTACATATATCATGCGAGTTGGAGTCTGCTTTGAAATGAGATCAAGGACTCCAAAAATCAGCGCACGATAGTAGTTATCTAAACCAACACAGGGCTCATCCAATATTAAGACTTTCGGACTTTTAACCATTGCTCTGGCCAGCAATACCAGTCGCTGTTGCCCGAAAGAAATCTCTTGATAGTAGTTTTTGCAAAGTGACTCTATCCCGAGTGTCTCCAACCATTCACTCGCTATTTCTTTTTCGGTAGCGCCGCTTTCATCATAAAGTCCAACTGAATCAAAAAAACCTGATACCACCACGTCAAGGACTCTCCATCCCTTGAGATATTTATTATGTAATTCGTTGGAGACCACTCCGAATTTAGATTTCAACTCCCAAATTGTTTCCCCTGTGCCCTTCCTTTTTCCAAACAAGACAACATCCTGACCATAAGCTTTATGATTATCCCCATCTATGAAACTCAACAATGTTGATTTCCCGCAACCGTTTGGTCCCTCTATCAGCACATGGTCGTCAGGCATCATTTTCCAGCTGAAGTCTTTCAATATCTGCAAAGCTCCATAACTCGCGTGGATGTTATTCAGCTCTATAAGCGGTTCTTTCGTTTCAAGAGGGCCACTCTCAAAAACGAAACAGGGTAACTCGCTGGGTAATTGAGGTTTTTTTTCTGTATTTTGCAAATAGGCTTCCGATGCCCGGACTCGGTCATGCTCCCCCTGCTCGACCAACTCAAGGTCCTGTAAAACAGCCATGTGGGTAATATTAGACAGAAGATCTTGAGGACGCCTGCATAACTGAATGCTCGTAAACTGACCCGAAAATTCGGCGATTGTATCCCTTATCTTTGATTGCGATTCAATATCGATACTCTCAAGAGGATCATCAAGAATCAACAGCTGTGGTACAGACATGTGAGATGCATATAGTGCTCTCGCTATGAGTACTCTCCTAATTTGACCGGAAGAGAGAAACCGAATGCCCTCGTCAAGGTATCGTTCAAGAGACAGCTTCCTTGTAAGACTATCAAGCAACGATTGATCTTGATGTTCTGATAGCCGTGAGCTTCTCACTAAATCTATTACGAGTGTTCCTCTATCGCGAGCATCGTCGGCAAACTCGCTCATATCAAGTCGGTTATCTGATCGCCAGAGGTTCTGTTGCTCCTCAAAAGAAACAAAATG
>NHGO01000038.1 GCA_002172295.1 Gammaproteobacteria bacterium TMED139 | reverse complement strand
TTCTTTCACCGATTCAATTTGGATCGCCCAGTAGACTCCAGAGAATAAAATAATTGTTGCCGCGGCCAAGAATGCAGAATTTTGCGAATCTTTCAAATGTTCGTGTTCGGTTTGTTCCTGGTAATCTGTATTTTTAGACTCAATCATGTTTACTTCTCATTAATACTATCTTAGCTCTAAACATTAACCACTAAAGCCAATCCAACGCCCAGTAGCAGCCACCATAAACCAGACNAGAATCGATGCGATAGCAGTCATCTTCACAACAATCGGATTGATTTGTTGTAAATCAAATCTGAATAGTGGCTTCCTGANATAAAAGTGAAACAAAATTCCAGTGCCCAGTGCCAACATTTTGTACCAAAAGACAGGNAAGTAATAAACTTTCAATGCGACTCCGCAGGCCATAAATACACCGGTTGAAATTAACAGCACCAANGCCCAGACNAACAATACGTGACACCGCTCGATAANAATTTGCGCCGATACATCTGTGAGAAGAAGCCCNAGTATGCGNCCCTCTGCCGCAAGAACCGCGCCTCCTAATAANGCAAGGCTTAAGAGNTGAATGGTTTGCACAAACGCAAAAGCGGCACCCCATGTTTTCCCTATTANTCCAAACCAAGTAGTTTCCATCCACTCAAAGAACGGAAATATTCCAACATAAGCGTTGGACATTAGCGTAAAACAGAAAACAACAGTTATCCATATGATAACGCCTGTAAGAATAGTTCTCGTGTAGGGNCCCAATATTGAAGTGAGCATCGCAGTATATCCTGTNCTTTTAGATAGCTGTTAAATTAGAAACGAGTCTGACCTTCTATGCAACCTGCCAAAAATTCAATGAAAGCAGGCTGGTCCCTGATACAATCCATCCAATCATAAGCGATGAATCTTCCACATATAACTACGATCGACCAAAACCCAAGTGACAGCCACGCGCCTAACCTGATGCGATCGGGCGCTTTCGCATCGCCATCCCACGTTGATACAGAGTCGCTCATTCTTCTGTGAAAGAGATATGCATTAACGGCGCATGCCACTAATAATACTAATTTGATACGAAACCATAGACTTTGTGAACTCCGAACTGGTACTGCATAAAACAGAAGGATTCCAGTCACGAACATTACCGAGAAACCAATAAGCATAGGCACATTTAAGCGCTCTGCGATCTTGGAAGCTGGCACGTCGGGGAAAGCATATCCAAGCATTCTTAAATCAATTAGAAACAACATACCAAGACTAATCATGAGCGTCAGAACGTGCGTAGATTCAACCCAGTTATACATGTAATACGACTCATGCAGCATGGCGCTATAAGCGGTATCGTCCAACCATACTGCAAAATTGTAGATAAGCTCGTTCACTCAAAAACCTCCAAAACTATCAAACCATTCTTAGCCCACTTTGGTTTTGCAAAGAAAAANCTGAGCTCGGCATCAATGCGTTCTAATTTTTTATAAGAATAACCAAGGCGCCGCCTAAAATCTAGCCATCCCATCTTCCTGCTTGTAACTCTTCTCTAGATTTTCAACGTCTTCTTTGCTGTTTGCGGTATTCAGAAGGAGTGACACCCTTAATTTTCCGAAACGCATTATTAAAAGGCGTTATAGATTGATAACCGACGGAAAGGGCAATCGTTAATACCGGGACATTGGCATTTTCGCTATCACCAAGAAGAACGCTAGCATCTTCAACACGGTATTCATGTAGCATAGCATTGAAGTTTCTGAATCCAAGTTGTTTATGGATAAAAGCCCGTAACCTGTACTCTGGTAAATTAAGCGTTTTTGCCAATGTCGATATTGTTAAACCTGCTTCCCTATAGACTTTTTCTTTTTCAAAAACGTCTCTGAACCCAGCTTCATCAATACTATAAGTCGACTCACCTAGGACAGAAACTGGCTCTGTCACCTTTCGGATAACATTGCTCAAAGAAACAGAGTCAAACCGAAGAGTGGTCGCGAGCATGCAAAGGGTTAAGAGCGCTATAGAAAACACTATCAGCGCCTGCTCATACGCATTACTTTCATAACCGCCGTCTAACAGGAAATTTTCTACAAAGACAATAACGAAAATCAGGGTGCCTTGGACNCCGATAATAAACCACCGAAGAACTCTTCGATCAGCTACCAGGTCTGCCCGCCATCCCTTCAATGTCCAATAAATTGCAAACCCAACAAATATGAGTTGAAGTACATCCATAAGAACAACTGACCAATTAAAGAGAATAGACGCGGCAAACGGATCTTCTATCCTCTCCATAGAATTCAGCAAGAAGTCAGTAAATACCTGTATAGCAAAAGCTATCCCCAAAGGAGTAGGAAACCTTTCACCTTCTTGAAAAATAAGAAAACAATAAATCATGAATAAACCAGAAATTGCGCTTGTGCCAAAATTAATCAAAGGTAGAAAATTGATTAAATCTAACTGAAACTGCGGCTCAATATGGCTCGCCGTCATACTTCTGAGCAGATAAAAGACAACAAANACTGCCATTATCAAAAAAACTCTCGAACTCGGCGAGCCTGGAGCAGCCTTAAGATAGCCCAGCGCTAGAAGCAATACCGAAAAAATAGAAACGATCTGAGCCGTAAANAGTAATAATGGATTAATCACTTTTGCTACCTTTGTTGTTTAACAACCCCCTAATGGGGCGGCGGTCGAATTTATCATAGCTGCTTAAACCTATAGAGAGTGCTAAACGCATTATTATGCAGTAGAAGTAGATCCTAAGTATAAACCTTCTTTAAATTTCTTCTGCAAAAATTAAGGTCAAATTGCCCATAATTCGGCGAGCAGAGCACAAAATAAGCCGACATGCAATTAAATACGAATCCAGATTACTGGTTTTGGAATGTACTCATTTAATGGTATAAATAGCACTGATACACGATGTGGTCGAATTTACCAATGACAGCATTTCTACTCCCAGCAAAGCTAATTTCGTTTCTAGCGAACACCACTAATCTTTGGGCGGAACAACCTCGTCGCGCCACCAAATCATTCGAAACAGTCTCGAGTTTTGGTTTTTATGCACTATATAGGGTTTGCTTTGAAGACCTTCAAGGTAATGTTCTACATGGCGCTAATAAGAAATGGGCGGCCCTTTAATGCGCTTTATTACCTTACTTTTAGCTACGAGCTCAGTTTTAGCTGCCATACCCATTAACGCCCAACCAAAGTCGCATCTGCCCGACTGGTTATCATTAAACTTTGAACAACAGAGCAGAATGCAGCATTTAGACGGGCAATTTCGCGCCGGTCTCAGCGGTAGTGACCAAGGTTTTGAAATGCGCAACTTACTCAAGGCAGAAGCCACATCCGAAAGCTTCTCAGTAACGGCAGAGTTTGCTGATATGCGCACCTACTTGGTAGACAGTGGCACTCCTTTAGACAGCTTCACAAATAATCCATTGGATATCTTGCAGGCGAATTTAACGCTGCCTTTTTCCAGCGTGCTCAGCGAGGGTGACAAAGGATTTATTAGAATTGGTCGCTTCACGATGGATCAGGGAAGTCGCCGCTTCGTCGCACGTAATCGTTTTCGCAATACCATCAACTCATTTGCCGGTGTACAAGCAAGGCTCGAAAATGGCTCCTCATCAATGGAGCTGTTCTACACTCGCCCTACTAAAAGGCGCGTTTCTGGCGACTGGATCGACAACGACCCGCGCCTCGATAAGCAATCCGATGATTTATTCTGGGGCGCATATTTCACAACTCAACTAACCGCCCAAACAGACTCGTTGCAACTCTATCTCTTAGGGGCTGATGAAAGACGCGACCAACCAGCAAACCAACGCTTTGACGTACTCACCACTGGGGCTCGCTTATTTCGAAACCCCAACCCCAATCTTTGGCACTATGATATTGAGGCCGTTTATCAATTCGGAGACGCGCCGGCACTAGACGCCGCCTCTCAGCCACTTGACCATAAGGCAAGATACTTTCATTTGTCCTTGGGTTATAGCTTCGAGACTAGCTGGCAACCCCGCTTGAGTTTCTTGTATCACTACGGTAGTGGCGACAAAGACCCTCTGGATAATAAATCTGGTGAATTGGACCATATGTTCGGGGTTCCCCGTCCAGATTTTGGGCCCACAGGACTTTTTCGGGCCTTTCAACGAGTTAACACAAGCTCTCCAGGGCTCATGTTAAATCTTCAGCCGACAGCTAATGTGGATGCCTATGTCAGATGGCAGCGTCCGTCGCTTGCAGAGAAGGCTCAAGGTTGGCGAACAACCCGTTATCGCCACCCAGGAAATCTTGGCGAGGATTATTTAGGTAATCAGCTTGAAACCCGAGTTCGTTGGAATATTCTGCCTAACCGGCTCACTATTGATGGCGGTTATATTTGGNTCGACGCAGGTCCGTATATGGACATTGTTAACAAAGGGGACAGCCATTATTTTTACCTGCAAACAATTTTACGTCTTTAAGTCAGAAGCGACTTGTCAGCTCTAAAAGCCCGTTGTGTTTGAGTGCACATTGACTAAGTAACGACTGAGAGTTAATTTAAATTACGAATTAATTGAGTGGTTACTTTTAAAAGCATTTGTGGATTGAAATTTTTACAAGAAACCTCAACTTGAGGTGAGCACTCTTTATAAACAGCTACCCTCGAATAGTTGAAAGCACCTCAAAAGACATACCTGCATTCGTTCTAAGCCTTTCGATGAACTCATCATTAAAAACCGTAGCTGGAGTCCAGAACCCACCTGGTACCGACTCTTTGCTAATATCTTTAACAAGACTAATACCAGCTTGACCGAGCATCTTAGCCGTTGATCCATAACCCGGATCCCGATCTCCCATCACCTTAACTCGTATCTCATCGCCATGTGAAGTGCGACCCAGTAGCCTGAAATCATAGAAACCGGAAATTTGCTCATCCAACGAAGGCCCATCACCAGGTCTCGGCAGAACAAATCGAGTAAAGAAGACTCTTATTGGAGTTATCGAAATCAATACCGTTGCTGCTCTTAAATAACGCAACAGTCGCTTTGCTCTTTTTTGCCCTTTACCTCCATCACCTGTGAGCCAACCTTCGTCATACCTAAACTGCTCAGCATACGGGGAGTTAGAAATGGCATTGGAGCGGAGCACGATCCTAGTATTTATAGCGGCCATAACAAATGGGCCGACCCAAGATTTGAATTCCTTATCGTAAACTACATTAATTTCATCCTGCCTAACCATATTACGGTGGCCTTGCGGGCAAAGCGAATAAGGGTCTTTAAGCTCACGTCTCAATTCATGATCCTTTGCCGCTTGCTGGAAGGTATTTACGCCACTTGCGATCGTTCCGCCCGAAGCGCTACCGCGTATGCCTTTAACACGCAGCCTAACCTTGTCACACCTTGTTCCAAATTTTTCAAAAGCTTTGTTTTGCAAAAATTTCACACCCAAATCAGAGGGAATTGAATCAAAACCACACGAGTTAACTATTCGGGCTCCAGACCTCTTAGCATCTTCCTCATAGGAAGACATCATCCGCCTGATCCAAAGAGGCTCGCCGGTCAAATCACAATAATCTGTTCCTGATTGAGCGCAGACCCTTAACAGGGTGTCCCCATAAAGAGCATATGGACCTACTGTTGATATAACGAGCGACGTTCGGGCACAAAGATTCTTCAAAGCAATTTCGTCAAAAGAATCAGCCACAAAGATAGGAACTGCATTAGCCTGATGACCCAAATCTGATTTCAGTTCTCTTAACTTATTTTGAGACCTACCAGCTAGTGCCCATTTCAGATCTGGCTCATTGCAATCATTTACAAAATATCTAGACAATATTTGGCCGACAAAACTAGTGGCGCCAAAAATGACAATATCGAATTCTTTACTACCCATTATGATTAAGTTTCTTACTTGATACTTGAAAACGTTTTAATACAATAGATAGGCTAAGGCATTTGAAGTAATTATTCTAGGCAAGTTTAGCTTGTTTAATTCTTAGTTCCGGAGAATTTGCTTCCGCGTGTCTGAAACTTATCCATATTAAGAACTGTAAGCCAAAAAGCATTGCTGCAGCCACTAAATGTGTTGGTTGGACAAATGCTGGCATTCCAAAATGCCCGAGAGTTGCTCCAGACAGCACCGAAAGACAGATAACGCTGATCATGAGAAAAGTAAGCCGCGTCAAACTGTGCACCCATCCGACCGAGGACACTAATAGTTTTGCTAACCATAAATTAGCAAAGAGCAAAAGAGCCGAAAAAGAACGATGTACATAAAAAAACCAAGGCATAAATTCNATCCACGATGAACGCGCGCCCTCNCCTTGAGAGTCTCTTATCAAGTCGGTCATTTCGCGCACCTGAGTNCCCATCGCTATTTGCAAAACTGACAATGCAAGAACTATTAGGAGCCATNTCTTCACTCGCAAATCTATCGCTGTTACCGGTTGTTTCACCATTATATTCCGTCGTGCTTGAGCGAGCACAAAAAGCAGAGTCCCCACTATTGCTAAGGCAACTAGCATATGGACAGTTATCATACCGGGTTGTAAATTAGAGCTCACCACTTTCGACCCGAGCCATCCTTGAAATCCNACCATCAAAAAAGCTGTTAGAGACGCAAAAAAGATAGAGCGATCGTAGCGCCGCAATCGCCAAGAAAATAGCGCAGTTGTGAAAATTAACAACCCGATGCTCACTCCAATAAGCCTATTTACATATTCCGTCCAAGTCTTCACGACATTAAAACGCGTGTCAGCATAGCCAAGGTCAGCGTAAATTTCTTGATAATTTCTAGGTAAGTCAGATTCACTCGTTGGGGGCACCCATTGCCCGAAGCATGTCGGCCAATCTGGACATCCCATGCCGGCGCCAGAAGCTCTAACGCCCGCACCTACAGCAATCAGGAAGTAGACTGCCGCTANAGTAATNAAAGCAACACGGCGGAAGTTTTCTAATTCCGAGTGGGGAACNAAGTTACTGTCTAAAGAATTCATCACAATGTCTTCATGTCTCGAGAGGTCAAGGTCTATANAANACAAACATTTCTTAAAGCTTAAATTNAATTACCTAGCGCAGCGCTCGCACCGCTTCAAGAAGTTGCCTCGAGGCGTAGCCATCAGTCGGCAAGTTCTGCCTCTCTTGATACGCTCGTATTGCTGATCTAGTTTGTCGACCAACTCTGCCGTCTGGCGTGCCGGAGCTGAAACCAAGACTATTAAGTAATTCCTGTAATTCACGCACTTCGGCGACACTTATCGCTTGTTCATCATCTCGCATACGCTGAAATGGCTCAGCCCCATTATAACGATCAGCGAGATGACCCACGGTCAAAGCATAAAAAGTCGATGGATTGTAGATCATTGTTGTTCGAAAATTATTGTAAACAAGAAAAGCCGGCCCAGTCGCGCCAGCTGGCAGAACAACGGAAGCATTCATATTCGCTAACGGAATTGAATTACCATTCACTTGCAGTACACCTAGCTCCCGCCAATCCTCTAAAGGCTTTCTCACACGAGTCCCAGAGAGGGCAAAATCGAAGTTGGAGGGTAACATAACCTCTCTTCCCCAACGCTCATCGCCGCGCCAGCCAGACTGGGCCAGGAAATTCGCAGCAGAATGGAAGATATCCGGCAAGCTATTCCAAATATCAACCCTCCCATCATTATCCCCATCTACCCCATAACGCGAAAATATATTTGGCATAAATTGAAGCTGCCCCATCGCGCCAGCCCAAGAACCACTCATATCCTCGGGAGCGATATGCCCTGCATCTAGAATTTGCAGGGCGATTATTAACTGATCTCGAAAGAACTCCGCGCGCCTTGGATCATACGCGAGAGTAGCTAAGGCCTGCAAAACTGAAAACCCTCCCGTATTTCGACCATAATTGCTTTCCACAGCCCAAAACGCGATTAAATAGTGGGGCTGTACTCCATATATTTGCCGGACCTCCGCTAAGAGATCTTTGTGCTCTTGCATTAAACTTATTCCCCGACTAATTTGATTCGGAGTTACTCTAAGAGACACGTAACGGGAAAAGGTCTGTACAAATTCTGGTTGACTATTATCCAATTCGAGCACGCGATCCAGCGGCGCCTCTAACTGATCTAGCACAGCAAGTGTTGACGGACTTAGGCCAAGCAAAACCGCCTCATCGCGAAGTTCTTGAAGCCAATTAGCGAAGGATTGGTCTTGCGAATAGGTTGATTGAGTGGCGAAACACCATATGCAGAGAAACGGGAAAATTCGACGTAATAACATGCAGCTATGATAATCTATATCGAAAAAAATGAAAAATGATGAACTTCCAGCTAGTGTATTTGAGGCGAAGTTTGCAATAAATTGTGGTAATTTACCCGCTAGTTGTTACGCTAACCTATACTGACTTCACAAAAGTCCAAAACGCTGCTTAAAAAATGCGATACGCGAAGGTGATTCTCATGAAAAATATGAAACTTACTCTTATCTCCTTGATTTGCGCTCTAGCTGCTTCGGCGCAAGCTCAAGACACCGGAGTTATAGGTCCCAGTCCATACGACTTTACGACTGAAACATGGATGAAACCCTTTGCACAAGACGGCTTCACCTGGGGTGGAAACTCCTCAGTTTTTGTGGAATCAACGGACCGCATCTTTTTTTTACAGAGAGGCGAAACTGAATTACCTGATCCCCTCCCGCCCGAATATACCACCTTTGCAGGGTCGTTAGGGTGGAACGTTTTACGAGGACGGGGTAGAGTCTGGCGCAACTGTATCTATATAGTTGACCGTAATGGAAACGTCCAAGAAGTTTGGGATCAATGGGATAACTTGTTTATGGGTACAGATGGTCCTGGGCCTCATCGACTTACGCAAAGTCCATATGACCCCGAGAAACGAGTGTGGGTGATAGACGAGACGGGACATATTATCTATGTCTTTTCAAACGATGGCGAAAGACTCCTAATGACACTTGGCGAGAAGAACGTACCTGGAAATGACGAAACTCATTATCACATGCCGCAAGACTTGGCATTTCTGCCCGATGGTAAATTTCTGGTGGCAGACGGCCTGGGCAATAATCGACGGATAGTAGTTCGCAATGCGAATGGATCTTACCACTCGGAGTTCGGCGAACCAGGAGAAGAGCCGCATCAGTTCACCTCTATACATAGTTTGGCAATGGGTCCTGATGAACATCTGTATGCGTTAGATCGCGACGCCAGAAATGTTAAAATTTTCCAACAAACAGCGAGACGAGATTCAGAAGAGTATCCAAAATATGAGT
Organism: Gammaproteobacteria bacterium TMED139; assembly: GCA_002172295.1. Taxonomy (GTDB): domain Bacteria; phylum Pseudomonadota; class Gammaproteobacteria; order Pseudomonadales; family Pseudohongiellaceae; genus UBA9145. The sequence goes on along the minus strand of NHGO01000038.1, from coordinate 8,178 downwards.
ATGTCACCACTTGGGAAGATCTGGGTTTGCCTCTCGATATATGGGTAGGCAATGACAGCGCTTGGGTTACGGATTTAAATCCGCCAAAGATTGTACAATTCAATCTTGATGGTTCTAGAGAATACACTTGGCCCCTACCTACAGAAGGGCCGGATTTCTGGATAGAAATGCATTCATTGGGAGTCGATGGCGATGGAAATCTTTATGGAACAGACAACCAAGCTGGACGGCCACAAAAATTGGTGCCTAGATCTGATTCAGATCCAGACCATATTGTACAAAGACAATTTATCCCTCAGTAGGGCAGCGCGTATACGCAAANAAAATTAATCAAGGGCATACACGACCAACGCAGGCCCACTCCGCTGAACGTCGATCAAAGGGCTTTGATCACCGAGNAATTCGTTCACATAGGACATCAGGGACGTAGCGTGATAAACGCTGGGTTGGCCNATGACGACAGCAATGTATTGCTTGCCATCGACCCCATAACTAATCGGGAAAGAGGCTGGAATATCAGCGAGATCATCCTCCCAGAGCACATTCCCGTTGACCTCATCAAGCGCTACAAATCGATTATCCAATGTGCCAAAAAACAGCAGCCCACCAGCTGTTGACAAGGCCGCTGAAACAGGCGGCACCACCTCTCTAAAATCCCACAGCATTTCGCCGTTCTCTATATTAATCGCCTGAACACGCCCAAACTTTCCGTCACTATCGGCGCTTGGTTGAGCCTTAATCGCGACCCCTGTAGATAACAAAGTCCGTGTATTGCTCGTAGGCCCAAACATCATGCAGACCTCAGATAGCGGCAAGTACAGCGTTTTACTATTGGGGTTGATTGAGGCTGAAGGCCAATTTCGCCCTGCATTAGCCATTGGGCAGAGCAGGTTTGCATCCTCAGCATTCGGTATCGCTCTGGGGTTGATTGATTTATCCCCAGTTTTGGGATCGACAGCGGTAACTATATTCTGAAAACCCACATCAAACGAGTTCAGATACTCACCCGTTGCCGCATCAAGAACATCATAAAGGGCCATTTTACCTGCAGTCAAAACTACCTTCCGTAACGTACCGTTAACCTCTAACTTAATTAGTTGTCTCTCAAAAACCCAATCGAGATCCCACTGATCGTTAGGCATGTGCTGAAAGAACCAGGCTAGTTCACCAGTTTTAGGACGCAAGGCGATAGTCGCATTAGTATATAACGCTTCGTTACTAACCCCTTCCATATTCAAAGAATGGAGTAGCGGAGCAGTATCATAGGTTGGAGCCGTGCCGTAATAAGCCAAATCGAGCTCCGCGTCATAACTAGCGGGCACCCAAACTGAGCCCCCACTTCGATCCTTTAGAGCCAAATTATTCCAGGTATTTCCTCCGGGTTCATCCGGTCGAGCAATACTGTGAAAACGCCAAACCTCCTCTCCTGATTCAAGATCGAGACCAACGATGAAGCCACCCTCTGGAATCATAGTGGCGGTGACGCCCTGCAAGACCATTCCGTTTGCCACCAAAGGGGCACCGCGAAGCGAATATGGCAGCCTTAACGGTTGCTCATGCTCCGGCGTCTCAATCTCGTGTGTCCAAATGACCTTGCCTGTGCTTGCGTCCAGCGCAACCAACTGCATATTCTGAGTTGGGACGATGACTTTATTACCGTGTAATGCTAAACCAATTTTAGGACTTATAAACCCAGTTGGTCGATGCTCGTATTTCCATAGTTGCTTACCACTAATAGCATCAAGAGCAAGAACAGTATCTTGAGTACTCGCCAAAAACATCACACCATCATGTACTAGCGGGGTCGCCATATTCGGCCCCTCAAGCAGAGGTATTCTCCAAGCTTCTTTTAGGTCCTTAATATTATTTTTATTGACCTGGTCGAGAGGACTGTAACCTTGCGCATCATAGGTCCTCCTCCAAATTAACCAGTCTTCATCAACAGGGTCGACAAGTTCTGCAGCTGTAACCGCATCAAACTGCACAACAGAGCTTCTATCCTGAGCTAAGGCTTGATGAACAACAATAGTTAAAAAGCAGTAAATAAAGACGCTTGTCGTTATGCGATAACAAGACACGATTTGGACCCCCTTCAATAATCTACAAAATTCCTTCGTCTAATCTGGCAAGCGGTATGCAACAAGAGCTCCAGGATAATCCGTCCGAGAGCTACCAATCTGGACCACGATATATTGTTTACCCCTGTGCATATAAGTCATCATACCGTACTGCCCAGGAGCGGGCAGAGGTACCGAGCCCACAATCTCACCACTCATCTTGTTACGCGCATTCAACGTAAGTGGGCCATCCGGCTCTATTTGAGCCATACCCTCACTCAAAGCTCTCGTTTGCACCAACAAATCTCCAGCTACCATCTGAATAGACCAACCGGTGCCGCCTGTGTTAGGAACATCAACACCTTCAAGTAAAGGATGATTTTCATATTCATCCGGACTTTCCCCAACAGGCAACGACCAACTCTTATTCCCAGAATTCATTTGATAAGCCGTAAGTTGATTATTCATCCGCTTGTAAATGGGCAAACCATCAAGGGTCGGAAGACCTCCACCTCCGCCAGGTAACCAGGCAACGACGGTTTTTCCTGTTGTCGGCGTACTATTAGGAGTGGCGCCGCCTTCTCCCGGCTCNGGATAATTAGGGTTATCGCGGTCAACCCCGTTAGTAGGTCGCATAAACCCTGGCGCAAAACAATTACGCCGGTGAGAATTGAACATCATGCCAGTGAATGGATCCGCCGCCGGTGGATGGTTTATGATGTTCCCCCCCGCGAGGCAACCCACATTATTAATGTACTCGCCCTCATAGGTATTTGGTAGGGATGGAACATACAAGCCGCCAACCCGATACCCGTTAAGAATCGTCAACGCCTGCTCTTTTAATTCCGGTGTAAAATCGATCACAAACTCCTCAGTAATCCCGTCATGCGCTATCAAATCGACAGGCTCTGGCCAGGTCGGAAAAGGCTGTGTCGCAGCTGTATAATTTCCTGGCACCTCCGTCTGAATAACGGGTCTGTCTTCAATCGGCCAAATCGGCTCACCTGTTTCCCGATTAAAGGCGAACACCAATCCCTGCTTTGTATTCTGTATCGCTGCCGGAATCTGCTGTCCATCGACTGTAAGATCCATGAGAAGTGGTGGTGTTGGTAAATCATAGTTCCACTGATCGCTGCGATGGATCTGAAAATGCCAACGTCGCTCACCAGTTTGAACATCAATCGCCAACAAACTTCCTCCAAACAAATTATCCCCGGGACGATGTCCCGCGTAGGCTTGGACGGTCGATGCATTGGTCACCAAATACACCAAACCCAATTCTGGATCCGCAGAGGCTGGTGCCCAGGTCGACATATCTCCGGAGAACTGCCAAGCATCGTTATGCCAGGTCTCATGACCCACTTCACCAGGCCTCGGAATCACATGGAACTTCCAGAGATTCTCCCCAGTAGCCATATCGAACCCCATAATATCCCCAGGGACGTTCTCTATACGGGTTTGACCGTAACTAGGTTGATGTCCAACTAATGCAACCAACACCCCATTAACTATGATTGGAGGAGCTGAAGCGGTTACCATTCCTAACTCACGAGGGATACCATAATCAGGATCATATTCACCGCCGGCAACCAAATAGTCTTGCCAAGGCCCCCAATCTTCAACCAGGTATGGAATAAGATCGATGACACCTGTCTCTGGAAACCCACCGACTGGGAAAGCGCCACCCCAATTCTCAAGAGGCCGCCCCGTCTTAGCATCCAGTGCCCATAAAAAGAATCCAGGTGTCGTAATATAAATTACTCCTCGCCCATCAATCTCTCCGTAAGTAACCCCCTTACCATAAGCCTGTCGGGGGGAGCGTTGATGGCGAATCGTTTCAGGTTCCCTAAAGGTCCACAAGGTTTCACCTGTCGCAGGATCCATGGCTATCACTTGGCGCCTTGGTGTAGCAACCGTATACAGAATACCGTCTACGTAGATCGGCGTTGAACGGGAGAAATAATCAACATTGGGGCCATAATTATCAGTCCGCCATATCCAAGCTTGTTCCAAATCATTGAAGTTAGTGGCGTTAATTTGATTGAGCGGAGAGTACCTAGTGTGACCAATCGTGCCACCTATGTAGCGCCACTCACCGTTCTCCGTTCCAAGAGTGACTTGTGCGAACAACCACGCCGGCCATAGGGAAATTATTGAGCTAAGTAAAACTAATAAGATCTTGACGTTGAATTTCATTAGTGCNTCCTCAAAACAGGGATCCCTTATCTTCTAAAGCCCCTCTTATTGCCAGTCACTGGCNGGTTCATTTGGGTCTGATTTCAGAAAACGAATCAGATCTGTGTGAAATTGATCTGGAATTTCAATCTGAGGCGCGTGTCCTATGCCAGGGTATAAAAGTAATGAGGAATTCTGTAACTGGTTGGCCACATTTTCGGCTAAAGGTGGAAAATCAGGTACCAGCCCATCTTCTTCCCCCCCAATGACCAAGGCCTTAGTAGAGATATGCTGCCAGTCATAGACCACAGGATCGTTATATAGCATGCCTCCTTGAAGGCGCCTCACCATGGTCAACCGAGGCCACTCACTGCTCAATGTTTGCCCATACTGCCTTCTGACAAATTCCAAATGAGCCGGTGGCCATGCCTCTGGGAAATAGCGGCGATGCCCAGACAATATTCCCCGATAAGTTGCTGGCACTAACTCAGCTCCATAGGGGTCACTCCAAGGCCTACTTTGACGCTGGTCGGTTAAGCCAATCTGATTAACCATCGCTACATGGGTCGTCAAGTCTGGGTAGAGCATCGCAAATCTGCTCACTACCATCCCACCCATTGAGTGGCCCACTATAGCCACTTCGTCAATGTCTAATTCGTCCAGCAACGCTTTCATGTTTGAAGCGACAAAATTAAAGTTATACGGAATTACGGGCTTTGAAGACTTTCCATAACCAATCCTATCTACNGCCAATACTCGAAAACCTTCNGCAGNTAGAGCCTTCAGAGTNGGCGTGTAGGCTTCAGAGTAGAAATTCATGCCATGCTGCCAAAATATCGTTTGCCCGTTAGATCTGCCTGTAGGCTCAATATCCATATAAGCCATATTCATATCCTGTTCGAAACGCCGTAACTTCAGGAATTGCACCGGATACGGGTAATCAATCTCTTCGAAATTAGCTGATACGGGACCCCAATCAGCAGGTGCCTCCGCTGGGGGTTCTGCCGGCCACCTATCTGCTGCCGCTGCAGAAAAAGCGATAATTAATGACCCGAGCACTAAGACTGAACACTTTATGATAAAATTCATTGAAGCTATATCCCTGTTTTTAATAATATTTTTAAAATTTAATGACTAATCTACTAGGAAGTGTATTACATTATGGAATGAGAAAAAAATAAATGTAAATCCGGTGAATAGAACTTANCTTTTCTTGCTAGAATAANGCNGAANTTCAAAGAGTTCGATNATGAATAACTNAATTCAACAGGTAACACTNAATGGACAAATTAATNAAAATACTTAGCGCTGCATTGATCGCAGTATTTGTGTCACANGTCTCGGCACAAACCAGCAGTAATTATGAAGTCCCNCGGACCATCGATGGACACCCTGATTTGCAAGGTGTTTGGGAAAACAACACTCTCACCCCCGTAGAGAGGCCTGATGTCTTNGGTGACAANGAATTCCTTACTGACGACGACGTTGAATTCTTAACTTCCAGGCTCGGTCAAATTGAGTCCGCNGGCGATGACGCGTTGTTTGGAGAGGGTGTTCTTCAAGCAATTTTCGCTGGAGAAATTACTTCTTATGACCCTACCACTGGAAACTACGATTCTCAATGGATGGCGCCGCGAACGATTCATAGAAGAACCTCTCAGATTACGGACCCTCCGACCGGTAAGTTCCCACCGCGAACAGAAGCGTCTATAGCCGCCTCTAGAGACTTAGCTGAACATCGCCGAATGCATCCAGCAGATACTTGGGAAGACCGACCTTTAGGAGAGCGTTGCCTTTCTTTCGGGGCGCCTAGGCTGGGATCTGGGTACAATAGTTATTGGCAAATTGTTCAGTCCGCAGAAACCGTCGCTATAATCCAAGAGATGGCTCACGACGTTCGAATAGTGCCAATCGTGCCCAAGCCTCATTTGGATGAGAGCGTAAAACTTTGGCATGGCGATTCGCGAGGATGGTGGGAGGGAGATACATTAGTAGTTGAAACCACTAACTATTCCGAAGCTAGCAGCACAAGCCCTCGCACGGTGGATAAAGTTAACATCGAAAGACTGACTCGTATTAGCGAAACGGCCTTGCAATATCAATTCACCTCAACTGACCCGGGCAACTATACAGCATCTTACACTCGAGAGATTATTTTCGACGGGACTCCAGATAAAATTTACGAATATGCATGCCATGAAGGCAACTATGGCATGACAAATATTTTGTCGGGGCACCGCACGGAGGAAAGATTAGCTTCTGAAAACGGGTCTAATCGCTAAACCTTTTACCCAGAAATAAAAGGGCCGCTGAAACGGCCCTTTTACTATTCCAGAAAAATCGTTTTTAAGTTAAAGCCTGTTAACGCAAACGATCCGCTATTCCCTCAAGAGTTTCTGCTAATAAAAGATACCTGTCTCTTATTTTTCCAGACCGAGAGTTTCCTTGATCTTGCATCAATCCTGAAAGCTCCTCCAAATCGTCCGTAAGCTCTTCCTCTGAACTAGAGTTATTTGANAGCTCNTTTTCAGCCCGATTTAATGCNCTACTTAACAACTGNANCTGTTCTGCAGCAATCGCGTCNCTGCGCTCCAACTGATCCATGTAAGCTCGAGCGACCACAGGCACTGTTGGCCAATTCACCCGTTCTTGAGTTTGAGCATTCACCGTTACATTCGCATCCAACAAAGATGCNGCGGCTATTTCACTCTCTGTTAGATAGTCACTTGGTTCCAGTGCGAAGACGTCTAAACCACGAGCAATTTCAGTCGCNTAGATATAACCACCGTACCAGTAAGTTGACCAGTAACCAGCCGTTATCAACTCTTCCTCATCCAAAGGACCACGATCAAAATATGCGATCTCAACTGGATTCGAAGAATCAGTGAAGTCGACTATAGACAANCCCCCCTGATACCAAGCTTGTGCAAAAATATCTCGCCCGGGAACTGGAATTAACGATCCATTATGAGCTACACAATTTTCTGTATCTGTTTGTGGTGCAGACATTTTNTAATGAGATCTGAACACTAANTTACTATCAACAATGTCATANAACGCATCAGCGCCCCAGGTTAAAGGATCTGAGGCTCTGCAACGAGGTCTACCACCCCCNCCCCATTCATCNGTGAAGATAACTTTGNTTCCCTCATTATTGAAGGTCGCTGAATGCCAATAAGCAAANCCNGGGTCGACAACCTGATCCACACGCNTAGGGTTTGAAGGGTCNGAAATNTCCAGCAGAATTCCGTTACCTGAACAAGCTCCCGCTGCGAGACCTATATCAGGNAANGTAGTTATATCATGGCACTGATTGGTCTCTCTCGTACTTTGGGTATCTGGACCATGATCCCCACCCTCCCATAATCCGGCGAGTATGCCACTCTCCGGATCTGCAAAAACAAATGGGCGATTAACTATCCTAGAATCTTCAGGACTTTCCATTGGAATTTCAATTACTTCAATGCGGAACAGAGCAGACTCTGGGTTTTCAAATGGTGAATCGTCAGAACAACCAGCCAACTCTTCGTCATCACGGACTCGAGAAGTCCCTGAGACGTAGACATAAGCATTATTATTTTCGTCTGGAGGCCCCACAACGGTGTGAGTGTGCGACCCTCTGCACGTCTGAACGGCGCCCACCTGTACTGGCATACTAAAGTCGCTGACGTCAAAAATGCGGATACCCTGAATCCTATCACCACTGACTGGTTCCGGGACTCCACTCAGTCCGCAATCAAGTCTGCCTCTCGTTTCTTGGACAGACATAATCAACAAATTTCCGACCAACGATACATCCCCTTGACCTCCCGGGCACACTACCGAACTTAGCAGCAAGGGAGCCTGTGGATCCTGAATGTCATAAGTATTGAATCCGTGATAATTTCCGGCTACCAGAAAATTTCCACTGAAGAGAAGATCAGTATTCGAAAATCTCAATAACGAA